>JARWGK010000045.1:0-14006 GCA_040409725.1 Natronomonas sp.
GTTCGTGACGGCTCCGCGACCGTCCCACGGCGATTTCACGTACTCCGCGAAGTTCGGGACGCGCAACTGGGGCGGTGGCGGCCGCTCTTCGGCCCGCGAGACGGTGAACTGGGTCGCGGCAGGGGCTATCGCAAAGCAGATCCTGCAGCAATCGGAGTACGACGTCGAGATCAAGGCTCACGTGAACCAGATCGGGGACATATCGGCACCGCCGGTGACCTTCGAGGAGATGCTCGAACACTCAGAGGAAAACGAGGTGCGCTGTGCCCACCCCGAGACGGCCGAGCGGATGCGCGAGGCCATCGACGAGTATCAGAAGGAGGGCGACTCGATCGGCGGTTCGATCGAGTTCGAGGTACACGGCGTGCCGCGTGGCCTCGGTGCGCCGCGGTTCGATTCGGTCCCCGCACGTCTCGGTCAGGCGCTGTTTTCGATTCCCGCGACGACCCACGTCGAGTTCGGCCTCGGTGCGGAGGCGCGACGCGTCCGCGGCATCGACAGAAACGAAGACTGGACCTTCGACGACGACGGCGATCCGATCCCCGAGGGGAACGACCACGGCGGTCTGCAGGGCGGGATAACCACCGGGGAACCGATCTACGGCGAGGCGACGTGGCACGCCCCGACGTCGATCCCGAAGGAGCAGACGACGGTCGACTGGGAGACTGGCGAACACAAGACGGCACAGGTCGTCGGCCGACACGACCCCGTGTTGCCGCCCCGTGCGGTCCCGGTCGTCGAGGCGATGCTGTATCTGACGGTCGTCGACTTCATGCTGCTCGGGGGGCGAATCAATCCGGATCGGCTCGACGGTCGGGTCGGAGAGTACGACACGGAGTATCACCCCTCGGGTCCACGGAACGATCCAGAAGACGCCGAGACGCGCGTCGAGTGACCGATGACCGCACGCTCCGACTCGACTCGCCTCCCAGCGAACACCGATGTCGTATCGAAGTGACGTCATCGAGTGTCTGCGGCTTCCGACCGACGCGTTCCGACGGCAGGCCCCCGACCTGCTCGATTCGGGACTCGACTGCGAACGCCTCGACCGCTTCCCGACGCCAGCGGCCGTCGAAAGCCAGCCGGACCTCCCCGACCTCGGCGGCCGAGGTGAGCGCGAGCGGGACCTCCTCTGGCGTCTGTGGCTGCTCGAAGACGCACCGGTCGGATTGACCCTCTCCGGGCCGGCGTATCAGGACAACCCGATCGTCTACGCAAACCGGACGCTCCGTCGGATGACCGGCTACTCCCTCCCGGAGCTTCGCGGTGAGAACCCGCGTCTGTTTCAGGGACCAAAGACAGAGGCGGAAGCCGTAGCAAACCTCCGTGAGGCGATCAACATCTGGGAGCAGGTGACAGTCGAGCTGTGGAACTACCGCCGTGACGGAACGCCGTTTCGGAACCGGGTTTCGATCGTCCCGATGGCCGGCGATTCCGGCGCTATCACCAACTGGATCGGCGTCCAGGAACGGATCGAGTGACGACGGTAGTTAAAAACACGTGCCGTGGGGGATTTGAACCCGAAATAAATGCTCGTTTCACTCGCGTTTCAGTGGTTCAAATCCATCGTCTGCTCGGTGCTCACTATCGTTCGCACACTCACGGTGGGGATGGGATTTGAACCCATGAGTCCTCTCGGACACCTGCTCTCAAGGCAGGCGCAATAGGCCGCTCTGCCACCCCACCGCACTCCGAAGATACCACCACCGGCAGTTAAGTGTTGTCGATCCTTCGACTACGGCCGCACCAGCCGTGGCCCATCGTCGTCGTGTTCGACGGCGATGTCGGCGTCGGCGAGCCACGCCGCGAACCGCTGTGGGACGATCCGACCGGCCTTCCGTCTCGTCTCCACGAGCGTCGCCGCCGCCGCCAGATCGCGACCCGTCTCGACGACGGGCAGATACGGCAGGAAGTCGACCGACAGGTCGGCGTCGGCGGCCCGATCCGAGAGCGTCGAGATGGCCGGCGGATCGTAGCTGTCGGCGAAATCGATCGGGTCGGTGAAGGCGGCGTAGTAGACCCGGCCGTCGGTCGTCGGACCGAGGACCGTCTCGTGTCGGCGGAGCTTCATCGCCGCGTTGTCGATCTCACTCCGGGAGAGAAACACGGCGCTCGGATCGACGATCGCCACGGATCCGGCGTCTTCCTGCTCCAGCAGGTGTGTCGCGGTGTTTCCGACGCGGCCGGCGAACGTCTCGCCGACCTGTGGCTCGAAACGGACCGCCTCGTCGGCTATCGTCGTCGTGATCTCTCGCAGTTCGGCCTCGACCGCACTCTCGCCGTCGGGGTCCTCGGCGTCGTCCGGTCGATAGTTGATCAGGTACTCACCGCCGCAGGCCTCGGCTGCTGCGACGACGTCACCGAAGGCAGCCCGATACAGCGCGGCCGCTTCGTCGGCCGAAAGCACTGAACTCGCGGCGAGGCGGTCGAAGGCAACGCCGGGACGCGGTGGATCGGCGAGGATCGCGATAGTCGTCATACGCGAGTCTGTACCGCCGGCGGCTTGAGGGTTGAGTTTTCTCGAAGCGTGGCGGTGTCGAAACACCGGAGGGACGAAACGGCCGCATCGAAGCACTCAGCAGTCGGCACATGCTGAATACAGCGACCGGATGGAGCAGTAACACCCCGAGAGCGAAGCAAGCGGGGCTCGCCGACGGCGAGGCCGGTGGAAGCTATCGCCGATCGAACGTTTCGGTAGCACAAACGAAACCGAACGGAACGTTCGCCGTCACTGTATGTAACTCGGCTCCTCGGCGTCGCAGTTTTCTTCGTGTTGTGCTGCATCGGAGCGATCGTCGAAGAGCAGTCCACACTCCTCACACTCGTACCACTCCGATCCGTCCCGCTCGGTGGTTCCCACCATACGTATCACTGACTTGCCCCAACCTATAGGCGTTTCTCCGAACGCGACCGGGGCGGAACCGGTAAACGCTCGGCGGCCGTTGTACGGGTATGGAGCGGGTCACGCTCACCGTTCAGGGTGCAGAAAAGCGCGATGCGGGCCGTGGTGTCGCACGACTCCCGGAATCGACCAGACGGACGCTCGGCGTGTTGAGCGGCGATGCAGTCGTCATCGAGGGGACGCGACCGACGGTCGCGAAGGTGTGGCCCGCAAGCGGCGGAGACGGAACGATCCGCATCGACTCCGATACCCGACGAAACGCCGGTGTCAACGTCGGCGACACGGTCGAGGTTCGGCCGGTGACGGTCGAGGAAGCGACCGAAATCGTACTCGACGTATCGGAGCCGATCGACGACGAACTCCGGAAGGTGCTCACGGGAACGCTTCGTGATCGGCCGATCCGAGCCGGCGAGCGGTTCAGACTCGATCGATCCGGCGTTCAGCTTCGCGTCCGCGATACAGACCCCGACGGAACGGTACGTGTCACCGATCGAACCCGGATCCGCGTTCGAGAGCAGGCCGAACCGACGCCCGACAGCGACAGCCGAACGGATCGGACCACCCGGGAGGACACCCCGACGACGACCGAGAAGGGGACAGAGCAGAAAGGTGGGGATTCGGATGGAGCAGTCGGACCGACACCGACCCCGGAGACGGAGACGACATACGAGGACATCGGTGGCCTCGACGAGGAACTCGAACAGGTTCGGGAGATGATCGAACTCCCGCTTTCGGAACCGGAGCTGTTCCGCCGACTCGGCATCGAGCCTCCCTCGGGCGTGTTGCTGTACGGTCCACCGGGAACCGGCAAGACGCTGATCGCGAGGGCGGTCGCAAACGAGGTCGACGCCCACTTCGAGACGATCGACGGCCCGGAGATCGTCTCGAAATACAAAGGCGAAAGCGAAGAGAAGCTCAGGGAGACCTTCGAGCGGGCGATCGAAAACGCACCAGCGGTCGTGTTCATCGACGAGATCGACTCCATCGCCGGTTCGCGTGACGAGGACGCCGACATGGAAAATCGGGTCGTCGCACAGCTTCTGACGCTCATGGACGGCCTACAGTCCCGCGGTCGAGTGATCGTCATCGGAGCGACGAACCGCGTCGATACGATCGATCCGGCGCTGCGCCGCGGCGGTCGCTTCGACCGAGAGATCGAAATCGGCGCACCGGACGAGGCGGGTCGACGAGAGATTCTCGACGTCCACGCCCGCGGGATGGCACTCGCCGAGGACGTCGACCTCGACCGACTGGCGAGCCGAACACACGGCTTCGTCGGCGCGGACATCCATTCACTCGTGACCGAAGCGGCAATGTGCGCACTGCGGGATCGTGAAAACCGAGACACACTCGAAGTCACCCGATCCGACTTCGAGGTGGCGCTTTCGGCCGTCGAGCCCTCCGCGATGCGGGAGTACGTCGCCGAGACGCCGACGGCGACCTTCGACGACGTGGGCGGCCTGGAGGAACCGAAGCAGGTGCTCACGGAGGCCGTCGAGTGGCCGCTTTCCTACGCCCCGCTGTTCGAGGAGACGAACACCGACCCACCCTCGGGCGTGCTGCTGTACGGCCCGCCGGGAACCGGCAAGACGCTGCTTGCCCGTGCACTGGCCGGCGAAAGCGACGTCAACTTCGTCAGCGTCGCCGGACCGGAACTGCTCGATAAGTACGTCGGTGAATCCGAGAAGGCGGTTCGGGAGGTGTTCGACCGCGCCAGACAGGCCGCACCGGCGATCGTCTTCTTCGACGAGATCGACGCCGTCGCCGGGACCCGCGGAGACGCCTCGGATGCGAGTGAGCGGGTCGTCTCACAGCTTCTGACGGAACTCGACGGGTTGACCGACAATCCGAATCTGGTCGTTTTGGCCGCGACCAACCGTCGGGACGTGCTCGATCCGGCGCTGCTCCGTCCCGGTCGCCTCGAATCACACGTCGAGGTACCGAACCCCAACGAGGCGGCCCGACGAAAGATCCTCGACGTCCACACCACGGGCAAGCCACTCGGCGAGGACGTCAACCTCGACCGACTCGCGGAGGTCACGGCGGGCTTTTCGGGTGCCGATCTCGAGGCCCTCGTTCGGGAGGCGTCGATGCGGGCGATCCGTGATCACGCCGACTCGTACGGTCCCGAGACGGCGAGTGAACGGGCCGAGGAGGTCGTCATCGGGCGCGAGGAGTTCGAAGCGGCGATGGAGACGGTGGAGCCGTCGGGCGACGGGTGAAGGCGCGACGGTCGATCAGATGATCTCGTTTATGACGTCGTTCGCCTCGTGGAGCGGTTCGATGTTCCAGCTGTCCCAGTTATCATCGGCCACCCAGCGGTAACGGACTGTCTCGTCGGTATCGACGACGACGATCCCACGCCGCGGTTCGAGTTCGCTCGATGCCGTCTGTTCGATCATACCGTAGTCTCGATACACCTGCTTGTTCGTGTCCGAAAGAAGTGGATAGGAGACGTCTTCCTCCGCCGCGTACTGCCGATGGCTCCACGGCCCGTCGAGTGAGATTCCCAGAACTGCCACGTCGTCGTTGAACGTCAGGAACTCCATGTCGTTCAGCTCACAGACCTGTTCGGTGCAGATGGGACTGAAATCATGGATATAAAACGTCAGGACGACCGGCCTACCCTCGAGAAACTCCGACAGCCGAAACGATCCGATCTCTCCGTCGTGTGCTCCCTGTAGCTCGAAATCTGGAGCTGATTCCCCCTCAGTAACCATACGATTAATTCGTTTTACTAACACTTAATTCTGTGCCGAAGATGGAACTGTTATCGTGGGCAGCCGGATCGAGCGCCCGCGTGTGACGGAGACTCCGAACTCTCGTCGGCATCCGACCGCCGGCTCCGTCAAGACCACCGATCGATCGACCTCCGTCGCCGACTCCGTTCGTGGCTGTGCTTGTAGTGATTAGTCCGACTGTTTGCCGGTTCGACCACCCGACGGCCGGCGGTCGATACCGGAATGACTCGCCAAAGTCAGTATCAGTCCCAAAATGACTTCGTCCGGGCGTACTGACGCTCTCGCTGCAGGATGTCCCTATAAAAATCGTCCTCGCTCTCCCGGTGGTTGTTGATAATTCGGGCGGCGTGTTCCGGGCCGACGCCACGTCCGGCGAGTGCGACGATCGCGTGTTTGCCGTGGCTCTGGACGAGACTCGCCGCACGGTAGGCCCGACGGACCGACCGTTCGGCGTCCTCGTCGCGATCCGCCTCCGGGGAGGCGACGGCCTCGAGGACGTCGTCGGCCCACGGATTGAGGGCGGTGATCCGCGTCGAGCCACAGCGTGGACACTCGGGTTGGTCGTCGATCCGCTTGATCTCCTGTCTGCGCTGCCAGTCGTTGCAGTGCAGACAGGCGAGCAGCATCCGGTCGTTTCGAATCCGCTCCTTGATCGTCTCGACGACGGAGGCGTCGGCGTTTTCCGGTGACAGAAACTCTCTGCCGGAGGAGGAGCCGCCTCGACCGATCGGTGTCCGTTCGGCGACCGTCTCGACGCCGATGTCACCGCTCTGGATCGCGGACAGAACCGAGGCGGCGCCGTCAGCGTCGAGTTGCTCCGTCAGAACGACCCGAACGGCCTCGTCGTACACCGGCGTATCCTCGAGCGCCGAAAGCAGACGATCCTTGCCGAAGCTACTGCCACGGCCGCCGTCCTTCCAGCGCTTGATCGCCCCGAACTTCGCTGCAACCTGTGCGAGCGTGAACTTCAACGAGTCGCTGTTTTTCAGGCTCAACTCGATCAATCCGGCGACGTGTTCCGGGTCGGTTTCTTCGAGCAACGACACGATATCGCCGACTCCGATCCCGCCCGGGACCTCCAGTTCGATCCGGTACGGATCCGCCTCCATCGCCACGGAAGAGCCGGTCTGCTGGCCGAGCAGTGCCGAAAGCAGGCGTCCGAGCGTCTCGTTTATCGTGTGACCGAAGGCGGCGTTGATGACGATGTCCCGACCGAACCCTTCGATCACGATTCGGTCGTCCGTCGGCAGCGTCGCGTCGTGCCGCTCGATGCGTTCGAGTGGTGCTTCGAGCGTGTGTGGATCGGTCGGATACCGATCGGCGAACCCCGCGGCTGCGTTGGCGACGGAGCCCCCCTCGATCGCTGCTGCGGCGTCACGTCGCAGTCGACCAACCTCCTGTGCGACTCCGCGTGGGACCGGGATCTCCTGGCCGACCCACGACGGCACCTCGCCCGTCGGATCCTCGATCGGGGTGACGAGCACCTCCTCGTCGCCGTCGTCGATTTCGGTGATTCGCCACATCTCACCGCCCTGAACGAACGTCTCACCGGGAGCGGCGAAGGTGACGACGAACCGCTCTGCGAGGGTGCCGATCGTCCGACCGGAGGCCATGTTCGTCACCGTGTAGTTGGCCTCGTCGGGAATCATCGAGAGGTTCTGATAGAAGTACTGCCACGTTCCGCCGGCGGTCTCGAGTCGATCGGCCTCCTCATCGATCCAGACGAGTCGATTGCCCTCCAGTTCCCGAAGCACCGATCGAAACGCCGTCTCGGAGAGTTCCGCGAAGGGGTAGGCTCGCGTGATGATCTCGTATGCGCGCCACGCCGAGAGCTCCTCGAAGGCCATGAGCAGGCCGACGACCTGGTTGGCCACCGTATCGAGGCTACCGTGGTGGATCGACGCCGACTCGACGTCTCCACGCGCCGCTCGGTCGGCGATGGCAAGCGCCTCCATCGTGTCGTCGGGCCGTGTCGTGAGCACCGTACCGGAGGAGACCGTCTCGCGGCGGTGTCCGGCCCGACCGACACGCTGCAACAGTCGTCGAACCTCACGCGGGCTCGCATACTGGATCACGTGATCGACGTGGCCGACGTCGATCCCGAGTTCCATCGAAGACGTACAGACGAGGGCGTCGATCTCGCCTTCTTTGAAGCGATCCTCGATTTCGATTCGGGTCGGCTTCGACAGCGATCCGTGGTGGATCCCCACGTCTGTACCGTAGGCTTTCAGCCGCGATCCGAGGCCCTCCGCGGTCTGTCGTGTGTTGACGAAAAGCAGCGTGGAGTCGTGCTCGGCGACGATCTCGTCGACGACCCGAACGTGACTCGCGATCCTCGCGTCCGTCAGGAGTTCACCGGCGGTCTGTTCGTCCTCCGATCGTATCTCCGGCGTCCGAACCGTTATTTCCGGGGAGACGCCGTCGCCGGCTTCGGCGATGGTACAGCCGCGGTCGCCGGTGAGTAACCGACCGACTTCCTCGGGGTCGCCGACGGTCGCAGACAGTCCGATTCGCTGGAACGGACCCGCCCACTCCCGAAGGTGTTCCAGCCCGATCGCGAGTTGTGCGCCGCGCTTTGCGGCGGCGAGTTCGTGAATCTCGTCGATGACGACGTGTTCGACGTCCTCGAGGGCCCTGCGGAGCCGCTTGCCGGTGAACATCGCCTGCAGCGTCTCCGGCGTCGTGACAAGGACGTCCGGCGGATCCTCGGCCTGTTTGCCTCGCTGGTAGTCGGAGGTGTCGCCGTGACGAACGTCGATGTCGACGTCGAGTTGCTCGCCCCACCACTCCAGTCGCTCCCGCATGTCCCGGTTGAGCGCCCGCAGCGGCGTCACGTACAGTGCTTGAAATCCGTGTCGATCGTCGCGTCTGGAGATCGCAGAAAACACCGGCAACATTGCTGCTTCGGTCTTCCCCGAGCCCGTCGGAGCGACGACGAGGACGTCTTCCCCGTCGACGAGGGGTGGGATCGACGCCCGCTGTGGCGCCGTCGGCGTCGAGAAGTTCCGCTCCGAAAGCGCCGCTCGGACGGCCGGTGACAGCCGCTGGAAGGCCTCGACACCCTCGGCCGGTTCGCCCGTACTCATTACCGTCCGTAGGGGCTCGGAGCGATTAAACGGACCGTTCCGGGAAGCCGGTTTGGCGTGGGAAGCGCCATCCGTCGGGAGTCACACCGCCCGATAATCCCCGAGTCGGGTCCCGTCGAGCAGGTACGCCTGTCCATCTTTCAGCCCGTCGGGAAGAAACGGTGACAGAAACGACGTGGACTCGTTGACGTGCGTGCCGCCGACGAGGTCGTTGAACGCCGGACAGACGACGAGTTCGGCCTCCGTCTCGGCGGGTGGTGTAGCCGCCGAGTCCGCAAACCCCGCCGGATCGAGCCGCCCTCGCAGCCAGACCCGCTCGCTCCGCCCGCCGCCGACCTCGTCTGTCAACCGGACGAGCGGATGTTCGTGTGCCGTACAGACGACGTCGGCGTCGAGGACCGCCTCACCCGGCCACGTGTGTCCGTGACAGAATCCGACGGAGCCGATCCGCACACCCGGCCCTTCGCTCACCTCGATGTCGAAGCCGTCGGTCACCGCTTCGATGTTTCCGTCGTGGTTGCCTCTCGTGACCGTCACCGAAGCGCGCTTCAGAAGGGCTTCGAACAGCCGTCTGAGCTCCGTCCGCTCGGCTCCTCTGGGGGTGTCGATCGCGTCTCCGACGTCGCCGAGCAGCAGGACGCGATCCGGACCGGTCCGTTCGACGAGCGAGAGCAGTCGTTCCCGGCGGCTGTCAGCCCGACTGTCGATTTCGACCCCGTCGCGGCGAAGGCCGACCTCGACGCCGGCGTGGTAGTCGGCGACGACGAGGATCCGCTCGGGTCCCGTCTCCGCGACGGCCCCGGGTGCGTCGAGTAGCGGCTCGAACACGGCTCAGATCGATTTCAGCCGCCCGTCCGACGGTTCGTAGCATCGACCACCCATCAGCGCCGACTGGATGGCCTCTTCGATCGTTTCCGTATCCAGTCCGTGTTTCTCGGCCACCCGATCGAGCACCGCAGACCGTTCGGCGCCGTCGCCGTCGTCGAGTGACTCCATGGCCGTCATCACGGCATCCTCCGGGTCGACCGCCGTCTCCTCCGTGGTCGGTTCCGGTTCGTCGTCGGCGTCCGCTCCGTCCGTCACCTCACCGGACGTATCCCCTGCCTCGGTGGTCGTCTCCGGGGCCACAGCCTCGTCGATCTCCCCGGGGTCGCCGTCCGTATCGCCTGCACCGGTGGTCTGATCGTCGGCGGGCGCTTCCGGATCGGGTACGTCGATGTCGGCTTCTCCCGGCTCTTCGATCTCGTTTGCCGTCGAGAACTCGGTTCCGTACTCGGATTTGACCTCCTCGCGCGTCTCCTCGTCGAGTTCGAACTCCTCTGGATCGAACTCGCCGATATCTTCGTCAGGGTCCGCCGCCGGTGGCTCCTCGGACACTCCAGTGTCGTCGGTACCGACGTCGTCGAACTCCGGCGGTTCCCGTGTTTCGACGTCCGAAATCGGCTCGGAGGATTCCCCGGATTCGACCGTTGCAGCCTCCTCGACGGTCGCTTCGGCCGTCTCGACGGCTTCATCGGTCGTCTCTGCGGTCTCCGTGGCGTCTACTGTCTCTACGGTCTCCGTCGTCTCTACCGACTCTGTCGTCTGCGTTTCGTCTGTCGTCTCCATCGTGTCTACCGTCTCTGCGGTCTCTGTCGTCTCTGCCGTCTCTGTCGCCGGGGCTTCTGTTTCGGCCGGTTCTGATCCCGCCGACGGGGTGTCTCCGGGTGCCGAAAGCGACAGCGTCGCCAGATGGGCCGCATCGCCACCACCTTCCTCTCCCGGCGAAACCGCGAGTGAGTCGACCTCGTCGCGTCTGCCGGCGACGACCTCGGTGGCCTGGATCGCGCGTTCACGGAGTTCTTCGAGGTATTTCGGCGTCGTGCTGTAGCTCTCGACGGCCAGTACAACGCCGTCTGCGAGGCGTTCGTCGACGTCGGCGGCTTCGAGCGCCGATCGAAGGGCGTCGCCGGTCAGACCGGAATCGATCGCTGCGGCCATCACACCGATGCGTTCCAGTGTCCGTTCGGCCGTCTCGACGACCCACCGATCCCGCGTCTCGCCGTCGACGGCGTTCACCGATTCGGGTCGGACCGAGCTGTACACCTGATCGCCGTCGTCGGGTTCGAACGTTCGGGCCTTCCCCGTGAGCGCGAGAAACGCCGGCGGGTCGGTGCGTTCGAGAAACGTCAACGCCTCGGGCTGATACTGCCCGGCATAGGAGACGAAGGCACCGGTCTGATCGACGATCCGGGCGCGGACCATCTCCGGGTTCACGTCGTCGACCTCGGTGAGAACCCCGACGGCGAACAGCCGATTGACCCGTCCGCCGGTCGGCGTGATGACGTAGTTCGGGGCCCGTTCCTCGTCGGATTCGCTGTAGGAAACCGTCGAATCGTCGAACTCGGCGGCAAAGAGTCGATACGCGACCTCCCGCCGTCCGGGACCGCTGCTCATCCTCTCACCTCCGAAAGCAGCTTCTCTGCCCTGTCGACCGGATCGTCGGCACTCTCGCCGAATTCAGTCGCGTCGAGGTTGGCGCCGTACTCGTCGACGGAGAGCGACCCTCGGACCCGAAACTCCCTGCCGACGATTTTCTCGGCGATCGATTCGGCGACGACCTCTCGATCCATCGCGTCCCTGGCATCCTCGAGGGCGTCCGCCAGACCCCCGCCGTACACCGCCGTCGTTAGCTCCCGATCGAGGATCACGGTGACGGTGTCCGTCCCGTCGTCGAGGATCGCCTTCACCCGGAGGTCGTCCTCGGCGTCGACCGCGCCGTGGCTCCGACATTGGCCGTTTTGAACGACGCGTCCACACTCCGGACAGCGCTCGATCAACCCGGATCCGTCCCGTACGTCGATCACCGTCCCGACCAACTCGACGTCGAACACCCCACCGGCGTCGACCGCCTCCCGAACCGACAGCCGCTGTGCCGTGTCGCTCACACGAACGGTGTCGATCGGCGTCACTGTCGAAAACTCCGAGACGTTGATCGAGGGGACGCCACGGAACTCCCGGACGTGGACGTCCTCGATCCGCACCGACTGCCCGACTGTGATCTCCTCGCGGGGGTCCCAGTCGGTGAACGGAAGCCGCGCCGTCTCGTCACCGACGACGCCGCTTTTGATCTCCGTTTCGCCGCTTCTGCCGTCGATCGTCTTTCGTTCACACTCAAGCACCTGCACCTCGACCGTCCGGCCACGGTCGCCGGGAGACAGCGCCGAAAGCGTCCGCTCGCCGCCGATCTGGTAGGGGACGTCGAGCTGCTCCGAGAGGCGGGTGACGGCGGTCGATTCGTTGAGATTCAATTCGGGTTCACCCTCCCACTCCCTGATCCCGGCGTTTTCGACCGTGATCGTGTCGCCGACCGAGAGATCGAACTCCGCCCAGGCGGTGTAGTCGATCCGGCCGGACTCGTCTGCGATTTCGCCTTCGGTGATCGTCTGTTCGTCGCCCTGATACTGGATCGATCGCTTTCCGACCGTCAGCACGCGACCGGTGATCGTGACGCTTCCGTCGTCGGTGCCGATGTCGGAAATCGCCGTCTCAGTCGGCGCGTCCCCGCCACCGCCGGAGTCGCCGTACTTTCGACGAAGGCTCTGTTTTGCCTCGTCCATCGGCACCGAATACGAGACGAGTTTCTGGAGATCCGCTTCGACCTCCGCTTTGTCTACGCCGAGGCTGGAGGCGAGTTCCTCGGCATGATCCTCGAGAGTCATCGTTCGATCGTTGGGCGGGGGCCAACTAAAAGGGTTCCCGCCGGTCTTCGAGAGCCGATCTTCGATGACCGACCGAGGAAGAATCTTTGTTCGTGGGATCGAACGGTGGGCTGGTGACGGACGACGACAGCCTCGATCCCGACAGGGAGGCGTGGGACGATCCAGACGGGATCTGGGAGGAACGCCAACAGCGATCGACCACCGGCGAAGGGACATCGGACGACAGCGAGGGGTCGTCCGAGTTCGTCGATCCAGGCGAACGAAGCGGGATCGTCGACCGGAACGTGACGGCGATCGTCTCTGCGTTCGTGATCGTCTGGGTCGGACTCGGCGTCGTCTTCCTCGGAGCGCTGCTTTCGATTCACCCGCTTCTCCTCGTCGGATGGATGCTCGTTCCGTTCGGTGTGCTGCTCTGGGCGACCCGAACGTTCGGACCGTGATCCGGGTGTGAAGCGTTCTCGGAGGTCGCTTATCTGTCCGCGTCCCCTCCGTTAGATCGATGACGAATCTGAGCAGGCGACGGATGATCGGGGCAGCCATCGGGACAGTTTCTGTTGTGACACTCGCCGGTTGTGCCGGCGACGACGACACCGGCGACGATGACGGAGACGACGCGGACGGCGACGATCCGGTGCCACCCGAGATGGACGCTTTCCTCACGGAAAACGAGGCGCGTCTCTACGACGGAACGATCGAAGACGCGACGGGGACCGACGAGGTCGTCGTGGCCGTCGGTGCCGGCGACGGTGGACTCGCCTTCGACCCGCCGGCGCTGCGGATCGACGCCGGGACGACCGTCGTCTGGGAGTGGACCGGCGACGGCGGTGCCCACAACGTCGCCTCGACCGAGGAATCGAGTTCCGACTTCGAGAGCGGTAGCGCCGTCGACGACGCCGACGAGACGTTCGAACAGTCCTTCGACGACGACGGACTGCAGTATTACCGCTGCACGCCCCACCAGACCGTCGGCATGTACGGCGCAATCGAGGTACTCGACGGCTAGTCCGCAGGTCAATCGACGAGCGGATTTTTTTATATACTCCCACCGCATAGGGTGTCCGTGGAGCGAGTCACGGATCGGATACACAACCCGTTTGGAATGCGAGCGCCGGGTGAACCCGCCGTCTACGGGTACGGTGACGCCAACGCCGACTTTCACGTCATCGGTATGGACGCCGAGACACACGGCGGTGCCGAAACCGGAATTCCGTTCACCGGAAGCGTCGACGGCGAGCGGTTGCAGGGCGTGCTACACGAGGTGGGATTCGCCGCCGAACCCTACAGCGACGAGCCCTCGCTTTCGAACTGCTATCTCTCCTATCTGCATCTCTCGCCGGGAGATCCGGCCGACCTCGAACGGTACATCGACGCCGAACTCCGGGCGATAAACGCACACATCCTCATCGGAGTCGGCGACGAGGTGCTGTCGTATCTCCTGCGAGAGTTCACCACGCAGGCCGCAGACCTTCCGGCGGACACGGACGCACTCCACGCCGAAGAGATCCGCGGCCGGGGGTTCCTCGTCGTCGCGGTCAAGGACCCGAAGGCGTGGGAGACCGGGGACAGGGACGCCCTG
>JARWGK010000046.1:0-13735 GCA_040409725.1 Natronomonas sp.
CGACATGTTGTCGAGGAGCACGATATCCGCGCCGAGTTCCGCCGCCCGCACAGCTTCCTCCATCGTCTCGCTTTCGACCTCGATCATCGTCGTAAACGACGCGCGATCTCGAACCCGCTCGACTGCTTCCTTCAGGCCCAGCCGTGCGACGTGATTGTCCTTTATCATCGCCGCGTGGGAGAGATCCAGCCGGTGTGTGTCGCCGCCACCGGCCGCGACCGCCCGCTTCTCGATGCCGCGCAAGCCCGGTGTCGTCTTCCGGGTTGCGGCGACGCGGACGCTGTCGTCGACGGCTTCGACCGCCTCGACGGCCCGGCGCGTCTTCGTTGCGATCCCCGATGCGTGTCCCAGAAGATTGACACCGACGCGCTCACCGCGGAGCACCTGCTCCGTCGGGCCGCACACCCGAAGCACCGGTTCGCCGGAATCGACCGTCTCACCGGATTCGATCGTCGCTTCGGCCTCGACGCCGAGGTACTCGAACACCCGTGTCGCGGCCTCGACGCCCGCCGCGACGCCGTCTTCCTTGGCGACGATCCGTCCGGTGGCGGTTCCGGGGAGGTCGTTGACGACGTCGTGGTGACCCAGATCCTCTCGCAGCCAGCGCTCGATCGCCGCTCGCTCAGGCCGCATCACTCACCTCCCGTACGTGATGACAGCCGCGGGATTCGTCGTTGTCGGCGGCCGCACGCGTGATCAGGAGCGAGACGATACACGCGTTCCGGAGTTCGTACAGTTCGCGGCTGGTCCGCGTTCGAGTGTAGGCGTCGATTTCGCCCTTCAGCCGACGGAGTGTCCCGGCGGCTGCCGTAAGATCGGCGTGGGTGCGTTCGATGCCGACGTGATCCGACATCACCCGACGCAGTCGGTCGAACTTCGTCACGGCGAAGCGATCCGGTAGCTCCGGATCCGTGTCCTGCAACCGCGGCACCTCGACGCGCCCGGCGCCGGACCGCTCCTCGGCAGCCGCGACGCCTGCCCGACTGCCCCAGACGAGTCCCTCCAGCAGACTCGTCGAAGCCAGCCGGTTGGCCCCGTGGACACCCGTTCGGGCGCACTCTCCGACGGCGTACAGCCCGTCGAGACTCGTCCGGCCGTCGGTGTCGACGTCGATCCCACCACAGAGGAAGTGCTCTGCCGGAGCGACCGGAATTCCGTCCGCCGGATCGACACCGCGGTCGCTGCAGGCGGCGGCCAACTCCGGGAACTCCGCCCGGAAATCGACCGCCGAAACGTCGAGAAACACCGCACCCGTCCGGTTCCGCTCGTCCCGTACGGCACGGGCGACCACGTCCCGTGGCGCGAGTTCGGCGTCGGGGTGTCTGTCGGGCATGAATCGCTCGCCGTCGGCGTTTCGCAACAGCCCACCCTCGCCGCGAACGGCCTCGCTCAACAGGAACGTCCCCCGTCCGCTCTCGTCGGCGAAGGCGGTCGGATGGAACTGTACGTACTCCATCTCCTCGATGTCCGCGCCGGCGAGGGCCGCCATCGCGACTCCGTCGCCGGTCGCCGTCTCCGGGTTCGTCGAACGGTGATAACAGGCGCCGACGCCACCGGTTGCGAGGATCGTCTCACCGGCAAAACACGGCGCGATGTCGCCGCCGCGTTCGATCATCGCCCCGTGGATGCGGCCCTCGTGGGTGAGCAGTTCCAGCGCGGCGGTGTCCTCGAGGACGGTGACCGACGGCTCCTCCTGTAGGTGACGCATAAACGGTGTCAGGATGTGTCGGCCGGTGGTGGCGTCGACGTGCAGGATGCGCGACTCGCTGTGTGCCGCCTCCCGGCCGTAGTCGTAGCCGGCTTCGACGCCGTCGGGAGCACCGTCGGATCGTGCCGACGTGTCGAACGAGACCCCGAGGGTGTCGATCAGCACTTCCCGGACGACCGCGTCGGCCGATTCGACGAGCGTCTCGACGGCCTTCCGGTCGGCGAGTCCATCGCTCGCGGCGTGGATATCCTCCGCGAAGGCCTCCGGGTCGCCCCGTGCGATTGCGATGCCGCCCTGTGCCCACCACGACGTCGACTCCTCGGGGGCGGTTGCCTTCGTGGCGAGTGTCACGTCGGCACCGGCATCGGCTGCCTTCAGTGCCGCCGCACACCCGGCGATTCCGCTTCCGACGACGAGCACGTCCGTTTCGTGTTCTTCGAGTGTCATATCTCGAGCATTCGGTTCAGGGCGAGTTCCGCCAGTTCCTTCTCCTGTGGATCGACCTCGATGACGTTGTGTTCCCTCGATTCGACGAGTTCCTCGAGGATCCACGTCAGGTAGTTCGGATCGACCTGTCGCATCGCGTTGCAGTCCATGCAGGCGTCGCCACACAGCGGCACCACCTCCACCTCGGGGTGCCACCGGTCCAGATGTCGGGTCAGGTGGATCTCCGTCCCGATCGCCCAGGTGTCGCCGGCGTCGGCCTCGGCGATCGTCTCACAGATCGTCGACGTCGACCCGACCACGTCGGCGGCCTCGACCACCTCCCGACGACACTCCGGGTGGACGACGACGTTCGCGTCGTCGTGGCTCTCCCGGATCGCCTCGACGTGCTCCTCGCTGAAGCGTTCGTGAACCTGACAGTATCCTTCCCACAGGATCACGTCGGCGTCGACGACGGCTTCGGCGTCGGCCCCCTCGGCGTCCCACGGATCCCACTCCGCCGTCTGCTCCACGCCGAGTTCGTGTGCCGTGTTGTACCCCAGGTGTTTGTCGGGAAGGAACAACACCGTGTCGCCGCGATCGAAGGCGTACTCGAAGGCGTCGGCCGCGTTCGAGGAGGTACACACCAGACCGCCCTGATCGGCACAGAAGGCTTTCAGATCGGCGTAGCTGTTCATGTAGGTGATCGGGACGATGTCGTCGTCGGTCGCCGCCGTGAGTTCGGACCAGGCGGCATCGACCTGCAGCGCCTCGGCCATCCCCGCCATCGGACAGGAGGCCTCCATACTCGGCAGGATCACCGTCTGATCGTCGTCGGTGATGATGTCGGCGGATTCGGCCATGAACGTCACGCCACAGAAGACGACGTAGTCGGCGTCGGCCGCTGCGGCCCGCTTGCTCAACTCGTATGAGTCGCCGATGAAATCCGCGTGTTCGACGATCTCTCGCCGCTGGTAGTTGTGTCCGAGGACGATCACGTCGTCGCCAAGGGCGTCGAGCGCCGACTCGATCCGCTTCGTCCGTTCGGCTTCCGTCAGATCCCGGTATGCGGCCGGTAGCTGTTCGAGCGTGTCGTATTTGAAGAGACTCAGATCGGTCTCGAGGTTCGATGTTTCCATTTCAGCCATACGTATCGATCACTGTGGTCGTGGACGGATTCGGAGCCGAACTATGAAAAGATTTTCTCTACAAGAGATATTGCAAAACGTGGAGGTCCTTCGAACGAAGTCAAGCAGGATATAATACTCTCCACGAGACACGGTAGACGACTGAAGAGATTCAACAGACGCCGTTCGAAAGAACAGATACGTCGATGGTCGAGAGAACAGATACGTCGTCGTTCAAAAGGTCGCCGTCACGACCGGTTGCGGTAGACAACCTCGCCGTCGACGACCGTCGCCGCCACGTCGATATCGGCGATCGAATCGGCCGGAACGTCCCACGGCGAGGCGTCGAGGACGGTAACGTCGGCCCGCTTGCCGGCCTCGATCGTTCCCAGTTCGTCCTCGTCGCCGGCGGCGTAGGCTCCGCCGGTCGTGTACGCCCGAACCGCCGCCGTCACGTCGAGTCGCTGTCCGGGTTCCGGTGCGGTGACGGCCTCTTGGATGCCGTAGAGTGGGTCGAGCGGCATGCAGTCGCTGCCGAAAGCCAGTGGAACGTCGGCGGCAAGTACGTCGGCAAAGCGATTCGATCGACGCGTTCGTTCCTCGCCGAGTCGTCGTTCGTACAACCCGTCGTCCCGGGCCCACCGGAGGAAGTTCGGCTGCATCGACGCCACGACGCCGAGGGCCTCGGGATCGAGGTCGCCGAGCAACTCGGCGTGTTCGATCCGGTGTCGCTCGGTTCGCCCGGAGAGACACTCGGCGGCCGCGGCGACGGCCTCGTCACCGATGGCGTGGACGGCAAGCGGCAGCCCCAGTTCCTCGACCCGCTCCGTGAGTGCTCCGAGTGCTTCCGGACGAACGATCCACCGCCCTCGGGTGTCGGCGTCGGCGTACGGCTCCGACAGGCGGGCGGTTCGCGCACCGATCGAGCCGTCGGTGTACGTTTTGATTCCGCCGATTCGGACGAACGGGCCTTCCTCGGCCAGCAGCCCCGTCTCCTCGATCGCATCGACGTGATTCCGCCAGTAGTACAGCCTGACGCGCAATTCGAGGTCGCCGCCGGCGGCGAGTTCCCGATACACTGCCGGGGCCTCCGAGTTTCGGACCATGTCGTGGACGCCGGTGACGCCGCGTTCGTGTGCGTACTCGATTGCGGCATCGAGCAGTCGACGGGTCTCGGTACGATCCGGGCTGAGTGCCGCCCGCACCGCCTCCGCGTCGGCCTCCCTGAGAACGCCCGACGGTTTCCCGTCCGGAAGGTCGTACCGCCGCCTCGCCGCCGTGTTCACACTCACGAGGTGGAGGTCCTCCCGCCAGGCGATCACCGGCCGACGCTCCGAGACGGCGTCGAGTTCCGACCCCTCCAACACCCCGTCGTCAGCCCACGTCGATTCGTCGTACCCGTAGCCCAAAACCGGCCGTTTGGCGTCGTCTTCGGTCGATTCCACGGCGGCGGACAGCCGTTCGATCGCGGCCGAACGTGACGGCACACCGCCGAGGTCGACGCCGCGTTCCCGTCTGCCGAGTACCTCCATATGGGTGTGTGCGTCGATGAACCCCGGAAGCAGGACGCCGCCGTCGAACTCGACGACATCAGTCTCGACGCCTTCGAGGAACCCGACCTCGTAGGCCGATCCGACGCGGACGATCCGGCCGTCTCTGACCGCAACCGCCGCGTCGTCGTCTTCCGGCACGTCGAGCGCCGATCCGTCGCTCCCATCGCCGGCCAGCGTGTGTATCTCGCTTCCGGTGAAGATCCGATCCGCCGCCTGTGTCATGTATGGTGGGTGTCTCCCGTATTTATAAATCCCGTCGCCCTGTGGCGCCGTCGCCCCGGAGCGCCCGACGGACGGAAACCCATTAGTCGCGGCCACACGACCCGACGGTATGGACGAAGCGGAACTGATAGAGGCGGTAGCGGCGGGCGAGTTGCGTCTACACGAACTCGAGGCCCACGCGGACGCGGACACTGCCGCTGCGGTACGACGACAGATCGTCGAGGAGTCGGCGGAAACCGAGACGGAGGCAATCGGCGAGTACGCCTTCGACGCCGCCACGGCCGAACCGAACATCGAGAACATGATCGGTGCCGCACAGATACCGATGGGCGTCGTCGGGCCACTCGCCGTCGACGGCGGCGCACTCTCCGGGGAGCCGTACCTCCCGCTTGCGACGACGGAGGGCGCACTCGTGGCCTCGGTCAACCGGGGCTGTTCGGCGATCCGTGCCGCCGGCGGTGCGACCGCCCGCGTCCTCGAAACCGAGATGACCCGTGCACCCGTGTTTCGCGTGCGTGACGTCGCCGAGGCCGGGACCGTCGCCGGCTGGGTTCGGGAACACGAAACGAGACTCGCCGAGGCCGCCGAATCGACGACGAACCACGGCGAGTTGCGGGGGGTGACGCCGTACGTCGTCGGCGACAACGTCTTCCTCCGATTCGCCTACGACACCAAGGACGCCATGGGGATGAACATGGCGACGATCGCGACTGAGGCGGCCGCTGCGGTCGTCACGGAAGAGACGCCGGCCGAGTTGGTCGCACTCTCCGGCAACCTCTGTTCGGACAAAAAACCCGCCGCGATCAACAGTATCGAGGGGCGGGGTCGCACCGTCGCCGCCGATGTCGTCCTCGAGCGTGAGACCGTCGAGCGCTACTTCAAAACGACCCCGGAGGCGATCGCGGAGGCGAACACCCGGAAAAACCTCGTCGGATCGGCGAAGGCCGGCTCACTTGGCTTCAACGCCCACGCGGCGAACACCGTCGCCGCCGCCTTCCTCGCCACCGGACAGGACGCCGCACAGGTCGTCGAGGGGGCAAATGCGATCACGACGGCCGATGTCCGTGGCTCCGGCGACGACGAACGGCTGTACGCCAGTCTCACGCTCGCCTCACTGGAGGTCGGAACCGTCGGCGGCGGGACGAAGCTCCCGACGCAGTCGGAGGCACTCGACATCGTCGGCGTCGGCGGCGGTGGCGACCCGCCCGGCTCGAACGCCGACGCGCTCGCCGAGGGGATCGCCACCGCGGCACTCGCCGGCGAGCTATCGCTTCTCGGTGCCCTCGCCTCCGATCACCTCGCAAGCGCCCACGAGGAACTCGGCCGCTGACGGTCAGCTTCGGCGCTGACTCAAAAGCAACAGCAGCCCTGCGCCGAGCAAGAACACAAAGGCGAGAAACGACAGGACGTTCTCCTCGACGTCGACGAGGCCGACGAGCCCGAGGGCGAGGCCGAAGACGAGCCATCCGCCGGCGGCGAGCCGCTGTCCGGCGTAACCGTGAATCCCCGCAGCGGCGAGGAAGACGACGGCGCCGACCACGAGAAACGCCCCATCGGGCAGGCCGACGGCGAGGTCGTACAGCAGAAACGGCACGAGCACGAAACCCACCAGCAGTCGGCTGTACCGAGCGGCGTCGTCCGAATCGAATTCCATCTGTCCGCGTCGTTTTCACGCCGGTATCAAAGATCCGTCGTCCCGTCGCGGTCAGCGGTAGTGTCGCAGTTGGGCGGCGAGGGCGAGCATCCCGCCGACGATGACGGCGATTCCGAGAAACAACACCGCACCGCTGCCGACGACGAATCCGGCGATAGAAACGCCCCAGCCCACGCCGGCGACGGCGTGTGCGCCGCCGACGAGTCGGTCGCCGCGCCGAAGGTACACCACGGCGCCGAGCAGGAAACCGGTCGTCAGAAACAGCGCCGACAGCGCGACCGGACGGATCGCTCCGACTCCGACGTCGATCGGATCGACGACCGGCTCGACGAGAAACAGCAGTCCGGCGATCCCGACGAAGCCTCCCACGACGAGCGGCGCCGGATCGATTCCGTCTCCGTCCGCATCGCCGACCGAGGACGGATCGTAGCGGTACTCGCCGTCACCTTCCTTGCTGTCTCGGCTCACAGACGACGGTACACCCCTTCGGATTCGAGCAGTTCGCCGGAGCGGACGAGTCGATCCAGCGCCCGTTCGACGTACGACCGAGAGACGCCCGCCCCGTCGGCGTACTCGATTACGGCGCCCGTCGTCGGCTCCTCCAGTTCGGCGACCGCATCCAGGACGACCTGTTTTCGGGACCGGCTCCGCGTTTCGTCGCTCCCTGCGTCCTCGATCGCCTCGGCGTCGAGCCCGCTTTGTTCCAGGAAGTCCGATTCGTCCATTCCGACGGCTTCGATGTCGATTTCGGTGGGATCGACGAACTCGCCGTCGTCGCTCCGCTCTGCGAGCATCGCCGACCGAACGCGACTCGCCGCCTCCGACGTCTCCGTCTCGGCGAACGTCCGAAGCGCCTCGAAGCGGTGTCGCTTCCCACACCGCCGACAGTTCGTCGTCTCCGGCCGCCCATCGACGATCCAGAGGGCAGAACACTCGCCACAGCCGACGACCCAGTACACGCCCTCGGGTTGGACCTGCGACCGCTTTACTCCACCGAAGAATTACTGTGGTGGCGGGTCTCGGGGTCGGTATGGAGCACGGCAAATCCAGCACCGAACAGGCAGTCGAAGTCGTCGACGGCGTCGAGTTGACACAGCTCGCCGCCGGTGAGAACACGAGCGTCCAGCTGTTCGAGATCGAACCGGGTTCCATCGTCCCGGAACACGACCATCCACACGAACAGGCCGGATATCTCTTCGAGGGTACCGCCGTCTTTCGGGGCAGCGACGGCAGCGAGACGGTCGTCGAGGCCGGCGACGGCTACGTTCTGGCCGGTGGTGAGACCCACGCCGTCGAGAACACCGGCGAGACGATGGTTCGGGGCGTCGACGTGTTCTCACCGCCTCGGGACGACCCCGACTGGGGGGAGTGATCCTCGGAGAAAACGGCGACTCCGACGCGGGTTACCGAAACGCTTCTCGCAAGAACACGAGGGCTGCGCCGAACATGGCGAGGTTGCCGAAGAAGGCGAGCCGTTCGCCCTCTCTGTCGTCTGGGTCTGCGTTCCAGAAGTCATGCATCGTCGTCGTGACGACGGCGAGGAACGTGACCGCCGCCCCCGTCGCAACCTTCGGGAGCCGCCAGAGGGCGATCCCGAGTCCGGCGACGAGCATCATCCCCGAGGCGAACGGAGCCGCGATATCCGGCATCGGGACGCCGGCGGACTTTGCGTACTCGACCGTGTCGTCCATGTCACGGAAATCCTCAGACGCCTGCAGCGCCAGCCCTGCACCGAACAGCACCCGTCCGAGCGTCGACGGCGCTTCGCCGTCGGAGTCACTGTCTGTAACCATACACGCCTCGTCGCACCGAGGTACCATAAAATCGATCACGGCACACGGCTCCGACGACACGACCGCGGTGCGTCCCGCCGTATCCACAGCAATCTGTGCCCGAGACTCCGCGATCAGGCCATATCGTAGACGTTGTCGACGACGTTGTCGGCGAACTCACTCGTCGAGAGCTTTTCGCCGCCTTCGATCTGCCGTTCGATGTCGTAGGTGACCTTCTTCGAGCGGATGCTCTCCTCGACGGCGTCACGGACGAGATCTGCGGCGTCGTCCCAGCCCATCCGGTCGAGCAGGATTCGACCGGAGAGGATGATCGCGGAGGGGTTGACCTTGTCCTGTCCGGCGTACTTGGGGGCGGAGCCGTGGACCGGTTCGGCGAGAACGCGACCGTCGCCGAAGTTGGCACCCGGTGCGATTCCGAGGCCACCGATCTGTGCGCCACAGGCATCCGAGAGGTAATCGCCGTTGAGATTCGGCATCGCGAGCACGTCGTACTGATCCGTTCGCGTCAGGATCTGCTGGAGCATGTTGTCGGCGATGCGGTCGTTGACGACGACGGAATCCTCGGGTTGCTCGCCGCCGCGTTCCTCCCACAGCGTGTCCTCGGTGATGACCTCGTCGCCGTACTCCTCGCGTGCGACCTCGTAGCCCCAGTCGCGGAAGGCCCCTTCGGTGAACTTCATGATGTTGCCCTTGTGGACGAGCGTCACCGAATCTCGGTCGTTTTCGAGGGCGTAATCGATCGCGTTCCGGACGAGACGCTTCGTGCCGTACTCCGTGATCGGCTTGACGCCGATGCCGACCGGACCGTCGTGGATGGTCGAATCGAAGCCCATCTCTTCTTCGACGAACTCTCGAACCGCCTCTGCACCCTCCGTTTCGGCCTCCCACTCGATGCCGGCGTAGACGTCCTCGGTGTTCTCCCGGAAGTTGACCATGTCCATCTGGTCGGGCCGCTTGACGGGCGACGGGACCCCGTCGAGGTGGTAGGTCGGACGGACGTTCGTGTACAGATCGAGTTTCTTCCGCAGCGCGACGTTCAGCGAGCGGAACCCGGCGCCGACCGGGGTCGTCAGCGGACCCTTGATCGCGATCCGGTACTCCCGGATCGCCTCGACGGTCTCCTCCGGCAGGTGAACGTCTTCACCGTAGCGCTCGCGGGCGCTCTCGCCGGCGTAGACGCGCATCCAGTTGATCTCTCGACCGGTCGCGTCGGCGGCAGCCTGCAGCACCTTCTGTGCCGCCGGACCGACGTCGACGCCGATGCCGTCCCCGTAGATGATCGGAACGATCGGATCGTCGGGTACGACGAGTTCGTCGTCGTCGGTCACCTCCGTTTTCTGCCCGCTGTCCGGCACGCTGATTTTGTCGTATTCCATACCGCGGGTTACGTCGGCCCCTTCAAATGCGTACCGCTATCGCCCCGGCGACGATACGCGGCGTCAGCGGGCAGAGACCGACGATATCGCCGTATCTGCGCCGGTTTTTTTCACCCCGAGCCCAATCGGGTCGTATGCGCGTCATCGTCCACGGTGGTGCCGGCAGCCATCCGGCGGATCCGAAATCACGAGGCGAGACCCTCTCGTCGGCCGCCGAAACCGGAGCAGCCGAATCGACGCCGGCCGAGGCGGTTTGTGCAGCGATCGGCGTCCTCGAGGCAGACCCCGAGTTCAACGCCGGGATCGGGTCGGCCAGACAGGCCGACGGCTACGCCCGGACCGACGCCGGGATCATGTCCGAGGATCGATCGATCGGCGCCGTCTGCAGCATGCCCGGCGTCGAATCGGCGGTCGACGTCGCCCGCGTCGTCCAGACCGAAACCCCACACGTCCTCGTCTCCGGCGTCCACGCCGTCGATTTAGCCGCAGCGGCCGGGATCCAAACCGGCGTCGATCTCTCGACGTCGGAGACGGACGACCGATGGGCAGCCGCCGATCCACCCGACGGCGGGATCGAGACACAGCTCGCGTGGGTCGACGAGCGATTCGGGGCCGACGATTCCGAGGCCGGCGACCACGACACGGTCGGGGCTGTCGCAACCGACGGCGACCGGCTCACCGCGGCGACGTCGACCGGCGGCCGCTGGTTCGCCCTCGCCGGGCGCGTTGGCGACGTGCCACAGGTCGGATCGGGCTTCTACTGCAACGAGTTCGGCGGCGCATCGGCGACCGGCGCCGGAGAGGACATCGCAAGAGAGACCCTCTCCCGTCGGGTGGTCGATCGACTTGCCGACGGACAGTCGCCGCAGGCGGCTGCCGAGGCCGCAATCGAGGCCTTCGGTGATCGAACCGACGGCCACGCCGGGGTGATCTGTCTGACCCCGGACGGGACCGTCGGAGCCGATTACAACAGCAGATCGATGCAGACGGCCGTCGCGGGGTCGGTGTGATCGGGGTCGGACCGACGCCTATTTGCCTCGGCTCTCCGAGGTGGTAGCCGATGAGTCTTCGGACCGCGGTTGCGGCACCGTTCCGTCGTGATGGGGTCGAGGAGATGACCCAGAGCAGCTTCGTCGTCGCGCTCTCTTTGGATCGCGACTGGTTTTCGCCGGATCAGGCGAAGCGACTCGTCGACGTGGCCGTCTCCGAGGGGTTGCTCGATCGAACCGACGGAGCCCTCCGGGTCCGCTTCGATCCCGGATCGGTGGCCGTCCCCGAGGGGTTCGAACCGGAGGAGTCGATCCTGCAGCAACGGTCGACCTTCGAGCGCATCCTCGCCGCGGTCGTCGAGGCGGGGGGGACGAAACAGGAGGCGGTCGCGGAGATCAACCGCCTGCAGACGGAACTGGGTGTCACGATCGAGGCGGCAGCCGTCGTCTACGCCCGCCGAAACGGCGTCGACGTGGCCGCCCACGCAGAAACGGCGCTGTCGGAACTGCTGGAGAGATAGATGGTTAAGGATCGAATCAGAGACGGCAAGCGGATCGCGGAACTGCTCTCCTCGGAGATCCACGGTCGCGACGACGGCCCGCTTTCGGCCCTTGCCGTCGCCGACGCCGACAGGGACGTCGACAGCGAAGCGGGCGGTTTCGCCTACGGAATCGATCGCGTGGCCGACGGGCGGACAAAAAACAGCGGGGCCGAGGGCGAACGCGAGACGGCACCCGAAGCGAACCGACGGATCGCCGACGTGTACGTCCACGCCGATCACGTTCGGGTCGTGATCACAGCAGGCGTCGAGCCGGCACTGCGGCGAGCAGCAGACGCCGGATTGACGGTCGACCGCGACGGAGACCGGTCGCCGGCCGTGCTCGTCGAGGACGGGGCCGACGCGAAGCGAGCCCTGCGTGTGTTTCGCGTGCTCGTCACGGACGGCTGACACCTCGGACCGGGACCGATTTGAAGCCCGTGCCCGAAGGCCGGACATGGGATTTTTCGACACGCTTGCCGCCCGGATCGCCGACCGCGACAGCGTCGTCTCCGTCGGCCTCGATCCGGATCCCGACCGACTGCCGGCGTTCGTCACGGACGCCGAACTACCGCGGTGGGCGTTCAACCGCCGGATCATCGACGCGACACACGACCACGCCGCCTGCTACAAGCCGAACGCCGCCTTCTACGAGGACCCCGACGGCTGGCGTGCGCTGGAGGAGACGATCGCCTACGCACACGGCAAGGACGTACCGGTGCTTCTCGACGGGAAGCGAGGCGACATCGGCAACACCGCGAGACAGTACGCCGACGCACTCGACTCCGTCGACGCCATCACCGTCAACCCGTACATGGGTGAAGACTCACTGCAGCCGTTTCTGTCCCGGACCGACGCCGGCGTGTTCGTGCTGTGTCGGACCTCCAACCCCGGCGGAGCGGACTTCCAGAATCTGACGGTCGGGGCGGACAAGCGGCTTTATGAGTACGTCGCCCAGCGGGTGGCGGAGTGGGAGACGGGCAACGCCGGTCTGGTCGTCGGTGCGACCGCCCCCGAGGAACTCCAAGCGCTCCGAGACCTCGTCGACCTCCCCTTCCTCGTTCCCGGCGTCGGGGCACAGGGTGGTGACGCCGAGGCTGCCGTCGAATACGGCCTCGCCGACGGCGTCGGTCTGGTCAACTCCTCGCGTGGAATCATCTTCGCCGGCGAGGGGGCCGAGGAGGAAGGCGCGTACTTCGCCGCCGCGACGAAGGCAGCCGAGCGACTCAAGCGACGACTGAACGAACACCGACAGTCGGATTAAAAGCGGAACTCCTCGACGCCGTCGGGATACTCCCGTGTCTCCTCTCGGTCCCTCTCGGGCATCTCTGCGGCACAGTCGGTGCAGAGCCCGGTCGATTCGTCGTAGTGTGTCTCACAGACGAGCCGGCCACAGCGGTCACAGCCGTCCTCGATGGTCCCGGTCTGACACAGTTCACACAGCTCTGCGACGCTCATGTCCGGGGGTATGAGATACGGTCGCATAAACGGCGGGTCCGTTCCGAGCGGCGAGCGGGAGGCTTACACCCCCGGAGGACGAACGGCCGAGCGTGCAAAAACAGCGGCTCATCCTGGGACTCGCCGCGGCGTTTGCGGGGATGACGCTGACGATGTTCGTCGTGAGCCTCGTCGCCCGATCCGTTTTCGTGTTCCTCGTGACGCTGCCGATGGCCGCTGCGACCTACCTGTTTTGGTACCACGCGACGGGCCGTCTCAGAGATCGGATCAAAAACAGCCACCGGACCCGGAGACGGGCGGCACAGGCGGGCCGTGGCGGCGACCCCGGAGGCGGTGGCTTCGGCGCCGGACCGCGGGAGGAGTGGGTCCCGCCGGGGGGTCAAAGACGGCAACGCGCCGGTCCACGCGAACCCAGCCCACAGCCGGCGGAGATCAGTCCCGCGGAGGCTTACAGTCGACTCGGCCTCGACTCGACGGCGAGTGACGCGGAGGTTCGATCGGCCTACCGACAAAAGGTAAAGGAGGTTCACCCGGACCGCGGGGGCGACGAGGAGGAGTTCAAGCGGGTTACGGAAGCCTACGAGCGTCTGATCGAGTAGCGTCGTCCGCAGACGACGCGTTGATTGATCCTGCCGTCCGATACCCGGTATGCTCCCGCCGCTTGCCGCCGACATCGACGGCACCCTCACCCGTGGCGACGGCTCGATCGACCCCCGAACGTTCGACCCGCTTCGAGCCTACGCGGCCGAAGCGCCGGTCGTCATCGCCACCGGCAAGTCGTTTCCGTTCCCGGTCGGACTGTGTGAGTTCGTCGGCATCCCGATCCGTGTCATCGCCGAAAACGGTGGCGTCGTCTACACCGAGGACGCCGACGCGGTCGCCTACACCGGCGA
>JARWGK010000047.1:0-13610 GCA_040409725.1 Natronomonas sp.
GCTGTTTCCACTCCTCGAAGAACCGCTCGGCCGTCTCCGGGACCTCCTGTGGCGTGACATCGAGGATCTCCGCGGCGTCGTACAGCGCGTCTTCGGTCCGCTGTGTCGCTTCGATCGCCGCGTCGCCGGCGGCGAACGTGAGTCGTTCCACCCCGTCTTGTACCCGCTCGGTCGAGAGGATCTTGATCGCACCGATGTCTCCGGTTCGGGTGACGTGTGTCCCACCGCAGGCCTGTACGTCGTCACCGACGTGAATCAGCCGGATCTGCTGTCCCGGCGGGATTCCACCCTGGTACAGATCGAAGCCGTATCGCTCCTCGGCGTCGTTTCTGTCGGGCCACTCCCGTTCGACGGCCAGATTGTTCGTCACGACGTCGTTTGCGACGCGTTCGATCCGTTTCACCTCGTCGCGTGAGATTCGTTCGTAGTGACGAACATCGAACCGAGCCGAGGTCGTTCCCTTCTGTGCCCCGGCCTGTCTGACGTGCGATCCGAGCACCTGACGGGCCGCGTACCCGATGATGTGGGTTGCGGTGTGGTGTTGTGTCAGCCGGCGACGGCGCGTCGCGTCGATCTGTCCACGGACGAACTCGCCCTTGCCGGGGTCGTCCGTCGTCCGGTGGAGGATTACGCCGTCGACCTCTCGGACGTCCGTCACCTCGACGGTCAGGTCGTCGGTGGTGAGCGTTCCGGTGTCGGCTGGCTGTCCACCTCCCTCAGGGTAGAACATCGTCTGGTCTAACGCCACCTCACAGTGGTCGTCGTGTTCGAAGACGTCCAGGACGACGGCTTCGAACTCCGTCCGATTCGAGTCGTCGTAGTACAGCTTCTCGGTCTTCGGAAGGTCGTCGATGCGGTCGCCTTCGCCGCCCGCGTCGTCTGCCGTCTCCTCACCGCCGTGTCTGGCGGCCACCTGTGCGTAGAAGTCGTCAGGAATTTCGACGCCGGCGCCGTAGCGTCCGGCGATTTCCTCGACGGTGTCCGGCTGGATGCCGTGGGAGTCGTACAGTTCGATCACCTCCTCGAGTGGGATCACCTCGTCGCGTTCTGCGTACTCCTCGGCCAGCGACTCGACGCGTCTACCCCCGCGTTCGAGCGTCTCCCGATACTTTTCGGCCTCCGTCCGGACGATGTCACGGATCGTGTCGCGGTTGTCGTATCCGAGCCGTTCGGCCTGCATATCGACGAGTTCGTCCAGCGGTGCATCGACGCCGACGCTGTCGGTCAGCCGCTTCGTTCGCCGCAACACCATCCGGGCGAGATAGCCCGTTCCGACGTTCGACGGCACGATTCCGTCGCCGAACATGTAGGCGAGCGTCCGACAGTGGTCGGCGATGGCGTAGATCTCCTCCAGCGGTTCGACGAGCGTTCGCAGTCGATCGACGTCGACGCCGAGTTCGTCGGCAATCTCGCCGCGGGCCGCCTCGACGTCGTCCACGTCGTCGATGTCGAGGGCACCGGCCATCCGGGCGGCCCTGTCGACCAGTTCGGCTTCGGCCTCGGTGTAGTCGAGCCCGGCGTTGTCCTTCAGAAAGTCGATCATCTCCGGATAGACGGCCTCGTACACCGTTGCGGTCCCCTGGCTCATCCAGGTCCACCGCTCGAGCCCGTATCCGGTATCGACGATGTAGGTGTCCATGTAGGAGTAGCGGTTGCCGTCCTTCAGTTCGTATTCGCCCTCCGGATCGGCCTCCATGCACATGAAAACGAGCGTCGCAAGCTCCAGACCGCGGTAGATGACCTCGATCGCCGGGCCGGCGTTGCCGCCGCCGACCCACGGATCCTCGATGTACGTCACGTCCTCGATGTCGGCGCCGAGTTCCGCGAGCAACTCGTCACAGTACCGGACGGTTTCGTTCTTCCAGTACACCTCCCCCTCGTAGGCGTACTGGTCGGGGTCGTCGAGATCCTCGCGGGCGTTGAAGGCGTGGTGAGCCATCATCTCGAAGGCCATCGTGTGCCGTCCCGTTTTGCCGACGTTGTCGATGTCCTGCATCCGGATGCAGGGCTGGCTGACCGTCAGTGGATTCGCCGGCGGCGGCGTCTTCCCCGAGGTGACGAGCGGCTGAAAGTCGTAAATCGACGCCTGTGTCAACAACACGTCATCCCGCCAGCGGTTCGCCGCCACCGGGTAGGGATCGATCCGCTGGTGGCCGTGGTCTTCGAAGAAGGACAGAAACGCCTCCCGCATCTCCTCGAGACTGTACTCCTCGGCAAACCCGGGGTTGCCGATGAACTCGTAATCGGCACACGGCGGTTCGCCACACAGTTCACGATCGGGGTCGCGCGTCCAGAAGTGTGCTCCACACGAGGGACACTCCTTGCGCTCGAAGCCCTCGTCGTGGAAATAATCGAGTTGATACTCCTCGTCGAGGTCGCTCATTACTCTTTATTCATCCGTGGGTGGGTAAAGCGTTTTGCGACTCGTTCCCCCGATAATTGGGATCATTCGGGTATCGCTCCGAGTAACTCACAGCTCGTATCGAGACACCGTCTGCCGCTTGCCGTCTCGAAGATCGGCAATCCACAGCCACAGGTGCCGTCGACGACACCCGTCGGGATTCCGAACCCGGTGTCACACTCCGGGTAGTTTTCACATCCGGCGAGTAGCCCACCACGGCGAATCACGTCGAGTGATCCGTCCTCGCAGTTGGGGCAGTCCCAGACCCCGTCGAACCGGTCGGCGACGGCCGCATCGAGTGAGTCACACGCGCGGTCGAGACACACCTCGAAGGCCTCGCCGCGGTCGACGGACATCGTCGGGAGGCCACACGAACCACAGGTCCCGGCGCCGATCTCGGCGGCGTGTGGCACGGAAAACGTCGCCGAGCAGTCGAGACACGAGACGGATCCGCCGGAGTCGACGAGTGGCCCACCACAGCGACAGTCGCCGGCCGGGTCTCCGGCCGCCGTCGCGTCGATCCGATGGATCGTCGCCCCGTCGTCGGCCGCCTCGACCCGCAGGAGTTCGTCGCCGTCGGTCGCCACGACACGAGGCGGATCCCGCTGCAGTGTGAGGTCCTCGGGGCGGGTGAGCCACGCAACCGGCTGGTAGCCGTCGGTGTCGTGGACGAGAACCGTGTTGTCGGGTTTCAGGAGGACGACGACTCTACCCCGAACGGTCTGTTCGCGGCGGCCATCGAACCGAACGAGACAGTCGCCGGTGATGATCTGGGTCGACATGGGCCGTCTGGTCGCCCGTTGGTATATAAACTCGTGGGCGGCGGGAGCGGTGAACGGTCGGGCCCGTGAACGATCGGGTCCCTGCCAGAGTCCGCGAGCGATCGGCCACGGATTTGTTATCTGGTTTTGTTTTTTAGTAGATGCTAGCAATTTAATATCTTCTGTTGATAATGGTCCCGTGATGAGTGAAACGATTCCGGTGACGGTGCTCTCCGGTGCGCTCGGGGCTGGGAAGACGACGACGCTGAACCACGTGCTGACCGCCGACCACGGGTACGAGGTCGCGGTACTGGTCAACGACATGGGCGAGGTCAACGTCGACGTCGACCACGTCGAACGACAGTCGGAACTCTCCCAGTCCGACGAGGAGATAATCGAGATGTCGAACGGCTGTATCTGCTGTCGACTGCGCGGCGACATGCTCGAAGCCGTCGGAAGACTGATCGAGAATCGAGAGTTCGACTACCTGCTCGTGGAGTCGTCGGGGATCAGCGAACCGATTCCGGTCGCACAGACGTTCACGCTGGGATTCGAGGAAAGCGACTACGATCCCACCGAGGACTATCACCTCGATACGATGGTGTCGGTCGTCGACGCCCACGCGATGTACCGGGGCTTCGACTCCGGAACGGCTCTCACGAGCGACGTGCCGACGGAGGGAACCGACCGCATCCCTGAGGAGGTGTTGATGGATCAAATCGAGTTCTGTGACGTCCTCCTCTTGAACAAGTGTGATCTGGTTCCGGAAGAAGAACTCGAGGAAATCGAGGCGGTGCTTGCGGCACTACAGCCCCGTGCGAGGATCGTTCGGACGGAGTTTGGTGCCGTCGACCCCGGCGACATCCTCGACACCGGGCGATTCGATTTCGAGGAAGCGAAGGCGTCTGCGGGCTGGAAACACGAACTGAACCACGAACACCACCACGACCCGAGCGAGGAACACGGCGTCGAGTCGTTCGTCTTCGAGGCCAGCCGTCCGGTGCATCCGGAGCGGTTCGTCGAACTGCTCGAGGATCTGCCGTCGGCGCTCATCCGCGCGAAGGGCTTCTTCTGGTCGGCCGGCCGCGAGGACATCGCGATGGGCCTCGACAAGGCCGGTCAGTCGGTTCGGGCCGGACCGCAGGGGCGGTGGATCGCAACGCTGCCGCCGGAACAGCAGAAACGCTACCTCCAGAGCGTTCCCGACCTCGAGGACGACTGGGACGAGGAGTGGGGCGACCGCGGCGTCGAGTTGGTTTTCATCGGTCGGGAGTACGATCCCACCGAACTGGAGTCCAGACTCACGGCGTGTCTGTTGACCGACGCCGAAATGCAGGAGGACTGGTCGACGTATCCGGATCCGTTCGGAACCGACAGCCGCCGGGAACTGGCGCTTGCAGACGACTGATATGATTCCGGTGACGGTCCTCTCGGGAACGCTCGGAGCCGGCAAGACGACCCTGCTGAATCACGTCCTGACGGGCGACCACGGCCGCGACGTGGCCGTGTTGGTCAACGACATGGGCGAGATCAACGTCGATGCCGACATCGTAGAACGACGCGTCGACGAGACGGTCGTCGAACTCTCGAACGGCTGTATCTGCTGTGGAATGCGGGGCGAACTCGAAGCAGCCGTCACCGAGCTTGCGGCAAACGAGGCGTTCGAACAGCTGCTCGTCGAGCCATCGGGAATCAGCGAACCCAAGTCGGTCGCAGAGCAGTTCATCCAGGGACGGGCGGCGAGCCTGTATCGACTCGACAGCGTGACGACGGTCGTCGACGCGCGGGCGTTCTACGATACCTTCGAGGGCCGGCAGCCTGCCTCCGAACGCGACAGATCGACGGGAAGCGACGGTGCCGAAACGACGCGTCCGTTGTCGGATCTCATCGTCGACGGGGTCGAGTTCTGTGACACGCTCGTCGTCAACAAGACGGATCTCGTGACCGACGACGAACTCGATTCGGTCCTCGGGACGATTCGCATCCTCCAACCGGAGGCCGAGTTGCTGACGACGGAGTTCGGTGCCGTCGATCCCGAGAAGATACTCGAAACCGAGCGCTTCGACCCCGAGGCGGTTGCGGGGTCGGCCGGGTGGAAACACGCCCTCGACGCCCACACCGACGAGAACGGACACGGAGCGACTGCGGGAGACGAACCCGACCACGGCGAGGTGGAGCGTCACTCGACTGGACACGAAACGAACAGTGACGGAAGCGCCGATCACGGGTCGGGTCACGACCACGACAACCGCGAATCCGACCACGACCACGCTCATCCGCCCGAAATCTACGGCGTGGACTCGTTTCTCTACCACCGACGGCGACCGATGCACCCGAAGCGCCTCACCGAGACGCTTTCGGCCCTCCCCGAGGAAATCATCCGGGTCAAGGGGTTGATCCACGTCGCGGGTCGTCCGGATTACGCGATGAACCTCTCGGTCGCCGGTGAGCAGGCACACGTCGACGTCTCGGGACGGTGGATCGCATCGCTGTCCGACGTGCGCCGGGATGCTTACCGTGACTCCCACGACATCAAGTGGGACGACGAGTGGGGAGACCGTGAGACGAAGCTGGTCGTCATCGGGCAGGGGATGGAACGCGAGGCCGTCGGCGAGACGCTCGATGCGTGTCTCTGTACCGATGCGGAACTTACAGAAACGTACGCAGAAAACCCGTTCCCGCGACGGGAGGGCGAGCAGGTGACACTATGACAGAACGACTCGACCGCGACGAGCGCCGTGGAACCGACGACGACGACCACGACATCATCGATCCGCTGTACGTCGGGGTGGTGACCGTCTCGACGTCACGCGGTCCGGGGTCCGATCCAGGCGGTGATACGATCGCTGCCCTGATCGAGGACGACGGTGGTGTCGTCACGGCCCGGGAGTACTGCTCGGACGATTTCGCGGCGATCCGGGGGACGGTGGATCGTCTCGCCGGTCGCGACGACGTCGACTGCATCGTCACGACCGGTGGCACCGGCATGACCATCGACGACGTGACGCCGGTCGCCTGTGAGGGGCTCTTCGAACGGACGATCCCCGGATTCGGCGAACTGTTCCGGGTCGTCTCCTATGAGGAAATCGGCCACCGGGCGATGGCCTCACGGGCGACGGCCGGACTGATCGGTGGAACACCGGTGTTCTGTCTGCCCGGCAGCGAAGGAGCCGTCAGAACGGCCATGACGGAACTGATTCTGCCCGAAGCACCACATCTGGCGGGTCTCGGGACTCGACACACGATCGACGGATGACTCTACCGTGACGTACGACTGGATCGTCGTCGGTGCCGGGGTTCACGGCACCTATCTGGCCCGCGAACTGCTCGAATCGGGGATCGAAGCCGATGATCTCGTCGTACTCGACCGTCGCGGAACCTTCCTCGGCAGCTTCAAAGAGAAGGCCCGAAGCTGTGGGATGGACGCGCTGCGCTCGACGTACGTCCAACACGTCGGTCCCGAGCCGTTCGATCTCGAATCCTTCGCTCAGAAGCGCGACCGGGAGGTGGAACTGCATCCGACGCCGAACTTTCCGAAGCGTCCCTCCCTGGAGCTGTTTCTCGATCACGCAGATCGCGTCGTGGAACGGGCCGGCCTCGAAGCGGTACTCGAAAAGCGAACCGTCACCGGTGTGGGCCGCGACGGCGACGGGATCGTCGTTCGGACCGACGACGGGACGCTGCGGTCCCGGAACGTCGCTCTGGCGGTCGGTCCCGGCGACCAGTACCGTCGTCCCGACTGGGCGACGGCGGCTCCGGCGATCGAACACGTCTGGGACTCGGATGCCCCTCCCGGCGTCCGGGTGCAGGGCGAGGATCGGGTCTGGGTCGTCGGCGGCGGCGTCACCGCCGGCCAGTTTGCTACGTCGGCGGCAGCGGTCGCCGAAACGGTGACTCTCTGCGTCCGTGATCCGATCGAAGAGGCGACGACGGAGGCGAATCCGCGGTGGATCAACTGGCGGTACATCGAACAGGAGCTCCACCCGCTGCCACCCGGCTCTCAGGCCCGATACGAGCGCGTTCGGGCGGCTCGAAACGACGGGACGATGCCGGAGTATCTCGCCCGTGAACTCCGTGGAACCGAAAACGTCGAGATTCGACGCGGCGAAATCACCGCGGCGTGTGCAAGTGACTCGGGGGTGTGTCTGAGCCTGCGCAGCGGTGGTGTCGAGTGCGTCGACCGCGTCGTCCTGGCGACGGGGTTCCAGCCGGTGTACGACCGACCACTCGTCGGTGCCGTCGCCGACTCACTCGGATTGAAACGGGGGCATCGGGGCGTTCCGGTACTCGACGACGAGACGCTGGCGTGGCAACGGCACGACGGGACCTCTTCGAGGCTGTTCGTCACCGGCGCCCTCGCGGAGTGTTCCGTCGGGCCGCTCGCCGGAAATATCCACGGCGCGCGACGAGCCGCAGAGCGGATCGCCGCGACCGCCGAAGCCCCGGTCGATGCGGCGAGTCCGCTCGGATCGTGATCCGAGCGGAATTCCCGGTCGGTCGCCTCGTCCGGCGGGAACGTGGGCGACCGGAGCGGTCTCCGGTACACAACCATCATTACAGTCCGGCAGCAACGGGGGGTATGCGGATCGAACTACGGGTGTGCAAAGGCTGTTATACGGGAGTACACGAAGACCACCAGAAGACCGAGGTGACGAAGGATATCGTCGCCTGCGCCGAACAGATCCGTGAGTACAAGGACGCCATCGGACTCCAGTCCGTGTACATCACGAAGGTCGAGGACGGTGACGCCGGCGGTGCCGAGACGCTCGACGTGCTCGTCGCCGGCGTCGAAGACGAAACCGTGACCCTCCGGGACACACAGCTCGTCGTCGAGGACCACGAGGGCGGGGTTCTCGTCTACCCGGAGCTGGGCGACATCCTCACCGTACTGACCCGAAATCTCGAACAGATCGACCAACAGGTCGAGGGCGACGTCTCCGTCGACCTCTCGGCGGAGAGTCTCGAACTCCTCGCCTGACCCGGTGTGACCGGCGAGCCGGCGTCCGACGACCGGTGTCGTGGATTGTCCGAACGTCGCACACGAAGTGTAACTCAAATTGGTTTCCTGTGGCCGAGGGAGCAGGACGTTCGATCGTCCGTCTATTGGCTGTTTGTCTTCTTATTTCTATCATTAGTATCCAATCATTTGCTTGTAGACTATTTCGTTTGAAATAGAGCTATTTTCGGTGCGAGACGTGTAAGCGCGTCCGTCACGACAGATTTACCTCTACGGGTTCGATGAACAAACACGATGAATGCTGGAGCGTTCGTGTGTTCGTGTGCCGATACCTGCGATATCGATCTCGAGGAGGCACGGGAAAACATCGAGGACGTCGACGTAGCGGCGAGTTCAAGTCTTCTCTGTCAGGACAAGATCGGTGCGTTCGAACAGGTGATAGAGGAGTACGAACTCGACGAGGTGGTCGTCACCTGTCCGGAAAAGAAGATGCAGCAGAAGCTCGAAGCCGTCGCAGAATCGAAAGGGATTCTGCCGGAGGATGTCGATTTTGTCGATCAACGGGAGAGTGCAGGGTGGGTCCACGACGAAGCGGCGGCGACGGATAAGACCTCGCGGCTCGTCAACGCCGCACGGGCCGGGCGACAACAGAAGCCGATGCCGCGTTCGTCGATCCACCAGGCGGGCCACGAGGTCGTAGTCGTCGGGGCGCCCGACGCCGCCGAGGCACTCGCCGGGGCGGCGGACGTCACGCTGATCGCAAACGGCGAGGAGCTTGCGGGCGTCGAGGCGGATCTGGAGGACGTCGACGTCGAACGGGGTCGCGTCGTCGACGTCGACGGCACCTACGGCGAATTCGAGGTCACGATCGAAGCCCGGGTGACGGACGACTGCATCTCGTGTATGAAGTGCGTACACGCGGGACCGGACGGAATGGTGACCCGGCGGCCGGTCGATATCGACCCGGACGCCCCCGACGGCGACTGGATCGATGTCTGTCCGACCGACGCAATCGAGATGGACGGCGTGAGCACGACGGTCGAGTGTGATCAGGTGATCTATCCGACGGGCAACGACGGAACCGTCGGCGGACAGCGTGGTTTCCACACCGGCGAAATCGACGCACTGACGATCGACACCGTCGAGCGACTGCTCGGTGGCTTCGAGGGACCCGACTTCCTGGATCTGAACATGGACGTGTGTGCGGCCGGGAACTACGGCGAAGAGGGCTGTAACGCCTGTGTCGAGGCCTGTCCACACGGTGCCGTCGAACGGACGTCGGTCGACGAGGTCGGCTTCCACCTCGATAGCTGTCAGAACTGCGGGGCCTGTACGAGTGAGTGTCCGACCGGAGCCGTCGAACTCAGGGAACCGAGCAACGAACGGATCGCAAGAGAGGTCGAGACACTCCTCGACGCCCCGGAGGACAGCGGACTCGTGAGTGGGCTGCTCGGTGGGTCGGCCGCGGCGATCGATTCGCCGATCATCGCCTTCGTCTGCTCGGAGCGGGCCAGAGACGCGATTCGGGAGTACGGCCGACTGGCGGCAGCAGGGCAGACGGAAATCGAGTATCCGCCGATCCTCCCGGTGAGCGTCAACTGTACCGACACGGTCGGAGAGGCACAGGTGTTGCACTCCCTCGCGGCCGGCGCATCCGGCGTCGCGATCGTCGGCTGCGGGAGTAGCTGTCTACACTCCGGACCGGATCCGAAGGCGGAGCTGGTCGAACGGATGAACACGGCGACGACGGATCTGGGACTGGGCGAACGAACCGCCTTCTTCGCCCCCGATCCGGCCGAACCGAGGGCGTTCATGCAGGAAATTTCGGCGTTTGCCACCGAGACGCTGTCGGAGTCGCCGATCCCCGCCGGGGAACACGAGGCGACCGGTACCTTCGACGATCCGGACCGGAAAAGCGAGCCGTTCGACAGCCACGGATGGGCACTAGAGAGCGTTCGGGCGATCGTCGAACACGTCGAGCCGGAGCGTGAGGTGATCCGTGGACTGGAGAACTTCGGTGTGGTCGAGGTCGGCGACGGCTGTACGCTCACGCCGACGTGTTCGAACTTCTGTCCGACCGACGCACTCCGGCGAACGAGCGACGGACTCGATTTCAACCACGAGCGGTGTGTCAACTGCGGGCTGTGTGAGGAGGTCTGTGTCGAGGACGTCATGACCGTCCATCAGGGCCTGGATCTGTCGCTGTTGCCGGAAAACCGCGACGGCGAGGAGCCGGCGTGGAAGCAGATGTACGAGGGGTCGATGCTCGCCTGTCCCGGCTGTGGCAAGGAGTTCACGAGCGAGGCAACGGCCGACGTCATCGACGAACGCATCGGCGACGTCGTCGAGAACCTCGCCCCCGACGTAGAGGAAAGCATCATCCACTACTGTGGGTCGTGCCGGGCGGAACTGCTCCACACCAACTAGTCAGTCGATCAGGTCGGATTTGAGTTCCCAGTCGGCCTTCTTTGCGGCCTGCTGCAGCGGGACGAACTCCCAGCCGGCAGCCTCGGCGATCCACTCGTCGTCACCCTCGACGCCGACGAGCACCATCCGTTCGGCGTAGAACATCGATTCCTCGTCGATGTCGGCGAGGCGTGCATCCGGACCGTTCTCCGAGCCGCCGAAGAAATCCAGGTCGATCCGGTTTTCGCGCTGAAACTTCCGGATGACCGGCGTCGAAACCTCACCGACGATGCCGATCCAGTCCGACCAGCCCTCCGTCTCGGCGATGACGAGCCCCGGGTCCTCGAAGTAATGCATCGCCTTGAACGTGTACGCCGTCGTCATGTCGCTTGGCTCCGTCGCGTTGTGGGTCTCCGCCGTCCCCGCCCCTTCGACGTTGTCCGTCTCCCGGGTCCCACCAGGTGAAGCCCCGCCGGCACCACCCTGTTCTTCCGGAACACCGACCGGACCGCCGGAACTCGGGACGCCGGGTGCGTACCGTCCATCCGGAGAACTGGCGTCGTCCGTCAGCCCACCGTCGTCACCCAGCAGATCCTCGGGGTCCGTCGAGTCGGCCTCCGTCGTGGAGGCGGGCGTCTGTGACGGTTTCCACCCCGATTCCGGTTCGTCGTCCGGATCGGTGTCGTTTCGCCAGATCCAGTCGCCGTAGTTGCCCTCGGGTTCGTCGCTTTTGACCTCCATCGCATCGAGGTCGATGCTCGCGGTGTCGTCGGAGTCGTCCTGTGGTCCGTCGTCGTCGGTCATCGTCGACCCCCACAGTCGATCCGAAACGCCCGGGAAGCTACGGGTGTCCGACGAAGGGCCGGCGTCGATCCACCGGTCGTCTCGGTCGTCTCAACTGTCTCTGCAGTGGTAGTCATTGTTTCAACTGGGTCCAGTGGTCGATTAAATGTCACGGTGAGGTCGGACGGCCGGTTCCCGCCGGCGAGAGCGCCACAGATAATATTTTTCCGGATCGAAGTAATTATTCATACGAAGGCGACTCACTGTAACCGTAACGAGTTACTCCTCGGTGGGTAGAATAACGACACACGGAGTATTCTGTGGGAATTATCCGATAAATACCGGATTTCAGAGACAGATATCAGTTCACCGCCCCCGAGACTTAATTTGTAATTTTTCAGCCCCTCTTAGGTGTAACTTTTTTGTAACTGGATATGGTTAGCCGAAGCCGCATAAATAACCGACACATTCATACTAAGGGATTCCTACGTTCGGGGCGTATGTCACGGTCTGTGATAGACCTCGATCGACGGGAGTTCCTGAAGGCGGGAGCTGCGGGGACGCTCGCCGCGGCTGTCGGCGGGAGAACTCTCCTCGAAAGAGGTGGTGCACAAGAAGAAGAGGTGGCTCAACAGGGAGGGCCACCGTACACAGGGGACGAACTAGTAAAGACGGTCTGTTCGCACTGTTCTGTGGGGTGTGGACTGCAGATCGCCGTCGAAGACGACTCGATCGTCGGCCAAGAGACGTGGGACACGAATCCGATCAACGAGGGCGGGCTCTGTTCGAAGGGCTCGTCGCTCACCCAGACGTCCAACTCCGAGGGTCGACTGAAGGAGCCGCTGAAGCTCGAAGACGGCGAGTGGATTCGGATGGACTGGGACGAAATCCTCCCGGAGATCGCCGGACGGCTCAACGATATCCGTGAGGAAACCGGACCCCACGCCACGATGTGGGTCGGGTCGGCAAAGCACACGAACGAGGCGTCCTACCTGATCCGGAAGCTGGCGTCGATCTACGGCACGAACAACATCGACCACCAGGCACGGATCTGTCACTCCACGACGGTGACCGGCATCGCGAACACGTGGGGTGTTGGCGCGATGACCAACAACAACAACGACATGCGAAATGTCGACGTTAACCTGATCATCGGCCACAACCCGATCGAGAGCCATCCGGTCGCCTGGCAGCACTTCCAGGTCGCACAGGAACGCGGTGGAACGCACATCACCGCCGAGCCACGGTTCACGGAGACATCGGCACAGGCAGACGAAAGCTACCGGTTCCGTTCGGGGACCGACGTGGCGTTTATTTACGGCCTCATCTACCACATCGTCGAGAACCTCGGAGCCCACGACGAGGAGTTCATCGAGGGCCGCGTCGACGGCTTCGAGGAGTTCCGCAACGACGTTCTGCCGGAGTACGACCTCGAAACGGTCTCGGATATCACCGGAACGCCGGTGCCCGAACTACAGGAACTCGCCGAGACGCTCGCCGACGCCGACGTGAGCTGTGTCGAGTGGGCGATGGGTGGAACCCAGCACAACAATGCAAACGGTAACGTTCGCGCCTACGCGATGTTGAACCTCGCGCTGGGTCACGCCGCACAGTCGGCCGGCGGAACGCCGATCTACCGTGGACACAACAACGTCCAGGGTGCGACCGACCTCGGTGTCGACTCCAGTACCCTGCCGGGGTACTACGGGCTCGACGAAGGGGCCTGGCGGCACTGGGCGCGTGTCTGGAGTGAGTTCGAGGGGACCTCCGGAGAGATCAGCTACGAGGAACTGCTCGAGGATCGCTTCCAGGGCCGCCGCGAGCTGATGGAGAAAAACGGCTTCACCGTCGCCCGCTGGTACGAGGGCGTCCTCGACGACGAGTGGGAAGTTTACCAGCCAGATACGGTGCAGGCCGCGATCTTCTGGGGCCACGGACTGGCTTCCCTCAGCGAGTACCGGAAGAACCAGCAGGCGATCGAGGAACTCGACTTCATCGTCAACGTCGACATCTTCCCCAACCAGATCGCCGAACTCACCGACGTTGCCGGAGACACGGACGTCTACATGCTGCCGGCGGCGACGAGCCTCGAGGAGGCCGGCAGCTTCACGAACACCGGTCGACAGCTGCAGTGGGTCAATCAGGCGGTCACGCCGCGGCACAACTCCCGGCAGGACTGGGTGTTGATGACCCAGCTGGCCGAGGAGCTCGGACTCGGGGAATACTTCGACTACGACGAGGTCGAGGACGTCACCCGAGAGATCATGCTCGGGACGCGGTCGATCGGATACATCGGCCAGAC
>JARWGK010000048.1:0-44066 GCA_040409725.1 Natronomonas sp.
CAGCCGGACCCGTGTGTCTGTGAGTTCATCGAGCGTCGGGTTGGCCCGGTCGCGGACGCCCGGGCGCAGGCCGACGGCACCAACTACGTCGGGCTCTCCGTCCCGGTCGGCCGTATGCCGGCCGAAGACGTGACCGAACTCGCGACGATTGCCGAGGCCTACGGATCCGGCGAGGTCCGGCTCACCCGCCGACAGAATCCGATCGTGATGGACGTTCCCGACGACCGGCTGGCGAATCTGCTCAACGAACCGCTGCTGGCAAAGTACAAACCCGAACCGAACCCGTTCGTGCAGGGCGCGATGGCGTGTACCGGCACCGAGTTCTGCTCGCTCGCGTTGACCGAAACGAAGGCCCGCATGGCCCGTCTGCTGTGGTGGCTCGGTGAAAACGCCGAACTCCCCGACGATGTCGACCGGATCAAGATGCACTACTCCGGCTGTACGGCCGACTGTGGGCAGGCGATGACCGCCGACATCGGTCTCCAGGGGATGCGCGCCCGCAAGGACGGTGAGATGGTCGAGGCACTCGATGTCGGTGTCGGCGGCGGCATCGGCGAGAACCCGACCTTCGTCGAGTGGATCCGCCAGCGCGTCCCGGCCGACGAAGTCCCCGGGCTGATACGGAATCTCACCGGAGCCTACGCGGCGCTTCGCGAGGAGGGCCAGACCTTCCGAGAGTTCGTCGAAGCGACGGGACACGAAACGCTCGTCGAACTCGCCGAACCCGAGGAAGTCGACGGCTACGAGGATCCGTGTCTCAACGACGCCAAACAGTCGTGGTACCCCTTCTCCGACGAGGAAAGCCCCGCTCCCACGGCACCCGACGGAACGCCCCTCGAAGCCGACGACTGAACAGCGAACTACGGCGTGGCCCGTCGGATCCAAGCCGAGGTTTCGAGCCGGTATCGCGTGAGTATCCTCTCGAAGGTCCACGGGTTACTCCAGATCCACGATCCACGCAAATACTCCCTCAAAGCGAGCGATAAAACGTCTACTGTATTCTAAGTCGCTTTTGAAGGATCAAGATCCGACCGTAAAACGAATCGTTCGAACGTTGATTCAGTTAATTGAGGCGAAGACACCAGAAGGTTCTGCGGTTTATATGGGGTCGGCCCTCGTTGGGGGAGGTAGGAAACGAATGTCCACTGCATCGCCCTCCCCATTCAGTCCGACGTCGCTCGCCGCTGGAGCAGTCTCCACCCTCCGACAGTCGTACGGGCTCTTGATCGCTGCCGTTCGTGCGGCGGGATTCTGGACCGCCGTGGTCCTCCCGTTCGTCTATCTGCCCGCGCTGTACAGCGTCGATCCGAGCCAGCGGGCGTTCGCCGTGGCTGGATTGCTCCTTCTCAACCTCCTCAGCGTCCTCGTCGGCCGCGATCACGTCTGAGGACGGATTCGAGTTTCTCCACATAATCTTCCTACCGTCGCACCGACCGGCGGTTGATTTAACAACCGTCGGCCGTTGAACAACGTACCATACAGGAGCCAACGCGGTCGCTGGCCGCTTCCCGGACCCCCGCTGTCTTCAGTGTGTCGAGCAGGGTGTCGTCGGCGAGAACACCGGTGATCGAATCGGCGTCCGACCACCGTCATGACCACCGAAATCACAGCGCGCGTCCTCGAATCGCCGGTGCTCCGCCGCGGGATCGGTGGGGCCGCCGTTGCCGTGGCGTGGATCGCGGGACTGTTCGCCGCGGGGCCGCTGGTCGGAGAATTCGGTATCGTCGTGATCGCTGAGGCGATCATTATTCGATCACCCGGCTGGCTTTCGACGCTTGCGATCGGTCTGCTCGGCTTCTACGCCACACCGGTTCTCGTGGCCGGTGTTGTCGCCGGAATCGTCGCGGCGACTGCAGCCACCGCGGTCGTCTGGCCGCTTCGATCGGCTCCCGTAACTCAGGTCGCGGTGGCGAGCGTTCTCTCGACGGTTCCGCTTCTCGTTGTCAGTGGAGTCGAGGTTTCCGATCGATTCATCGCCGCCGTCGCGGTTGCGGCGATACCGCCGTCGGTGGTCACACACGGGTGTGTCACCGGCTTTCCCACAGCAGACAGCCAGCGGTCGGAGCGACGACAGTTTCTGGGCCGCATCGCCGGCATCGGCGTCGGCTGTGCGGCGGTTCTCGTTTCCCTTCGGGCACTGTTCGGTCGCTCCCCGGACGGGCAGGAATCACCGAGAGTTCGGGAGCAGCTTTCGGGATCGGTGTCACGGCCGGCCGGCGATCCGGCGTTCGATATCGACGGGATGCCCGACGCGGTCACCACGCCGGAGGCACACTACGTCGTCGACATCAACGTGAACCCGCCGGTGGTCGATCCGGAGACGTGGACGCTCGATATCGACGGTGCGGTGGAGCGGTCGTACTCGCTGGGGTACGACGAACTCCTCGAGCATGACGAGCGGGTCGAACAGACGACGACGATGATCTGCATCTCGAACGAGGTCGGCGGGGATCTGATCGGGACCGGACACTGGAGTGGCGTACAGCTGTCGGATCTCGTCGCGGCGGCGAACCCGACCGACGAGGCGGTCGATGTCGTCACCTACGCCGCCGATGGCTACAGCGAGGCGATTCCGATCGATCTCGTCGAGCGAGAGGACATCCTGGTCGCCTACGGAATGGGTGAACGCACACTCGCAACCGAGCACGGATTCCCCGCCCGACTGCTGATTCCGGGCCGATACGGGATGAAGATGACAAAGTGGATCGATCGGATCGAGGTCGCAACGGAGAGCCACGAAGCCCACTGGGAGGGACGGGGGTGGGACGAGGAGGCGGTCGTCAACACGATGTCGTACGTCCGTGGTGCAGAGCGAAGCGGCGATCGGGTCACCGTCGGCGGGGTTGCCTTCGGCGGACTCGAGACGGGAGTCGTCGAAATCGACGCGGTCGAGGTCAGCATCGACGACGGCGAAACGTGGACCGAGGCCGAACTCGAGAAACCGCTTGCCCCACACGCGTGGCGGCGGTGGCGATACGAGTTCGACGCCCCCCATCGGCGTGAGTTTCCCGTGGTCGTCCGTGCGATTCGACGCGATGGGACGGTACAAACCGGTTCGGAGACGAGCCCCCGTCCGAGCGGTGCGACGGGATGGCATCGGACGACGATTCGCCCCGAGTGACCGACGGATCCGTGATCAGTTCGCTATCACCCGGAGCGGTGACGAACGCGAAAACCGTATATATATCTGGTGGCCCAACCGAGGTTCGAACAGGTATGATCAAGGAGGTCCTGTGTCCACACTGCGATCAGCCGACGGTGATCGATCTGCCCGACGAATCCGCGGCCGTCGGAGAGGTACACGCGAGCCTACGATACACCAATCGGGAAACCTGTGGACAGTGTGACCGATCGTTCAGCTTCAAGTGTCGCTGAAGGGACCCGGTTCGGCGAGAGATTCCGACCGACAGGTGTTCGACCGGCAAGGTGGGCGGACTGCTGTGGCAGTCGTCGGCGTGTTTCGAATACTTATATACGGCGAGCGAGGAGGGTGTCTCAAATGGTGAGATTCGAAGGGGGATATTTGACGTACTGCGCCCTACCGCCGGGTGGACGCGCCCCGATACGACGTTGGATCCCCTGACGCGTATCCCTTGAAAAGACCGTGACATACACCTTTTCAGGGCGCGACCATTTCTGACACGACTAATAGGACAGACCTCGTCGGACGAATCACGGAGCGACCGGTTTCTGTACGCCGCCTCGCTCATAGTGATTACTGCGACTGGTTACCGGTTCGACCGCCTACTGTCGGGCGGTCGATACCGGAATGACTCGCAAGAATCACTATCAGTCCTCGGATTCGAGTTCCTCGATTTCGTCCTCCAGCTCGGAGATCTGTGATTCGAGGACGCTGATTTCCGATTCGAGGCTGGCAATCTCGGATTCGGCGTCGTCCAGATCGTCTTCGAGGTCGTCGACTTCGGTTTCGAGTACGACGACCTCCTCTTCGAGTTCGATAATCTCCTCTTCGGCGTCTTCGAGTTCGGCCTCGGCCTCCTCGAGTTCCGCTTCGGTCGCCGCTAGCTCGGCTTCGGCCGCGTCTAGCTGTGCCTCCGTGCGATCGAGGGCGTTGACGAGACTCTGCAGGTCGTCTTCGCGCGTTTCGACCTGCTGCTCTAGGGCGGCGAGTTCAGCCTCGGTCGATTCGAGCTCCGATTGCGTCTCGTTGAGCTGGGTCTCCGTCGCCGCCAGTTCGTTGGCGAGGTTGCGGTTTTCCTCGGCGAGTTCCTCGTTTTCAGCCTGCAACTCGGTGCTTGCGGCCTGAAAGACGAGCCCCGTACCGACGAATCCCAAGACGGTGAGGAGGATCAACCCGAGGGAGGTCAGATCGATGCTGTTCCCGATGTACCCCATCCTACCGAAGCATACTCGGGGACGTATATAAGTCTGTCAGCCAGCAGCATCCGACTCCGACGCCTCCGAAGGCGGCTGGGTTCGACGCTCGCTGGCCGCCGTTCGACCGACGGCATTTCCGTCATCTATCGATTTATACGGCCGGCAGCCGTTGTACGGATATGCGACGAGGAGCATCCCGCCGGGCGTTTCTCGGCGGTTTGACCACGACGCTTGGAGCATCTGCTGCGGGTTGTCTCGGAGCCGACAGCGGTTCCGGAACGCTTCGTATCATCGACTGGGGGTACGTCTACAACGACGGCGTCATCGAGGAATTCGAGGACAGACACGACGTGACAGTCGAGATCCAGTCCGCCCAGGGATCCGCGGAGACGCTGACACAGCTGCGTGAAGGGCGGGCGGAGTACGACATCGCACCGCTCGGCAACTACGCGGTGAAGCCGGCCATGGACGAAGGGCTGATCCAGCCGCTGGATCTCGATCGGATCCCCTCATACGACGAGGTCTTCGACTTTCTCAAGATGGAGTACTTCGAAAGCGACGGTCAGGTCTTCGGCGTTCCGCGGAGCTTCGGGCAGACGCCGCTTGCGGTCAACACCGAACTGGTCGACCGCGACGTGACGGCGCTTGCGGATCTGTGGGACGAGGATCTCGCCGGCGTGGTCGGTGGCCGTGACGACGCACGACTGCAGGTCCTGTATCGCAACGCCGCCGTCGGAACGGATTTGAACCCGACGGCGATGGACGACGTCGACTTCGAGGCGTTGCGCGAGGACCTGATCGACCGGCTGAACAATACGGCTGGACTGTGGGGCAACGGCGGTGAATCCGAGCAGCTGCTCCGGACGGAGGAAGTCGGCGTCCAGCCCGTCTGGAACTACGTGATTCAGGCCATGGAGGCCGACGGCATGCCGATCGAGCGGGTGTTCCCCGAGGAGGGGACGAAGGCGTGGTTCATCCAGTATACGGTCCGCGATGGGGCCGAAAACCCCGACCTCGCCCACCAGTTCATCGAGGAGTGGCACAGCGAAATGGGGTATCGATCGCTCATGGAGCCGAACAACATCGCCGTGCCGAACGAGCGCGTCTTCGAGGAGCAGGATCTCGATCGCTCGATTCTGGGACTGGACGACCCCGAACAGTTCATCTACGAGGAGCCGAAGCCGCCCGAACTCGTCGAGGCGTACAGCGAGACGTGGAGCGAGGCGAAGACACAGGCCGACGGGTGAAGACGGTGTCCGAATCGCAGCCGCCGGCACTCGCCGTCGACGGACTCAGAAAGGAGTTCGACGGCGTGACGGCAGTCGATGGCGTGAGTCTCGAAATCGGCCGATCGGAGTTCTTCGGACTGGTCGGTCCCTCCGGCTGCGGCAAAACGACCACCCTCCGGATGCTCGCCGGACTGACCGAACCGGACGACGGCGTCGTCCGGATCGACGGAACGGACGCCACGGCACAGCCGGCGAGGCGGCGAGACACGAACATGGTGTTTCAGGACCTGATCTTGTTCCCACACATGACCGTCGCCGAGAACGTCGGCTACGGGCTAGCCCGCGACGGCGTCGACGGTCCCGAACGAACCCGGCGGGTGGAAGAGGCGCTGGAGCTGGTCTCACTTCCCGGATTCGGCGACCGGGATCCGACGGAGCTGTCCGGAGGACAGAAACAGCGCGTCGCACTCGCTCGGGCGCTGGTCAACGACCCTGCGGTGTTGCTGCTCGACGAGCCGCTGTCCTCGCTGGATCGATCGCTGCGGGAGGAGATGGAATCGGAGCTAAAGCGCATCCAGCGGGAGTCGGAAACGGCGTTTCTGTACGTCACCCACGACCAGGAGAGCGCGATGAGCATGTCCGACCGCATCTGTGTCATGCACTCCGGTGGGATCGCCGATGTCGGACCGCCCGAGCGGCTCTACGAGCGACCGAAGACCCGCTTCGTCGCCGACTTTCTCGGCGACGCGACGATGCTTCGAGGCGAGGTGACCGAGCGAACGCGGGACGGCGCCGTCGTCGAGACACAGATCGGGACGATCGAGGCGCGATCGGGACGCGGAGACGGGTCCGCCCCGGTCGGTAGCACCGCCACCGTCGTCGTCAGACCGGAGGCCGTCACGGTCGGCACCGGGCGCTTCGCCGGAACGGTTCTCGACACGGCGTACAAGGGGTTCTACGAGCAGGCACAGATCGAACTCGACACCGGTGACAGACTCGTCGCCAGAACGGCCCCCGGAACGACGGACCCCGCGGCGACGGCAGATGGTGGAACGAGACGCGAGGAAACGACGAACGGGCGATCGGTAATTCCCGAGGAACGGATCGCCCTCGATATCGATCGCGCGGTGATCGTAACCGATGGCAACGACTGAACGATCGACCCGGATGCGCGATGGAGCAATCGCCTCCGCGCCGGTGGCACTCGCCGTTTCGCTCGGTGTCCTCCCACTTCTCATCCTCGCCGTCGAGAGCGTCGGCCCCGGGATGTCGCTCGACAACTACGCTCGCGTCGGTGAGCCGCTGTACCGAAGCACGCTCAGCTACTCACTCCTGATGGGTGTCGCCGTCACGCTCGTCTGTCTCGCCGTCGCGTATCCGGTTACCTACTGGCTCGCCCACCGGTGTCCGACCCGGTACCGGCTGCCGGCACTCGTCGCACTCACGCTGCCGCTTTGGCTCAACTACGTCGTGTTGAACTACACCTGGGTGTGGATACTCGCCCGTGGCGGCGTCCTGAACACGATCTTCGCCGGCGTTGGGGTCCCGGGTGCCCCGTTCGATCTGCTTTTCACCGACCTCTCCATCTTCGTCGGATTCGTCTACATCTATCTACCCTACGTGGTCCTGACGCTGTACGTCTCGATGGAGCGACTCGACGGGCGGCTGCTGGAGGCTGCAACGGATCTCGGCGCGACAAACCGTCGGGTCGTCGTCGATATCGTCGTCCCACAGACGTGGGCCGGTGCCGCCGCCGGTGCGCTCATCGTGTATGCACGCATCGCCGGTGCGTACGCGACACCGGAGATACTCGGCGGCCCCGGTGAGGTCATGTTCGCGACGCTCGTCGTCGAGGCCTTCCAGGAGTTCTTCGATTTCGGCCTCGGATCGGCGCTGTCGATCGTCTTTCTGAGCATCGTCGTCGCCGGATTCCTCGTCGGTGCCGCCGTTCCGAGCGTCAGAACGGAGCTCAAACGATGGTGAGGCGAGTCGACAGCCTGCTCGTTCGTGGAGCCGGCCGATTCCCGGCGGCCGTCGTCGTACTGACGCTTCTGTTTCTGTACCTTCCCGTCGTCGTCGTCGGATATCTCTCGCTTTCGCCGGCGTCTCAGCCGACGATCCCACTCGATGGGTTCTCACTCCGGTGGTACAGCGAGGTTGCCACCGACCGGCGCTTCGTCAGGAGCATGTTCACGAGCCTCGGGTTGGGGATCGTCGCGGCGGTCGGCGGAACGGTCCTCGGCCTCGCCGGGGCCTACACGATCGTCCGGAGCGGACTGCCGTCGACGATCCAGGCCGCCGTCGGCGTGGTGATCGCCCTGCCGCTTTTCGTCCCGACGGTCGTCGTCGCCTTCGGGATCGGTATCACCGCAGATCGACTCGGGATCGGCTTCGGACTCGTGCCCGTCGCACTCGGCCACCTTTTTTGGGTGCTGCCGTTTACGACGTTTCTCCTCGCCGCCCGCTATGCGGAACTCGACGACGACCTCCCGGGGGCGGCCCGTGACCTCGGCGCCGACCGGATGACCGTCTTCCGGACGATCACGCTACCGCTTCTGTTGCCGGCGCTGCTTGCGAGTGCGCTGTTTGCCTTCGCGCTGTCGTTCAACGAGTTTCTCATCACCTTCTTTTTGGCCGGAACCGGCCTGACGACGGTTCCGCTGGAGGTCTTCGGGAAGGTCCGGGTGGGCGCGACGGCGTTTCTCAACGCTGCGAGCGTCATCATCCTCCTCATCGGTGCTGTCGCCGCCGGAACGGCGTCGGTGCTCCGGGAACCAGCCTGACGGTTCGTCGCAGCCGAACCGGACGCAGATCGGACGGAACGGCGCCGGTGGGACAATACCGGCCTATCTATCGACGTTCGAAACGAGAGGGGCCGGAAGTCACGCTCGAAAGGCGGCGTCAGAATCTGAGCCTTGACGAAATTATTACATTAAGATCTGAGCGCGAGAAATAATTTTCAGACCCAATACCCCATTATTTTGGGCTTTCAGACGTGCAACTGATATCGAAATTCAATAGCTCGGACAAGTCATATCGGCCTGCACTCGTTAGGCCTGCGTATGCCTACTCGATCAGACGGTCCGGGGACGAATTTCTCCCGGCGTCGTCTCCTTGCGGCACTCGGCGGGTTGTGCGCTTCGACCCTCTCGGGGTGTGTGGTGGGCTGGAATGGCGAGGAGTCCGAAACGGGACCCACCGATACGCCGCCGTCCGGATCGATGGCTGCACACTCGTCTCCCGACCTCACGAGGTGGGTCGATGAACTCCCCCGACCAGCCGTCGCCGAGCCGAGTGGGCGGAAGGAGGGCCATCCCCACTACGAAATCGAGATGCAGGCGGTCGAACAGCGGCTCCACCGTGACCTTCCGCCGACGACGGTGTTCGGGTACGACGGTCTGTATCCCGGGCCGACCATCGAAGCCCGGCAGGGAGAGCCGATTTTTGTGCGGTGGAAAAATGCCCTCCCTGAACGACACATTCTGCCGGTCGATACGACGATCAAGGCACAGAAGGCACCGCACGACGGCAGCGGCGTCTGGGCCGTCACACACCTCCACGGGGGCAACGTTCCCCCCGAAAGCGACGGACAGGACGAGATGTGGTACACGCCGGGGTACGAGGAGACCGGACCGAAGTTCGACGGGAAGGACTACCTGTATCCGAACGACCAGCCCGCCGCGACCCTCTGGTATCACGACCACGCACCCGGAATAACGCGACTGAACGTCTATGCGGGACTGGCGGGACTGTACCTGCTTCGAAGTGACACCGAAGCGGAACTCGGGCTCCCGGACGGCGAATACGAGATTCCGCTCGTCTTCCAGGACCGTCGTTTCGAGGAAGACGGATCGCTTTTCTACCCGTCCACGACGAACGACCCGACCGACGACCTCCCCGATCCGACTATCGTCCGTCAGTTCTACGGCGACACCTCCGTCGTCAACGGCAAGGTCTGGCCGCGACTCTCTGTCGAGCCACGGAAGTACCGCCTCCGGCTGCTCAACGGGGCCAACAGCCGCTACTACCGGCTCAAGCTCCTCGAGTACGACGAGGCAACCGGCGAGACCGGCGGCGACGGCCCGGCGTTCGTGGGGATCGGCAACGACGGTGGGCTCCTCTCGGAACCGGTCCGCGTCGAGCGACGACTCGAATTCGGCCCGGGCCAGCGGTTCGATGTCGTCGTCGATTTCTCCGAATACGCCGGCGAAACGCTGCTGTTGCACAACGATGCCCCGGCGCCGTACCTCGGGTCCGGCAGAGGCGACGAGTTATCACTACCGGAGGTGCTCCTCGTCGATGTCTCGAGTGCGGCTGTCACGGACGACAGCCGCGTTCCTGACACGCTCGTCGACACTCCGGAGATTGACGCGGCGGAGGCCGTACGGGAGCGACATCTCGCGCTCACGAGTCGGTCCGACGAACACGGACGGATGTTCCATCTCCTCGGCTCCGACGGCGATCCGTCGGGGCACAGGATGTCGGATCCGATAACCGAGCGGGTGAACTCGGGTGACGTCGAGATATGGAGCTTCGACAACCGCACCGGAATGTCACACCCGATGCACCTCCACGTCGTTCACTTTCAGGTGCTCGGACGACAGTCCACGGCCGCCTACGATCCGGACACGGCGGGCATCGACGTGTCGGAACTCGAACCACCCAGAGCGTTCGAGCGGGGGTGGAACGACACGATCTCGGTCGATCCGGGCGAGGTCGTCCACGTCGCGGTTCCGTTCGGCGAGTACGACGGCAAATTCGAGGACCACACCGGCCGGTATATGTGGCACTGTCACATGCTCGAACACGAGGACTACGACATGATGCGTCCCTTCGAGATCGTCGACAACGCGGGAACCGACGGGAGTTGAACCGACCCCCGAGAGTGGCCACGGACCCAACGTCGGCGTCCTGAAGCGTCGGCGAATCGAAACACCGGCGTGAATCGATTCGGCCGGGGCGACGAGTGCGGCAGGGGAAACACAGAACGCGTGATATTTTATCATCGTAGGTCGGGGTATCTTTCCGGCGAAGGCGTTATCTCGCCAGAAATGCAGTTCGACCGTTTGCGCAATCGGGGACTCACTCCCGTGGTGGGCGTCGCGTTGTTGATCGTGATCGTGTTGATCCTGTCGGCGTTCATCGCGATATCCGTGTCGGAGCTCTCCGAGGAGACCGATCCACAGCCGGCTGTGGCGCTGTCGCTCGAAGCCACCGACGACGAGGTCACCTACACGATCCGGCATGTCAGCGGGGAACCGCTGTCGGAGAATCGGACTGAGCTCCGCGGCGTTGCCGATGAAGAGGCACTCCATGGAGCCGAGTTCACTCCGGGTGAAGCAGTCGAGGTCGTGCCCGTCAGCGACGAGGTGACGCTCGTCTGGCACGGCGACGACACCGCCCACGTCGTCCAGACCTTCGAGGTCGAGTCCGTTCCGTACGATATCGACACGCTCGACCACGAGTGTCAGTGGGTCGAAAGCAACATCGAGGACGACGGCGATCTGGAGATGAGCGACACCAGTGCCGCCTGTTCGGTCACCGGAGACACCGACACCGGCGAGGAGGATATCGACGTCGACCTCGCCACGGGATCACTCCTGATCGGGGACATCGACACCGACGGCGACGTCGACATCGACGACTCCGAGGTGGCAGGCGACGTGGCGACGGACGCAGACGACATCACCGTGACCGAAGAGAGTACCGTCTACGGTGACGTCGTCGCACGACCAGGGACGAACACCGACATCGACGGTGGGTCACGCGTCACCGGCGACGTGGTCGTCGAGGACGGTAGCCTCACGCTGGACGACGCGACGATCGAAGGCGACGTGTACGTCGACGAAGACGACTTCACCTGCAGCAGTGGAACGATCGGCCCGGACGAAGTCGACTGCACATCGTACACCCCGAAGGATCCCGCCGACTACTGATGTTCTGCGGAGAGACACCACCATGTGCATTGCGAGTACACGGATACAGCCCACAATCTGCCGTCGAAGGTCGGTAGTCCCAGATCGTGGGTCCAGCCATCTGGGACCGCGCTGTTGGAACTTTTTATCCGGTACTCGAAGCGGACGATATGGCGAACAGGCCGCTGCCTACAGAACGACAAACCAGCAACGAGATCTGTGCGGCGCTCGGTTGCAAGTACGATGACGACGGCGTTTGTATCCGCTGTGGCGCTGTCGGGCGTGACTGATCGGTAACTCAGGGATCGGAGAGTGCAGCGAATCACGGCGAAAGCCAACGTATTATCCCGATGCGTGGGATTCTGCCTCGCTGTCTTGTCGTGGGCCCGCTTGGGGCGTGTGTGAACGGGTATCTGCTCGTCGTCGCGGCGGCTGTCGGAGCGCTCACCGGCGTGATTTCCCTCGGTGGACATCCGGCGACGGTGGCAGTCCATGCTGCCGGCGGGATCGTTGCACTCGGGCTCGTCGTCTTGGTTGCCCACCGTGTTCGGCGGTATCTGCCGATGATACTCGTCGCTGGGATGGTAGCCGCAAACGTCACCGGTGTGGTCTGGACGGGGTACGGACAGACCGATGTGACCGTCGTGGCGCACATCGTCGTGAGTGTTCTCGTCGTCGCGGGACTACTCCTCGCGGCATCCGAACAGCATCAGGGTCCCGACACGACCGGGGATCGTGCGCCGTAGTGTGGCGTCTCGGTTCGTTCACTCGACAGAGACGCTTTGCCCGGTCACAGGCCGGTCACGCTTCCGTCCTTTCGTGGTTCGGTCGCAGCCGAAAGCGTCCCGTCGTCGTACCGGGCGATCTGTGCACCTCCAAACACGTTCGGAAGTTCGACGCTCAGATCGTGTCCGCGCCGGAGCAGCCCGTTTTGGACCGCCGCCGGAAGGCGTGCCTCGACCGCCAGGCGCCCCGATTCTCGATAGCGCCAGCGCGGAGCATCGAGTGCGTTCTGAAGCGTCGCGCCGTCGGCGAGCAGCCGAACGAGCAACTGGAGGTGGCCCTGTGGCTGCATGTACCCACCCATGACGCCGAATCCCGACCAGTCGCTCTCCCCACGCTCGAGGACGGCGGGAATCAGCGTGTGAAACGGCCGCTTTTTGGGTTCGAGGCGGTTCGGGTGCTCCGGGTCGAGGGAAAACGACGCGCCGCGGTTCTGCAGGGCGATCCCCGTTTCACCAGCCACGAGCCCACTCCCGAAGCCGCCGAAGCGAGAGTTGATGTACGAGACGACGTTGCCCTCGTCGTCGGCGACACACAGCAACACCGTATCGGCGTCCTCGGCGTTCGCGTTCGGAACGCCGAATGAAACCCTCGAGGCGGTCTCTCCGACGGTCGCCGCCCGCTTTTTTGCCCACCTCTTCGAGGCCAGCGGTGGGATATCCTCGAAGTCAGGGTCGGTGATGTGGCGGTGGCCGTCGTGAAACGCCCGTTTCATCGCCTCGACGAGGTAGTGTATCCGGGCCGTCGAGCCGGCCTCGTACTCGTCGACGCCGAGTTCCTTTGCGATCGCAAGCGCCTCGAGGGCGATCGATCCCTGATTGCTTGGCGGGAGTTCATACACCGTCGCATCGCCGTATTCGATAGCGACTGGATCGGGATATTCGACCCCGAAGGTCGCGAGATCATCGACGGTCAAGAAGCCGCCCGCCTTTTGGACTTCCTCGGCGATGGCCTCGGCGATGTACCCTTCGTAGACGACATCGGCACCGTCCTCGGCGATCGCCCGCAGGGACTCGCCGAGCCGTTTCAGTCGGACGGTCTCACCGACCTCCGGGGCACGCTCGCCGTCGACGAGATACGACCGTCTGGCGTGTTGGGATCGGAAGAGTCGCTCGGCGTGGGTCCACTAGTCGGCGACGACCTCAGTGACCGGAAACCCCTCCGTGGCGTATCTGATCGCCGGTTCGAGGGTGTCGCCCAGCGAGAGTCGCCCGAACTCCTCGACCGTTGCTTCCCATCCACGGGCGGTCCCGGGAACGGTGACCGTGTGTGGCCCTCTCATAGGCATCGAGACGGCGTCACGTCCGAAATCTCGGTTCGCCGCGAGCGCAGAACGAACCCGATCGCGGGTCGCCCGCTCGGGGGCACCACCACAGGCGCACATCGTGCCGACCTCGCCGTCGGCGTCTCGATACAGCATGAAGACGTCGCCGCCGAGTCCAGTCGAGGTCGGTTCGACGACGTTCAGGGCCGCGGCTGTTGCGACAGCGGCGTCGAAGGCGTTACCGCCCGTCCGGAGGGTTTCGATGCCGGCCTCGGCCGCCAGCGGTTGGCTGGTTGCGACCACCCCGTTCGGCGCGTAGACGGTCGAACGGCGTGAGCCGAACTCGTCTACTGGATTGCCAGACATACTCACACTTTGAGTTCCTGCCACGCTTGAAACCACGGTTCCGCCATACCTGTCTCACCGAACGCCACGCAACGAGAAGCCATACCCACGAGGGATGTCGATTACAGCGGTAGCGAGGCGAACGCTCACGGCTGGCTGTCGGAGGGTGTCGACGGACCTGTGACCGTTGCGTCCGCCCGACCGTGCGACGCTCGACACTCGGACGGGGTCTTTTGCTTGTCGGAACCCTCCGGTATGTATGGGAGACCAACAGTACGTCTACACCACACACGGGATGGAGGCACGCGAACAGAAGATGGGCGACATCGAATCCGTCGTCAGCGAGTATGCGAGGCAGGGCTGGCGACTTGCCGAGACGATGGAACGTGACGGCACGACGGTCGGACTCGTGTTCGAACGCGAGGTATAGCGGCCCCCAGACACTGACCGCCAGGTGCCGCGTACACACTCGGTGTATCTCGACGCCGGCTGAAATCGGCCGTTTCATAACGACGCAACCGACCGGTCGGAGCGGTGTCGAGTACGTGCTCGGACGGAAGACAGCACGACGCGTACCGCCGAATAGGCTTTTATTCGCCAACCGATATCTTAAGTTATCTGAAGGACGTACAGTAGTCAGCAGACGTTCCAACGTGATCTTACGTGAAATCAGGGCTCAAACGTGACTTAGGGTTGCTTCCGACGATGGCAATTGCCATCGGGGCGATGGTCGGGGCGGGAGTGTTCATTTTGCCGGGCGTAGCGTTCATGACGGTCAATGGACCGGCAGTCGTTTTGGCTTTCCTTCTGGCGGGGATACTGATCCTCCCGGCCGCGTTCAGCGCCTCCGAGATGGCGACAGCCATGCCGGAAGACGGTGGCTCGTACGTGTACGTCGAGCGGGGTATGGGGCCACTTCTGGGCACTATTGCCGGTGTCGGAAACTGGTTCATGCTCTCTTTTAAGGGTGCGCTGGCACTCGTCGGGGGCGTCCCGTATCTCGTCTTCGTCGCGCCGGGGATCGCCGACTATATCCTTCCGCTTGCGGTCGGGCTGGCGGTGTTCTTCACCGTTATCAACATCGTGAGTGCGAAAAGTGCCGGCAGCCTCCAGTTCGTGATCGTCGGCGTGATGATTGTCGTCCTCGGTTACTTCATCGTGGGAGGTATTCCCAGTATCGTTCCAGAACGGACCGCTGGGGCGCTAAACTTCGGGAGCGGTGGGCTACTCGCGGCAACCGCACTCGTGTTCATCTCGTATGCCGGAGTGATCAAAATCGCGGCCGTCGCCGAAGAGGTCAAAGACCCCGGCAAGACGATCCCGCGGGCGATGATCGGCTCCCTCGTGCTCACTACCGCCCTGTACGTCGCGGTCGTCTACGTCGCAGTGGGGGTCGTCGATATCCCGGCTGCGATCGAAGCGGGTGAACTCCAGTCGGACGGCGAGGGTCCGATAATGGGTCTCGCCGCGGAACAGGCACTCGGCCCAATCGGGACGGCCGCCGTCGTCGTCGCCGCACTGTTGGCGCTCGCATCGACTGCGAACGCCGGCTTGTTGTCCGCGTCGCGGTTCCCGTTCGCGATGGCGCGTGATGGCCTTGCACCCTCCGCCTTCGAGCAGGTCAGCGACCGATTCAATACGCCCTCTCTTTCCATTCTACTGTCGGGCGCAATTGTCGTTGTAATGATCATCTTTCTCCCGATCGAACAGGTGGCGAAGTTCGGAAGCGCATTTCAGATCATCGTCTTTATTCTGGTGAACCTCGCCCTCATCGGATTCCGCGAGGGTGCAATCGACGAGTACGAACCCGTATTCACCTCGCCGCTGTACCCGTGGATGCAGATCTTCGGAATCGCAGGCGGGTTCCTCGTCTTGACGCAGGTGGGATTCGTCCCACTCGCGGGGGCGACCCTCATCACCGCGGTGTCGGTCGTGTACTTCTTCCTCTACGTTCGTCCACGCACGGACCGCGAGGGTGCAGCCCGCGCAGGCGTCCGTCAGAACGTCGGCGAGGCCGCAGTCGAGCGGACGAAAGATCTGTTCGGCGAACAACAACGATACGACACCCTCGTCGCGGTGACCGGCGACACCCCGGCAAAGACGAGCGCTGACATGCTCCGGATCGGAATGGATCTCTCCGGTCTTCGTCGGGGCGAGGTCACCGTCGGGACGTTCAGGACAGTCCCACACCGGGCGTTTACCCCAGGCGACACCACTTCGAGACGCGTCGATCCGCCCGAGTGGGCGGTGCAGGCAACGACGCTTCCCACCGGCACGGACGCCGACAGTCGCTCCGACGGTGGAGTCCAGCCGACACACGACGGCGCGGCAACCGACGGAATCCTGTCGAATATCAGATTCCGCGAGATCAAAACCGAGGAACTCGGTCCCGCAATCGTGGAGTACGCCTCATTCCACGAGGAAGATTTCATCATACTGGAACGTCGGGTCGAGGAACTCCACGAATTGTACGGCGAGGGGCTCAACGAACACGTCCTGAAGAACGCGCCGTGTGGTGTGTTGCTCGTCGAGGATCGGGGCTTCGACGGTGCTGACGAAATCGCGGTGGCGACGAACAGCGGGACGTACGATCCGGTGAAGTTGCTCGTCGCAGACGCCATCGCCGAAGAGACGGGAGCAACGCTTTCGTTACTCCAGACCGTCCCGGAGGGCGTTTCGGACGACCGTCGGGCCGTCGTACAGGAGTATCACGATAGTCTCAGCCGGATACTCACTGTACCGGTGAATTCACGGATCTTAGAGACCGACGACCGGATCGAGGGACTCTCGCGGTTCGCGAACGCGGCTGACCTGCTCGTCACCACGACCGAGCGGCGCGGGTTGCGTGGTGCGGTGTTCGGCCGCCCTGGCGACCGACTCGTCGACAGCGTCGACTGCACCGCCGTGATGGTACAGCCACCGGACGCACGGAAATCCGGGTTCATCCAACGCGTCTTCCTCGACCGGCTGTTCAACAGATGAAAAGAACCTGCAGCGGCCATAGTCGATTTCTCTCCTGAAATCACAGACTAAAGCGACTGATCCCGACGTTTCGTTCTTCCTTGCTGCAATGTGTTTGCTTTCGTTCGATGAACGAGCGAGTGGTGTCCACGGGAGCTCGCGTATGTTCAAACTGGTGTCTATTCAGGAAATCAATCGCACATCGAGTTAGACCGTCTCGAAGGCGTCGATCACATCGCTCGTTGAGTACCTTTTTATTAGGTCCTGTTGCTCGAAATCAGAATCATCACTCCAGATGGCCGCGTCGGTCGAAATCGCACACGCCAGATAGAGCACATCGTCGGGGTCGGTATCACCGATCGCTTCGTCTGCCTTCTTGATCGCGGGATGGAAATCATCGGCGGGAACAACTTCGATGTACTGGAACAGCAGGTCGATGAACTGTTCTACTCGGTCTGGTTCCAACCCAGATTTTTCCACGATCAGGTTCTCGTAGCTCTCAATCTCGTCGTAAACGAAGGCGGGCGTCAATAGGTCTGGTTCGAGTGTGACGATGCATTCCCGCGTTTTCGAATCGGCGATGAGTGCAGACATAGCGACATTGGCGTCGACGACCAGCTTCATCGTCGGTGTTACGCCGATTCCTCGTCAGCGCGCTTGCGTCCACTCTCGTTGATCTTATCGACAATCTCCTGTACGTCACTCTCGGTGAGGTCACTCTCGCTTGTAAGTTCGTCCATCACTTCCAGTGTCTCGATCTTCTCCTGAATGGCCTGTCGGGTGACCTCACTCCAGTTGATTTCCGGGTGGCTCTCCATTCGCTCTTTCAATTCGTCGTCCACGTTGACGGTGATGCTGGGCATATAGAATACTATGGACACACAGATTACTGTGTGTTTTGGTGTATCTCAGACCTGCCCATCGTGACTGCCTCACGCCCGAAGGATCGATTCGTTCGACAGTCGACCCGGAGCCTGCAGCGGCCATAGTCGATTTCTCTTCTGAAACCACAGACCACAGCGCCCGATTCCGACGTTTCGTTCTTCCTTGCTGCAATGTGTTTGCTTTCGCTCGATAGCCCACTACGGCTACAGAAATCGGTCTTTTTGAGTACATAGAAACAACTGTGGGTGTAATGGCGGCTGATGAGAGTCTCGTTGTCGTCCTCGTGGCGATGGCCGCCAATATCGTCCTTGCAATCCTCAAGTTCATCGCGTATCTTTTGACCGGAAGTCCGTCGATGCTCGCCCAGACGTATCATTCGATATCCGATACCGGAAACCAGATTCTGCTGTTGATCGGGATGTATTATGCGAAAAAACGGGCGAATCGCCTCCATCCGTTCGGCCACGGAAAGGCGATTTTCTTTTATTCGTTTCTCGTTTCCGTCCTGCTTTTCGGAATCGCAGGGTGGGAGAGTTTACAGACCGGCGTCCGTGCGTTGCGTGCGGGGGCACCGGTCGAGCTTCCGAGCGAAGCTCGGATGACTGCCCTTGGAATCGATTTCCGGGCCATCTACATGGCTTACGCCGTTTTGATCGCCACGATCATTCTCGATGGGATATCGTATATCAAAGCCCGACAGGCACTCAATATCGAAATTGAGGAACGCCAGTGGCGAGGATTTCGAGAGGCGTTCCAGAAAACGAGTGACATGCCGGTGCTTGCTGTCTTGACCGAGAATGCGGTGGCGGGCGTCGGCGCCGCAATTGCGCTGGTCGCGATTTTCGTGTCGGATGTTACCGGAATTCATGTGTTCGATGCCGGTGGCGCCGTCTTGATCGGACTCTTGCTCATGATCTTTGCACTCGCCTTGGGGCGGGAAAACAAGCGATTGCTCCTCGGAGAGGCCTTACCCGAAGCCGAAGAGGAAACGTTGGAGGCTGTCGTCGTCTCTGCAAGCGGTGTCGAAGAACTCATCGACTTCCGAACCGTGTACTTTGGTCCGGACAACGTGCTAGTCGTCGCGGATGTCTCCTTCGACCCGTCGCTCGGTACCGAAGAAATAGAGCGAACGATCGGCGATATTGAGGCGGATCTCAAGGAACGCGAAGAAGCGATCGGCAGAGTCTACATCGAACCCACGGACGCGGCGGGGCCAGTGATACAACGGGAGCCCTAACGAAACTCCGCGTCGTCGTGCAGGATACGGCACAGATGGTTGCAAATAACAACTGATTGAGCGTGCCAGCATTTCCTACACATCCGGATACGCTGTTTTTCGTTCGAGTAGTTTTAACAACAGCCCAGACGAGCACCGAGTAATGGGTGCAGGACAAACGACGGAGGGTGGCAGCACGTTCCGTGTGTTGCCGACGGTGGCGATGATCGTTGGGGCGATACCGCTTTTGATCGGCGCTTTGTTTCTTCCGTTTTCGCTATACGCCGGGTTGCACACTGGAGCCATCGGTGCATCGATCTTCCTTGCGGGACTGGTTTCGACGAGATGGGCGGCCACCAGATGGAGTGTGACACCAGCAGACCAGAGAAAATGGTCGAGGGCGTTTCTTCTCCTCGCTGGATTGCTGATCACCCTGTGGATCCTCGTCAACACCTTCGTCGACATCGAATTCTTCGACGAAGAGCGGGTAGAAGAAGGATGAACTGAGACCGTTTACCGCCGAAACCGGGTCGTCGCGCCGTTAGATCTTCGCGTTTCAGCCACGGGACGGGATCATCTGACGTACCACCACATCGCCCCGAGAAGCAGACCGAAGCCAGCGCCGGTGACCAGAGCGATATGTCTGATGTCGATCAACACCGCCTCGAACGGCTGATAGATCGTAATCTCGACCGCGTACATCGCTGTGATCGTCCCGGGAAAGATCCATCCGATCAGCAGTGGAACGAGTGGAACGACGACCGCCAACGTCCCGAAAACCTGAAAGTACATGTAGATGTCCTCGATTCGGAGGTTCTGTTCGATCTGTGCCTTGGTCAGGGAAGACGCCCGATTGCGGTCTCTGATGAGCTTCAGCATGTAGAGTCCGATCGCGAACGTACTGACGTTCCCGAACAGGATTGCGATGCCGACAGACATGCTCAGCGACTCGGCGAACACCGCCGTCGTCTCTATTTCCCGGATGAGGTCGCGGCGAAAGTGTACCGCCGGTGCGGCCAGAGTCGAAATCAACAGTGTTCCTACGGTGAGTGCCATCTTCGAGGTGATCGACATATCGAAGGCGAGACCCATCTCCGACCTGACCTCGCTGTACGTCTGTTCTTCCATAGTGTGGATTCGGGGCGACGAGTACTTATTCGTCCGGGATTCCTCCACCCTGTGTGCCGGTCGTGGTATCCACACAGGCCCCGGTAAACACCGATAGCGATGTCGATCGAAGCGGTGACAGAAGGCGGTGTGTCGATCCCGAAACCGCCGCGGGGGCGACTCGGGCGTAGCTGGACATCGTCTGTGTATTCGAGTACCACTGATCGATCCCCATCGGATCAGATACCTCCTGCAAGGATCACCACGCCGAGCCCCACGAAGACGAGTGGAAGAACGACGTCACCGTATGCCTCGACGCGAGCAGCCACGACCTGACGACTCCCGAGCCACCGAGCGAGCAGTACCCACAGACCGGCCGCAACCAGAAAGATTCCTGCCACAAGTATCGTCTCGTCCAGTCCGAGGGCAGCAAACAACGGGATATACACGGCGATGTTGTCGCCTCCGTCGGCAACTCCGACGCCGGCGACGACCATCGTACGCGACCGAGAGGCTGAACCGGCGACGGCCGGTCGATCCGAAGCAGCACGCTCTGTTCGGTCCCGCGTCCGAAGATACCAGACGGCACCGACGACGATCGGGAGTATCCCGAGCCACCGCACGTGTTCGGTGAAGAACCTGGCGACACCGACCCCTCCGACGAGGCTCACGGCCACCAATAGCCCGAATCCGAGGTACTGGCCGAGGAGAATCTCTCGAAATCGGTAGCGTTCGTGGCCGCAGAATGCGGTCAGGACGGCGAGATCATCGAGGTTCGTGGCGACGAACGCGATCACGGCGATGACGACGAGGGACAACATCTGGAGATCGAACGATCCGACGCTTGACGCCGTCGGGAATTAATTGTTGATCTTGCTGCTGCAGTCGAGTCGAAACTCGATGAGAACGAAGTTCGCTTCGACACCGCGACAGCAACGGAGATCCGAGAAAACCTCTCCACGTGGACGCGTGATTCTGGCACCAACTCAGACAGAGGCGGGCCTGATGGATAGCATTCTCACAAACTGATCGACGGGTAATCCCCGACACATGTGGTACTCTCTTTTCTCGATTTTTTGTCGGTCTGGGGCCGGAAAAGCAACTACGAGGATTGAATGCGGTCAACAGCCCGTGAGCACATCGAGAGATTTTCACCGGCTGGCTGTTCTGTGGAGGATTAAATCCAGGAATTTCAGACGCTCGGGATTCCTCCGGGGGTAGTCAGAAGAGGATGTCAATTAATACCCGTCGTGGACAGCTATTATGGAGCTTCACCTTCGACAGCATCGACGTACTCCAGCATTTGTGATCTGACTTCCCCTGTTGGACCTGTGCTCCAATCTTCGAACTGCGAGCCCTCCCAGATGTTTATATTCCCGTTTATGATTTCCTCTCTCGTTTCCATTACGGCATCGATTACATCATCGGGAACGTTTGGACCGAATTCGTCGAGACCGACTCCGCCTTCGTCAAACCCTTGCCAGATTGGATCGTTATCCCATGTGTCCTCACGCACGGACTCAGAGATGCTCTTGTACATATCACCCCACTGTGAAAGTACTGCTGAAAGATACATTTCACCTCCAGCTTCTCGTTGACTCGAATCACGTCCGCAACCCCAGATCCCCTCGTCATTGCAGGCAGTAACCGTAGCTGTTGTATCTAGGTTCGTCGCAATGACGTCCACATCTTGGGCTGCGAAGTCTTGAACCGTTGAAGTAGCATCCTGAGGTGCATAGAAGGTGTTCATCAATCGTGGAACCAGGGTAATGTCTGGATTAACCGATTGTGCACCGAGCGCAAAGCTGTTAATATCTCGGAATGTGAGTGGTACAGGAACCGCCCCGATAAACCCGATACGGTCCGTCTCTGTGAGCATTCCTGCAGCAACGCCGAGTGCGTCGTTGTACGATGGTGATGAGACCAAGCTAGACCGTTTTGAAGAATCCTTAGAGATGGGGCTGGATATAGTCGGTGGGATTCCACATATCGAGAATACACGTGAGAAAGGGGTACAACACGTACAGACTATCGTCGATTTTGCTGAAAAGTATCAAAAGCCGCTCGACCCGCATATCGACGAAACAGACGATCCTCAGTCCCGATTCACCGAGATATTAGCGAGCGAAGCGCTGGAAAGAGGGATCGGAAATCGAACAACTGCAAGTCATGTGACCGCAATGCATTCGTACTCGAATGCATATGCTGATAAATTGATTCGATTGATCGCAGACAGTGGAATGTCAGTGATTACGAATCCGTTATCCAATGCGGTGCTACAGGGTCGATATGACGATTATCCACGGCGGCGGGGACATACAAGAATTGATGAACTCCAGGAGGCTGGAGTTACTGTCGGTGTTGGCCAAGACGATATCGTTGATCTATTTCACTTATATGGCGATGGTGATCCTCTCAAAACTGCGTTCGTGCTTCTCCACTATGCCCACATGAATGGACACGAAGATGTTCCGACGCTTTGGGACATGCTGACGAACGCGAACGCTTCGATCTTCGGGGTCGACAACTATGGAATCAACGAAGGCGCAGAAGGTTCGATTGTCGTCTATGATGGACGTTCGCCGTTTGATGTACTACGTACACAGAGTCCACGAACTCTTGTTCTCAATAAGGGTCGTTTCGTTGCCCGAACTCAGCAGACAACGGAGATAGTTTGGGATGGTGAGCAAACAGCAGTCGACTTTGATCGCCCTGATTGGTAGCAACAGAAAGACAGAGTGTTGAAGACTGTCAGATGTAAAGATGCAAATCGGTTACCTCAACCAGTAGCCCATCTAATATGTGATATCTCATCAGTTCCCCCAATCTGGAACCGGCCGTTGAACAAAGTTTCCACGCCCGTTTTCGGCGACGATCTCTCCATCCTCTGCGACAAGATTGCCTCGCACAAATGTCTTGGTGACTGCACCGCTGACCTCCATTCCCTCATATAAGGAGTGGTCCGATATTGAGGCGTTGTCCTCAGCTGTGATCGTGTACTCTATCTCGGGATCGAAAAGTACGATATCAGCGTCGGTGCCGGGCTGAAGCGTCCCTTTGTTTTGGAGGCCAAACGTTTGTGCTGGATTCGATGCCATAACCCGTACCAAGAACGGATACGAGAAATCACGCTCAACGACCGCCTCCTGATGGACAACCGGGAGACTTGTTTGAAGACCATTTGCACCGTATGGTCCTTCCCACCACTCACTTTCGTGTTTCGTTGCGGCTTTTTGTGCCACATGATCAGTTGAGACAACTGACAGCGTTCCATGACCAAGGTGATCAAACATTGAGGCAACGTCCTCTCTCGGGCGGATTGGTGGTGCGATCCGTGGCAAGGATCCGAGTCGGTCATAAACCGACTCATCAAGCGCGAGATAGTGGGTACACGTCTCGGCGCGAATCGATCCGTCGCGGGCATGCTGCTCTAGAACGTCTGCTGCGGCCTGACAACTTGTGTGTACGCCGTAGTACTTCGATCCAGTCTCGACCGCCAGACGCGCGGCGGCGTCGGCCGCGATTGCTTCTGCGTGTGCTGGGCGAGATTCGGGGTAAGACGTTGGATCAGATTTTCCTGCTGCTTTCAGTTGATCACTGCGCTCCTCACAGATCGTACGATCCTCCGTATGATAAAGTCCGACTGCGCCGGTTTCGGCGAGGCGCTCCATGACCCGCTCAATGAAACCGTTCGATAGCCCCCAGTCATACGCTGTAAAGATCTTGAAGGAAGGGATTCCGTACTCTACAATCTCAGGGATTTCATCAAGAATGGAGTCGTCTTCCCGCAGGATTCCTGCGTGAAAGGTGTAGTCGACGACTGCCTCACCCTTGGCTGCGTTACGTTTCTTATCGATCCCTTCTCTAAGTGTTCCCGGCTGCTCCCACGGTGCGTCATCGCCGTCAAATCCTTGCCAGGCAAAGTCGATTATCGTCGTTACCCCACCCAGGGCCGCTGCTTTCGTGGCTGTCTCGTAGCTATCGTCAGAGATATGATCGCCAACATGAACGTGGGGATCAACAACACCAGGAAGTACTAACTGACCGCTCGCATCAACCGTTCTATCTGCTTCCGGAAGCTGATCGCGATCACCCACTGCGACGATTTGTCCATCGCTGATCCCCAGAGAGGCATTTATTATTTCGTCGGATGTGACTATCTTTCCACTACTAATAATAGTATCAAGACGCATTGACACAGTCAACGGCCTGCGCTTGTATATATGTTTGATTCCCTGCAATATAGAGTGTGTTATAGAATTCATTTCGCTGCCTCTCACAGCTTGGGGCGAGCTCTTGTTCGTAGTAGGTTGTTGCCACAACAGCCCGTGAACCGCCTCGGGGTCAAGCCCCGAGGCACTCGCCTCGCTTTCTCTGTAGACTTCGGTTAGGGAGATGCTCATATAACCATAGGCCTTTTTGATATGGTCGATTACCGGAAACGTGCTAAATGTCATTTTTTTAGGAAGGCAATAGAATCGAAATCTGTTTTCCCCAGTCAGACGGAGACAATTAAGCGCGCTTTACTTGATATTTGACAAATTAAACAGCACGCTCTGAGATGAGATACGTGTCGATCCACAACGCTTAATCTCACATTGGTTCAATTGTATGTATGTCATCGACCGAGCGTTTGCAACGGTATGTAGCCGACGAGTGCGGCTCCTGTACAGACGAGGACCTCGCCGATCGGTTAGTGGAGCTGGAGGAGCTGAGCGAGAGCGTCGACGGGTCCGATCTGGAGACCGACGTCGAGCTGCTGTCGGCGCTCGGCAACGAGACGCGATACAAGATCGTCAGAATACTCCACGCGGCTGACGACGACGAGTTGTGCGTCTGTGAACTCTCGCCGCTCTTGGACGTGAGCGACAGTGCGATCAGCCACGCCCTCTCTCAACTCACCGATGCTGGCCTCGTCACGCGCCGAAAGGAGGGCAAGTGGCGAATGTATCGCGCTACGCCGCGTGCGAACGCCGTTCTCGTCGCACTCGACGGGTCGCGCTCGCGGTAGAAAAGCTCCAGTTCGGAGCAGGCCGGCGAAGGCGGTGTTGGAAAGCATACCGACTCATCAGCGCGCTTCTCACGGCCCGAGAGCATCGTCCGTTATGACACCGCTGAGACAGTAGGAGTCTGGAACCTCTACTCCGGGCTCCGGAATCAGTCTCTGGTCCCAGCGTTTGACTTCCTGCAGAAGGTTTTAATGTATGAGTAACTGCTCATTTGTTATGGGCCAGCAGACAACTGAGTCCGAATCGGATTCGGAGCAGCGTACCGAAATGAACATTGATCCTACACTAAGCAAAGAGAGCAGACGCCAGCGGGAAGGGGCGGGTAACATCGGTGGGTTTGGGAAACGGATCGGCCCGTCGGATCTGCGCTTTTTCGAAGGCATCCTCCCTGAATCTGACGGTAAGGTGTTGAGTGATCGTTCAATCGAAGAGCAGTTCTCGATTGCGCTCGATAACCTCGAGGCGGTGCTCGCCGATAACCGCAACGCGACGTTCAACGACGTGATGAAGCTCGAAATTCAGCTCACGGATCCGAGCGCCGCGGAGGCGATTGACCACGTATATGAATCCCGGTTCGACGACGCCGAGCTTCCTCCGCGGACCGTCGTCGGCGTCTGTTCGCTGCCCGGCGGCGCAGACATCCAGCTCGACGTAATCGCGGCTGAAGAGTAACCGTTGCTACCGATACACCAATCATGAGCACATATCTATCCGCACACCGCTATCGTTCGTTGTTCGACTCACCTGAAGCCGCGGGTATAACGCAGGCATGACCGACGCCGCTCACGAGCACGGGTCGAACTGCGACTGCGAGGCCTGTGGAGATCCGCGATCGATGGACGTTCTCGACAAGTACCTCACCGTCTGGATCTTCCTCGCGATGGGGCTAGGTGTCGGATTAGGATACATTTCTCCGGGCATCGTCGATCCCATTCAGGAATACTATCTCGTTGAAATCGGGCTGATTGCGATGATGTACCCACCACTGGCAAAGGTCAACTATCGCCAGTTGCCCCGAGTGTTCAGCGCGTGGCGAGTACTCAGTCTGAGCCTCGCCCAGAACTGGCTTATCGGGCCCACGCTGATGTTTCTACTCGCAGTAATCTTCTTCAGCGGTCTCGTCCCACCGTTTTCTGCCCATCCCGAGTACTTTCTCGGGCTAATCTTCATCGGTATGGCTCGGTGTATTGCGATGGTGCTGGTCTGGAATGATCTCGCCGACGGATCGAGTGAGTACGCTGCGGGGCTGGTCGCCTTCAACAGCATCTTTCAGATCATCACCTATGGGGTGTACATCTGGTTCTTTGCGCTGTTCCTACCGCCGCTGCTGGGGATGGACGCACTGGTCGCTGGCATCGGCATGTTCGATATCACGGTCACACAGGTGTTCTGGGCGATTGCAATCTTCCTTGGCATTCCCTTCGCCGGTGGGATCCTGACTCGCGTCGGTGGCGTCCGATCCAAGAGCAAGGAGTGGTACGAAGAACAGTTTATTCCGAAAATCAGCCCCATCACGCTGATCGCGCTCCTGTTTACTGTCGTGGTGATGTTCGCCACGCAAGGTGAGAACATTCTCGCTCAACCGACCGACGTCGTCTGGATCGCGGTTCCGCTGACGATCTACTTCGTCGTAATGTTTCTTGTGAGCTTTGCGATGGGGCGAGGGATCGGTGCGGACTATTCGACGACCACCGCGATCGGTTTCACTGCCGCCTCGAACAATTTTGAACTCGCGATAGCTGTCGCCGTCGCGGTGTTTGGTGTCGGGTCCGGCGTCGCGTTTGCCACCGTTATCGGTCCGCTCATCGAGGTACCGGTGTTGCTCGCGTTGGTGAAGGTCGCGTTATATCTCCAAGATCGGTACGACTGGCGGGGATACACGACCGGACGACTGGACGAAACGACTGCGGCCGGAGATAGATCATCGAGGCCGGAATAATGACTGCGCTAATCGCTGCACCGTAGCCTGTCTACCGATTATTAACGTTCTCCCACGGCAGGCGGAAGCCGCATCGCGATGACGACCGAGACACCGGTTGCAACCCCCAACGCGATGAACAACTCGTTGAACCACCCGCGGTCGGCAATCGCTCCGAACACGACCGGGCTGATCGATCCTAAGGCGAAGACGGTCGTTCGGAGCACGCCAAAACCTGTCCCCTCGACTTCGGCCGGGAGCGCCGCGACGAGATACGACTCCGTCGACGTCTCGAATCCAAGCAACCCGCCAAGCAGCACCGAGACGGCTACCAGTGCCCACAGCGATTCGATGACCGGTAGTGCCACGAGCGCCGTGGCGGCGACCGCAACCGGCAGGTACGTGTACCGGACATTCAGTCGATCGTATATCACACCCGACAGCGGGTGGATGAGGGCTGTTGCCGCGAAGTACAACCCAAACAGTGCATTGGCCGCCGGCGAGGACAGGCCCTTCGATTCGATCAGGTACGTCGGATAAAATCCGGTGAATGCCTGCCAAACAGAGATCCCGATAACCATCGCTGCGGTGCCAAACACCACCGGCGGCCGACGAATGGCGGTGGCTACGTGGGTGAAGGTGTCCCTCGTGGGGGCACTGGCGTTCCTCCGATCTGACGATTTCGGCGGGACGACAAGCCACAGCGCGACGGCAACGAAAATAAAGACAGGGATGACGATGCCGAAGCCGACGCGCCACCCTGCTATGCTCGCGACGATGCCGGCAATCGGCGGAATAACTGCCTGTCCCACCTCCGGGGCTGCATTCGACACCCCAATCGCCGTACCGTAGCCCTCGGGGTAGGTCCGGGAAATTGCAGTGAACCGTGCGATGGCGTAGAATCCAACGGCGAATCCGAGCAATGCGGTAGCGACAAAAAGCGCCACCGTCGACTGCGTGAGAACGACGAAAAGCAGTGCTGCAGCAGACACTGTGGCGCTGAGCGTGAGCGTTCGCCGTTCGCCGGCCCAGTCTGCAAACACTCCACCGGGGAGTTGGCCAACTGCGTACGTGATAAAAAGGACCGACAGAAGCCCGCCGGCGACAGTCAAACTCAGCCCGTAGGCTGTTCGGAGTTGGGGAAGGAGTGCCGGGTACACTGTCCGGCCACCGATCGTAAGCCCCCATCCGAGTGCAACGACGAGCAGGATACGACCCCGACCGTTGCCCCGTAGTCGGCGAAACTCCTCGGCGACTGACCCGACTGCACGTCCGATCACGGCACTCTAGGCATCTTCCGAATGGTCATTACCGACTGCGCCGTTCAGTCCTCGCACGATGGCGGTCGTGACCGTCTCGGTGTACCGATATCGCTCACGACCCAGGTCCGGATCGAGACAAAGAGGTGACTTAGCGACAGCCAATCGAGCACCACCGGGAGAAAGCGAGATCAGTGTGCGACATTTGTGATCTGTATAACCTCCTCTGCAACGAGACGTATTCATCATTATGTTCTGTGGCCACACGGTGACATTCACGGATCGAAAAAACCACCGAATAGATACCACGATTCAGCATGCTACGCCCCCTGACGGACTGGAGATGCGTCTGCGAACCCGCAGGCTGACTTTCCTGGATACGTCCGGAGAAGACGAGCAGGCTGTGAGCCTGCGTTCGACCGGTGTCGAGCCACACTGATTTTAAGTAATAGTACCGGATAACGTATTGTCATGACGCGGGCGGACCGAAAGCAGGTCCGTCAGGTAGACCCCGACGAGATCCGCGACGTGGAGCACTTCGACGAGCGGGCCGAGCGGTTCCGGGAGGTACACCGCGAGCTGACAGACCGCGCGTGCGTCTCGCCGGTCGAGGACCTCAGAGAGGTCAACGGGCGGCTTCGGGAAGAACTGTCGACTCCGGCAGCCTACGGATCGATCGACGATGTCGCCATCGTCGACGCGGCCAAGCTCCCCGCGTGGTACCGCGACCGGCTCGCAGCCGGGGATACGCTATCACAGCAGGCCTCCGAACGCATGCTCGAGACCGTCCCCGACGACGAGACGGAAGATCCAGCGGCACTCGCCGCCGAGGAGTACCTGCGGCTCGACGTCGTAGTCGACGAGGGGCTGTGGGATACGTACGTGCCCATCCCGCAGACGCCCGCGGAGTACGAAGGGTCGGCCTTCGCCACCCTCCGCGAGCGACTGGACGGACGATCGATCGAGGAGTTTCACTGTGCCCGGATGCCGATCAGGTACGAACGCGGGCGGTACGTGCCGGACTACGGATCACAGACGTACGATCGCTGGCTCCGGGAGCGGGGATTTGTCCGCTGGACGGCCGAGGACGGGTACGAACTGAAACCCGGGTTGCACACGCCGGCACTTCTTGCCGGAGCGACCGGAATGGCCGCGACCGTCGCCGTCTCCGGGGTGGCGACCCTGGCGTTTCTTTTCGTGTTGCTTCCACTCGTCCCGGAGCTGTTCCTCGTCGGGATGTGGGTGTTTCTCCCGATGGCGTATCTGTGTTCGCTCTCGGTTGGCGAATGGATCTTCACGCGAGCGTTCGCGCGCTTGGGAGCAAGCTGGAAACACCGGTGACGCATCACGCCGTCGACAAGATTGAATCCGGCCGAATAGAACGGTTACTTTTCGACTCGCGGTCAGTTAATCGCTGCCAGAAGACACCGACTGTGCTACGACCGTACCGAGCGATGAAAAGCGGGCAACGATTGTATCACCGGCGGTCACAGGAACCGGCTCGGTGAGTGATCCTGTTGTCACGATATCGCCTGCTTGCAACGAATCGCCCCGATCCGAGAGTGTATCCGCAAGCCAAGCAACCGCATCAGCAGGATGTCCAAGCACTGCTGCTCCGACACCCGACGCACGTTGCTCTCCGTTTATCGATACCTCCACGGATTCAAGGGGTAAATCAGCGATTTCAGTCGCCGTACGATCACCAGGAAGTAGCCGAGCAGCGAGTGCATTGTCGGTAACGGCCCCGGGCACCGTCAGATCCCAGTCACTGATTCGACTGTCAACAACCTCAATGACAGGAATCATATGCCGTGTAGCAGCCATGACGTCGAGACGATTTGCCGACTGATCCAGATCTTCCTCGAGAACGAACGCTATTTCAGGCTCGATCTGCGGTTCGATCAATGAATCGACATCGAACTCCCGATTCCAGTGAATCGTATCTTTGAGAATACGCCCATAAATAGGGCTATCTACCCCAACGTCTGACTGTACGGTCTCGTTTGTGAACCCGAGTTTGTATCCGACAACAGGTCCCTCGTCGGCTGTTCGGTTCTCTATAAACGCATCCTGTACTGCGTATGCGTCTTCGGTCGTTGCGTTTGATGGAAGCGTCGCTGGATCAATCGATTCAGCGTTTGCATACGCGTCGTGAAGTCTCGTAGCGAGTTTCTCGGTGTTAGTCAATGTACATGTCGTTCGGAATGAATCCACATAGGGGTTCGGCTACCGTCAAATCGCCCTCGATTGCGCCGTCAAGCGGCCGATTGTTTGTCGACTCACCCTCTGCGGTTCAAAAGAGTCGACCCAGCAAGAAACGGGTGCCCGGAATGTATGAGAACTGAATTTGTGAATCATGCGACGGTGAAACCATCCGGGCCGGAAAGAATCCCGATACTGAGTGGGTTGACCTACGGGTTGTCCTATCTACCAGCGGAATAGAACGAAATTTATGCTGCCACACCCAACGAACTCAGCTATTGATTACGGTGGATCACCCGACTGTTTAGCGTGTTAGGTTGACGATTGAAAAGCGAATACGCACCAAACACTACTATGACAGATGAAGGTGACCGGTCACTTGTCAAAACTGGTAGTGGCCGCACTCGAGCAACAGGGTGGGAATGCCGAAACTGCGGAACGGTATTTGATAGAGGCCGAAGCGCCAGACAGCACTGTTTTTCCGATCACGTCAATCCAAGAGGCGTGAAACAGCGAACAAAGCACAACAGGTGAAACCAACTGACCACACCAGAAAGAGCGTAGCAGCTGTGGAAAACAGTTGAGTTGGCCCTGTTGAAATCCTCAGGCGGTGATAGGTCTCTTGTGTCGTGCTGAATATAGAGGGTGTATGCAGCACGACGACTCGGATTATTTCGTTGTTGTCAAACAGAACAGCTGTCAGGATTGGTGGGAGATATTAAGTTGCTTGCACCCTCTCTTTTGACAGAGTGGCTGACCTGATTACCGAATACGTCGAGTACGACTCATTCGCCCGCGAGTGGCATTCAGCGAGTCTCACTGACTACAGCGTCTCACTCGACGAAGCCCGGAAGCGGGGGCTTCTCAACGAACAGCAAACCCGACAACTGTGGCAGTTGTTAGGGCTTCTCGATCCCGAGGAATGTCTCCTTCAACTGCCTGAATGGCTGGCCGAAAAGAAAGTCAAATCCGAGAACAGAGCCGCACCGACGATATTCATCGGATACATATCTAGGGAGACTGCGGACGCGATCCGCTTCGAATCGTCCGCAGCGGCTCAACCACTGATGGGACTCGCACACAAGATGCACTCGCTTCAAAAGGGAATCGAGCGCACCGAAGACGATACCGACCGCCACAGACGGCTGGCGGATCGGTTTCGAGAACACGAGGAGACGTTTGCTGACCGGGATGCTCTGCCCAGCCTCTCCGACGAGTGGCTTCCGAAAAGCCAACTCGGGGCTATTGTTCGGCGCCGTGGATGAATCGAAACCCGACTGTTACTCCGGAACCATTGTGCGAGCCCCGCGCCCGGTATCTTGCACAGTCGTTTCTACCTATCAAACAGCCATCAGAAGTGAGGTGCTAAATGTAGAGGGCTGTATCCATCACCCCGCACACATAGTGTAAGCGCACACTAGAGTTTATCAACGATGGAATCGTAATCTCATATATGAGTAGTGAGAGCGTCGACTCTGAGAGCAAGGTATCAGGGAATCAGGCGAACATTCCCGCTTATATCCGTCGAGAACTCGGCATCGACGACGGCGACAAACTGCGCTGGCACATCGAGGACGACGGCACGCTCCGGGTCGACGTCGTCCAGCAACGGACCGGCACGTTCAGTGACTTCGACGGCTTCGACGGTGACGATGAGACGGCGGTTACAGAGGAACACGACGCGTGGGGCGTCGGCGACGAATAAATGCCACGCGCACTCGTCGACACGACTGTGCTCTTCGCCGCGGCGTACCGGCAGGACAGTGCACACGACGAAGCCCTCCCCATTCTCTCCGGTATCGATACTGCCGCCCTCCCGGAAGCTGTGATTCTCGACTACGTGCTCGCAGAGACGCTAAACGGCCTCACCACCCACGCCGGCCACGACGCCGCTGTTGACTTTCTTGATCGTGTCGAAGAGAACGCGCGATTCCACATCGAAGCGCTGACCGCGGACGGGTTCGCCACCGCGAAAGCACTCTTCCGCCAGTACGACGAGTTCTCGTTCGTCGATGCCTGCATCGTCGCCTACATGCAAAGCGAAGGGCTCGGATACCTCTACGCGTTCGACGACGACTTCGATGCCGCATCGGATGTTCATCGGCTTAACACTGCAACGAACCCCTATTACCCGGAGTGACCGACTCGCGCCCTGTATCTTGCACAGTCGTTTCTACCTATCAAGCAGCCATCAGAAGTGAGGTGCTAAATGCAGAGCGTGTATGCACCACAGCGATTCCACTTGTTTTACGCTACAATCGATGAATCGGCTGCTCGGTGAACAGGCTTACCAGATGTACGAAATGCTATCAGATTTAACTGGAATTAGGCGCTAAGTCCCCTTCCTCAAGGAGCAACGCAAGGAGCGAACGGCGTCAGCCGTGAGCGAGTAGGGTAGGGTAGTTCACTAGGGGCAAACGTGGGCACTCTTGGTGAGTTGATATTTATACATGTTGCTCACCAAGCACTCGTATGCTGCCCTCGCGTGTCCTCGTACCTCTTGACGGATCGCCGCTGGCGGACGATGCACTGGCCCACGCGCTCGCAGCCTTCGACTGCCCGATAACTGTACTCAACGTCGTCACTCCGCTGGATGCCGAGATGAGCGAGGGGGGGATACTGGAACCGAACGAGCAGCGACGGACAGAGGGACGCAAGCGAGCGGAGCAACTCATCGAACATTCCAGAAACCAGGCAGCAGCCGAGAATCGGACGGTCGAGACGGTCGTCAGGACAGGCGACCCTGCTGAGACGATTCTCGCGTACGTCGAAGATCACGGCGTTGACCACATTATCATGGGCGGCCACGGCGGCGAGCGGGGAGAACTCACGCGGCGATTGCTGGGCACTGTCGGGACGACCGTCGTCAGCGAAGCGCCCGTTACCGTCACTGTCGTCCGATAGCCCCAATCACTGGATCCCGAGCATGGTTGAGAATAGGCGGTAGAGTCCGAACCCGATAATGATAGACGTCCCGAGTGTGAGAAACCAAAAGACGAGGGTCACCCCAATCTTCCGTTTGGAAACGCCCGCAGATCCCGCGGCAAGCCCGCCGCCGATTACACCGGAGATGATGATATTGTTGAACGAGATAGGTATCCCCAGCGTGATGGCGACCTGCGCGATAATGAATCCCGGAACGAGTGCCGCAATAGACCGCCGAAGACCGAGTTGAGCGTATTCCCGGGAAGTCGCCTGCAGGAGACGGGGGGCACCCATCCACGCTCCAAAGAGAATCCCCGTTCCGCCGACTCCCAGAAGCACGATCCCCGGAAGGCCCAGTTCCACCCCGTAGAGATTTTCTAAGGGCCCGGTCGCGAGACCGACTTGGCTTCCGCCGCTGGAGAATGCGACGACGCTCCCGAGGACGATCAGGAACGTCCTGATTCCCTTCTCAACCGAGGCTTTCGTCCGCTGACGGATCCACCGGAATGCGACGGCCGCAAACAGAAGCGTAACAATAATCACGACAATTTCGATCCCAAAGACGGTAGGATTACCAACAGCCACCGCGACCGCTCCGGCGACCGATCCCTGTGGGCGAGTAGGATGTGGAATTACGCCGAGTCGGACGTTCGCGAGGATACCGGCCACCACCGCTGCAAGCAGCGGAATGCCGACTGTATCGGGCACATCATCGCGCCGGAGTGTCTTCGCAGTGAGATACGCGAGTCCACCCGACATCGGAGGGACGAGCAGCCAGAACGTACCGATCCGTCGGTACGTGTCGAAAGCAGGATCGCCACCAAGCGAGAGTCCGACGCCCACCATCGCCCCGGTCGTCGCGAACGCCGCAGGGACAGGATAGCCGCTGTAGACGCCGAAAGCCATGAACGATGCGGCCACGAGCAGCCCCGTCGTCGCAGCCAGCGGGGAAATCAAGACACCGTCGATCAGGTCCGCACCAACCGTCTCAGAAATCGCACCGCCCTGGGTCAGTGCACCCGCTGCAGCGAAGATGCCGATGAGTAGTGCTGCGCGCATAGTTGAAATCGCGTTGGCGCCGATCGCTGGCGCGAACGGCGGTGAGTTGCTGTTGGCCCCCAGCGACCATGCCATAAACAGGCAACTAATAGTCGCGAAGGCCACGAGTACCCAGAAGGCGACAGTCACGACCAGGCTTCACCCCGCCCAATATTAAATATTAGTTGGGCTGTGGTTGTGCTACCTCGACTGGATTGTGCCCTGCTGTTCTGGAGCCATTCACGTTGCCGAACACGATGGTTTAATAGACACTACGTCACAGCCGAAGCCGTAGTTTCACCGGGCGGTGAAGGGGTAGAGGAAAGAGCTACTCGAGTTGGTGATAATCGAGTTCGTGTCCCTCGTCGAGGGCATCCTGAACGGCCTTGCTGGCGGTTCCGACCGATTCCGTGTGCGTGGCCATACCACCGACATCAGCCCGTTCGAAGTAGATGTTCCGTTGCCAGTTCGACCCGACATCCGGATAGTCACTCCGGTAGTGTGCGCCTCGAGATTCAGTTCGCTGAAGGGCACCTCGCAGCACAGCCTCCGCAGCGATCATCATAAATCCGACATTGAGAGCGAACTCAAAGGAGTCACTCGTGATCGGACCGACATCCATGTCTGCGGCTCGCTTCTGTAGTGCTTCGAGCTTGTCGAGTCCGGCCCGCAGAGAATCCTCATCGCGGAGAATGCCGGCGTGCTTCCAGAGCAGATCCTGCAGCTCCGTGAATACGCTCATAACGTCGTGGGTACCGTCGTGTCCCGCCAGCGCCGCGAGGCTACGGAACTGCGGCTCCGCGACATCATCAACGATTTGCTCCGGAAGACGGCCCGGACCGTCGACCCGTTCGGCGATCCGTTCGCCGGCGACGACACCGAAGGCGACAGTTTCCGCCAACGAGTTCCCACCGAGACGGTTTGCCCCATGGACGCCCGCCATCGTCTCTCCAATCGCGAACAGACCATCGACAGTCGTCTCGCCGTGCTCATCGACGGCGACGCCACCCATACCGTAATGAGCCGTTGGCGCAACTTCAACCGGTTCGGCCGCCATATCGACGCCGAGGGTGTCAAATCGTTCGTACATTCGTGGCAAGCGTTCACGAATAAACGACTCTGATTTGTGAGAAAGATCGAGATAGACGCCGCCATTGTCGGTCCCCCGTCCCTCGGCAATTTCCTGTGCGATTGCACGGGCGACGACATCTCGTGCGTCAAGCTCCATTTGATCCGGCGAGTACCGTTCCATAAACCGCTCGCCGTCGGTATTGTAAAGGCGTCCCCCCTCGCCACGGACCGCCTCGGTGACGAGTCGCCCGCTCCAAGCCTCCCACTCCGGATCACTTTCGTCGACGGCCATCCCTGTCGGGTGGAACTGGACGAACTCCATATCCATCAACTCGGCGCCAGCATCGTACGCCAACGCCGGGCCATCGCCGTTGTTTTCGTCGTCTCTGGAGGTATGCCGGTTATACGTCGCGGCGTACCCGCCGGCTGCAAGTACGACTGTCCCAGCGTTAAACAACAGGTAGTCGCCGGTGTCCATATCAAACCCAACCGCACCGTAGGCCTGATCACCGTCCGAGAGCACAGTTGTGATCATCACGTTCTCGCGGTAGGGGATCGAAAGCTCCTGCGCCCGGTCGACAAGCGTATTCAGCATCGATTCACCGGTGTGATCGCCGGCAAATGCGGTCCGACGGAACGACTGTGCGCCAAAGAACCGCTGGTCGATCTCGCCATCTTCAGTTCGGGAGAATGGCATTCCCCACTCTTCGAGCTCACGGAGTCGGGTGGGCATCTGTCTGGTAACTGTCTCAACCTTGTCAGGGTCGTTGATGAAATGCCCTTCATTGAGCGTATCAGCGGCGTGGATCGCCCACGAATCCTCTGGGTCATGCGTCCCGAGTGCGCCGTTGATACCGCCGCGGGCCCAAGTCGTGTGAGCGTCGCCGTGGCTCCGCTTGCCGAGCACAAGCACGTCGTTGATGCCGCGCTCAGCGAGTTCAATTGCAGTCCGGGCGCCTGCGGCACCAGCTCCGATTACGAGGACCGAGACATCAACGATGTCGTATGCAGGAACATCAACGCAGTTAGTCTCGGCTACTCCCGAATCAATCATACTAGTACAGACGGTCTGTGAGTAGTTAGGCGTTGCGCGCGCGCGTGCGCGCACGCAAAGCGCGGGGAATGGACAGGCTGCCCCGGATACGAAGATATTAGATTCAGTCACGATCAAAGCGATCCTATTGCATCGTCGTCTGTGGACCCCCCGATCGTTTTTACTGAATGATCTTTCGACTCTACTCGAAAAGTTCTGGTGGCACGTCGATCCGAGATTTCAACAGCAGCTTCACCGATCGACTGTTGACGGACGGTTTCCGGAGTGAGCCCCCGATCGAACGATAGTCCAAGGCTGTGTATACTGTAGCCTCCGATTTAGCGTGCGAACTTAGGGGTAGATGCCGTCGGGTGGATCAGGCCAGTGATTCTTCAAACGCGCTTCGAAGCGGTTCTTCGCCGTAGACATCTCGCCGTCCGGAGATGATCTCCTCAACGGTTTCGTGATCGGCAGGATTGACAACCGGTCGGTCGCTTTCTGCGGCCTCCGTGAGGAACTCGTCGTCGGTCACGACGGCATCGAATGCGTTCCGGAGCGTCGAAACCGCCGTCTCAGACGCCCCAGGCGGCGATATAAGCATCCGGACGAACTGTGTCAACTCCGCGTACTCGCCGATCCCGTCGATGTCGGTTTCCGAGGAAAACTGGCGGGTCCGGTCGGCGTAGAGTTCTCCCTGCTCTGGGGTTCCGAAGACAGACAGCAACTCGACGTCGTCGATGGCATCGTGGAGGTTCGCCGCCGAGGAGGCGGTGCCGACGATCATCGCGTCGATTTCGCCGCTGTTGAGTCCGTTTTGTGCCTCGCCGGTCCCATCGTAGTGGACGAATTCGAAATCATCGGGTTCGACGAGGTCTGTGGTCGCGCCGAGCATCAACGAAACAGTGTGTGCAGCCGATCCAACGCCCTGTGTCCCAAAGCGGAGATCTGACGCTGCCGAACCGAGGTCACTAAGAGACTGGACGCCGGCGTCGGATCGAACCACGACGGCGTTTGGGTCACGGGCCATCGCCCCGATGGGATGCATCTCCGTGACGTCGTAGTTCTGCTCACGGACGATCTGTGGCGGCAGCGCTGCAGATGGGTACCAAAACAGCATCCGATGTGGGTCGTCATCGCTGTAGACATCCGCCGCACCGGTTCGTCCGCCGGCCCCCTCGATATTCTCGACGCGGACCGGCTGTTCCCCGTCGATGTGTTCCTCCCAGTACGACTGGCTGATCCGTGCGTACTCGTCGAACCCACCACCGGTAGAAAACGGGACGACGATTTCAACGGGCTGTTGTGGGAACGATTCCTCGCTGGCCCCGTCCGTTCCCGATCCTGTTCCGTCGCCGCCTGCACAACCTGCAAGACAGGCCGTAACCCCTGCTGCTGCTCCAAGAACACTCCGTCGCGTCCTAAGACCGTCGTCTGACATTACAGCGGATATGGCAGGCAGGGGTATCAATCGTCCGAATCCGGAAGATCAAACGGCGACAGAATCGGGGGAGTCGAAAGAACGAAACAGCAGCCAGACCAGTGTTACTGCACGGATGGCTCAGACGGACGCCGATCGATCGACCGGAGTCGGACGGTCGGCACTCGCTGGCTTCTACATTCTGGTTGCGGCCTACGTGGCGACGATACTGTGGTTTGCAGGCAGCTATCGCCCCGATACCGCGTTGTTTCCGACCGTCGTCGGTGGAGCCGTCGCCTTAGGCATCTGTGCGCGGGTCGGTACCCGGATCGTTGGAGTCGACAGCGGGATTACCGACGATTTCCGTCCGGATGTCACAGACGAACCCCGTCCGAGGATGGCAGCTGTCGTCCTCGCGTGGGCTACCGCACTTGTCGGTGCAATCGCAGTTGTCGGATTGCTCCCAGCAACGACATTCGTTGTCTCGACGTTTATTATCGTCCACACCCGGGATCTGCGGCTCGCCTTCGTCGGTGCCGTCGTCGTATTTGCTGTTGGATACCTGTTGTTTCAACTCGTCTTGGAAGCGAGTAGCTACGGCGGGCTGCTTTGGGACTGGATCGGGGTACGACCACTCGTATGACCACGGCCGTCTTCCTCGTGACAGGTGGGTTCGAATCTGAGTTGCTCCTTGCTGTCAGATCGGCCCTCGGATTCGTGTTGTCGGCACGTGGCATCGCTCTCATCGTCGCCGGAACGCTGCTCGGGCTGGTTATGGGAATCCTTCCCGGACTCGGCGGTCCAGTCGCGCTGTCGCTTTTGATTCCGCTTACCTTCGATGTTCATCCGCTTGTGGCGTTTACTCTCATGGCAGCAACGTTGGGCGGTGTCAACTTCGGGGGATCGGTCACCGCGATCGTACTCAATACGCCGGGGACGGCACCGAACGCTGCGACACTTTTCGACGGACATCCGATGGCAAAGCGTGGTGAAGCAACAAATGCCATCGCAACGAGTGCCGTCGCGTCCGGCATCGGAGCACTGCTTGGGCTCGTACTCTTTGCTGCCTTTCTGCCGTTTATCGCTCCAGTTGCCCTCAGCTTTTGGTCACCAGAGTACTTTTGGCTCGCCGTCGTCGGGTTGGCGACGATTGCTGCCGCTGCTCGGGGATCGATGCTTGATGATCTGATCGCCGGTGGTGTCGGTGTCATGCTGACCTTCCACGGAATCAGCACGGTAACCGGCGGTATCCGATACACAGGCGGCACACAGTATCTTCAGGGCGGAGTTCCGCTCGTTCCGACACTCATTGGTCTGTTTGCAGTTGCAGGAATGGCTCACATCTTTACTCAGGAAACCGTCGCTACGTCGGCACAAACCGGCGGCAGCCGAATGTCCGGGGCACTCGCCGTCGCCGATCGGTGGCGACAGACGCTTCGGAGCGGTGTCGTCGGCTGGTTCGTCGGTGTGATACCGGGTGTTGGCGGCACCGTTGCGAATTTTGTCGCATACCTGCAAGCAAAACGGTCGGCGTCAGATCCCTCGAAGTTTGGAACCGGTGTCGTCGACGGGGTGATAGCAAGCGAGGCCGCAAACGATGCCAAAGACGGCGGTTCGTTGATTCCGACGCTGGCGCTTGGAATCCCCGGATCGGCTTCGACGGCCGTGCTTCTCGGCGCCTTTCTGCTTCACGGCCTGACACCGGGTCCGTTGCTTCTCACCGAAGGCCTAGAGGTGATCGTCGTCATCGTACTCGCACTCGTCGCATCGAATCTCCTCACCTCGGTGATCGGGCTCGTCGCAGCAGATCGATTAGCGACAGTGACACGTCTTCCGACGGTTCTTGTCGTCCCGGTTGTACTCGCAATCAGTACGATCGGCGCGTTTGCCGTCCGGGGACAGTTCGTCGATGTCGTTGTCGCAGTGCTGTTTGGCTTTGTCGGCTACCTCATGCTTGTCGCCGATATTTCTCGGGTTGCACTGATAATCGGGATCGTCCTCGGCGGCATCGCCGAGGAGAATTTCCACCGGTCGCTGCAGATCTCGGAGGGTAGCTATGCCATCTTTGTCACCCGCCCGGGTTCAATCGCGCTGATCGTCGTCTTGCTCGTCGTCGTCTCGTTGCCCATATACGATGCGTTTCGGAATCGTGATGTGAACGCCGACAAAAGTACAGAGCACGACCGTGATTGACGAGGTCTTTGAAGCGCTGCGTGAGGGGGTTGGGACTGACGCCGATGTCTATGGACTCCTTGCCCCTGTTTACCGTACGGTATACACCGATTGGGAACGGATCGACGGGCAGGCCACAGCGGTCACGGCGGCTGCCCCTGATGCTGAGACCATCGCCGAAATCGGCTGTGGCTCTGGTGATCTCTGTGCTCGACTCACCTCGGAGTACGACCGCGTTATCGGTCTCGATCCGAGTCCAGAGATGGTGCAATTGGCACGCCAGACCGCCGATAGTAGCATCTGTCGGGGGTCTGCGGGGGCAATTGCTCCGCAGTCGGTCGATGCAGTCGTCATGCTTGGGGCCGTCATCGGTCACATCCATCCGGAAGGTGTAGCTCGTAATGTACTTCAGGAGGCGGCAACCGCCCTTCGGCCCGGCGGTCGACTGATACTCTCGGCGCACAACGCCGGCCACGTCGCCGACGGAAGGCAGCGAGAGTTGACGACGACGACATCCGAGTATCGGATCACCCAGCGGGATCAGTGGCAATCCACCGCTAAACCGGGGGTGTTCGAGTGGCAGGTCGAATACGAACTGACCCAACTGACGACCGAGGACTCCGTCGAAGCGAACACGTCGGTTTCGATCCGCGCCTTCGATGAGGCGACACTCCGGGAATGGCTGACCGATGCTGGATTCCAGATTACCGAGTTCCGACCGCGGTGGTACGTTGACGGCGAGGCAGAACGAGCATTCGTAACGGTCGCCGAGCGTCCGGAGTAGGACTTGCCGTTGGAAGCAACGCTGATCGGCTGGTTGCTGTAGAATCCAGAAATAAGATTATTTATAAATTTGTCTTATGAACGTGTTGCTGATAAGTACTTATTAGGACCGCCGTCGATGGAACGTTGGCAGACAATCAGCATCAAGAGCCGATTTTGAGCCGGGTCCGGTTTACGATGTACTCGAACAATCGCCAGTTCGTACCGAAATCCACCGGCAGATCGATCCGGGGGGCATATATAAGACTGACCGGCCGACAGTCTCACAGAGACAGGCAGTAATGTTGTTTTCAAAGACAATACTCGTGACAGCGCGGGCTCTGTGGCAGATCGGATCCTTGCGTCCGACGGCGACGAGCTGGTTGGGATACAGATCATCCTGCATCGCTGACCGGAGTTTTTATCAGTTGCTATTATATTATTTCTTACTTATATACAGACGATATTTACCCGTGTCACTATCGTTATGCAACACATTCGAAACCACACACAGCCGCTTCTGCTGTCTGTGGCAGCAAGCACAGTTGTGCCCAGGTTTGCATTTCGGTCACATCGTGTATGCACCCACCGCTCCGTGCGGATACATTCGGCGTGTGCTCCGTCGTCGGTACGGTCAATCGGTGAGTTGACGTAACAATTAAAATACGATGTGGTGCTACGAAAAAGTGAACGACAGAATCACAGCACGAGCGATATCGATTCACAACTTCGAACCGTCGAATCCATTTCTGGATTCGCGCGCGGACGACTGCTCTTTTCGTTACATCCAATGCCGATTGATTATCACTCATGCACCCCGGTTTAGATGTACGCGAACCGCATGACAGCACCCACCTCGTTCGGAATCGTTCGATAGTCGAACGAAATCAAATTCGACAACCAAAGTCGTTTTATAAATGACTTGTCGCTGTCTGTCGGATGTTGATCGTTCGAAAATCGAATGGGCGCTGCAGGCTCCAGTTCGACTATCGAATGAATCAACCTTTGAGGCATGAGACGGTTAAAACCGACCGTTTCAGAATGAGTGTCCCGACGGACGGTCATGCGGGACCAACACATGAGTTTGGAACCCATCGACCCTGAACGCGCACTCGAACTGTACATTGCCGACCGACAAAACAACGTCTCTCAAGCAACGATCTACTCCCACCGGTCACGGCTTGGTCACTTCATCCGGTGGTGCAACGAAGAAGCCGAGATCACGAATCTGAACGAATTGTCCGGGCGGCAACTACATGAATTCAGAATCTGGCGACGGATGGACGGTGACCTGTCACCCGCAACCGAAAAAACCCAGATGGACACACTGCGGGTGTTCATCAAATGGCTGGAATCCATCGACGCCGTCGAACAGGATCTCCATACAAAGGTTCTGTCGCCGACGCTGAGCGGTGATGATAACATCCGCGATGAGATGCTGGAGTCCGACCGCGCAGATCAGATCCTTACATACCTGGAAACGTACGAATACGCCTCGCGGCCGCACGTCGTCCTTACCCTGATGTGGCACACGATGATGCGTGTCGGTGAGATTCACGCATTAGACTGCGATGATTACGACTCAGCCAACCAGTCACTACAAGTGGTCCATCGTCCCGAGTCTGGAACCACACTGAAAAATCAAAAAAAGGGTGAACGATTCGTGGCGCTATCGGATGATGTCTGTGCGATCCTCGACGACTGGTTGGCACACACTCGACCGGCGGTTACCGACGACCACGGTCGGAAGCCGCTCATCTCAACGTCGGCAGGACGAGCCCACACGACAACACTGCGTGGGGACTGCTACCGGTATACCCGACCTTGTGTGGTCACGCGGGACTGCCCCCACGATCGAGATCTTGAGGAGTGTGTGGCGACCTCGTATGATTCAGCCTCCGAATGTCCCTCAACGGTCAATCCCCACGCCTTCCGAAGGGGAGGAATCACACACGCACTACAGGAAGGGTGGCCGATGAAAGCAGTGGGCGATCGCGCCAATGTCAGTGAAAAAGTGCTCTCGATGCACTACGATTCCAGAACTGCCGAAGAAAAAATGGAACAGCGGCGGGAACATCTTGACAGTTTGTAACTGATAAATTATTAGTTATATGGTATTAGTTGGCCTAGTGCTCCTCCGGGTCTAGGCCTTCTAGTATCAGTTATTCAATTCACGTGTTTTATTATCTGATAATACAGTCTTGGATATATGGTGATAGACGACTACATCAATAGAGACCGGTCGTTGACTATGGAAGATATCCGCGATCATGTAGAAGAACAGCTTCCGGTCCAGACCAAGGAACGGACCAATGGGTACAGTTTCTACCCCGAAAATAAACGACGTGGGAACCTGTTTGCGGCGGTGACGCCAGGGCCGCGGGTATACGTTGACCCGACGGCAAAAAATAGCGTCTACGGTTCAACGCCTGAGGTTATTGTTGGAAATCCCAACTTTGACGAGACAAAAAGTTGGGATGGGAGTTTCAATTATTCTTATAAAGGGTGTCATAGAACAATTCACGAGGTATTGATTTCACAGATTCAGTGGCAAATCAACTGCTACACTGCTCCTGCGAACTGACAGGTCGAGATACTACCAGATAAGAGTGGTATTTGTACTGGTATGCGAGATGGAAGGCGCGAATCGATCACTGATGTCCGGGGATTGAGTACCGGGTCGAATCGTTCAGTACAGAGGACACGGTACCGCTGGTAGTAACGACGTATCCGCAACTCTTCAGAAACGGCATGTAAGACTTAGCTCGCATACAATGCAAAGACCTGCGTTACTTCCTTCGAATATACTCTCAAATGGCTGCTAGAACTACGCAGGTAATGATCACTGTTCATATAATGCGAATCATCAACGCACAAACGATATGACTATATTGTGTTGCCTCCGTTATATGCTATGAGAGGGCGGCTCTACGAGGCAGTTTGGTATACCGTGGTTGCAGTCTCGATAGTTGGGATTATCGCGTTGAGTATCAATCCGTCCACGCTCGCTATTTCAATTATCGCTTTCGGTGCTGGGAGTCTCGCACTATTCACCATCTGGAAGGAAATACAACTTGCCCTTTCTGCTGAGCCTCGTGTCACTCGTCGGCTTGTCTTAGTCTCCGGCGAAGCAGCCTTATTCATCATCGCAGTTGCCTTCAGTACTAATTTCATCCCCTCAGATGCGCCTCTATCTATTCGAACCGCGGTCCTTGTA
>JARWGK010000049.1:0-13451 GCA_040409725.1 Natronomonas sp.
GAGTCGCCGGGTGTTTTTCCCCACGTTTTTCTGACTGAGCGGTTCGCCGGAGGCGAACCCGAAGGAGGAAAAAGTGGGTTTACATCATGCCGCCCATACCGCCGCCCATACCGCCCATGCCGCCACCCATGCCGCCCATGCCGCCGCCTGGGCCGCCGGGGGCGTCGTCTTCGTCGTCGTCGTCGGTGCTTCCTCCGACGAGGTCACCGGCTGCGATGACATCGTCGATGCGGAGGATCATGACGGCTGCTTCGGTCGCAGATTCGATCGCCTGGGTCTTCACGCGGAGCGGCTCGACGACGCCTTCTGCTTCCATGTCGATGACGTCGCCGGTGTAGGCGTCGAGGCCGGCACCGGTCTCGCCGTCGTCGTGACGGCTTCGGAGGTCGACGAGTGAGTCGATCGGATCGAGACCGGCGTTCTCCGCGAGGGTGCGCGGGATGACATCGATTGCATCCGCAAACGCCTCGACTGCGAGTTGCTCGCGGCCGGAGACGGAGTCGGCATAATCACGCAGGCCGAGTGCGAGTTCGGTCTCGGGGGCGCCGCCGCCGGGCAGAACCTTGCCGTCCTCGAGGGTGACGCGAACGACGCCGAGGGAATCCTCGACTGCGCGTTCGACCTCGTCGACGACGTGTTCGGTGCCGCCGCGGAGAATGAGGGTGACGGCCTTTGCGTCGTCGACGTCCTCGACGAAGATCTTCTCGTCGCCGGCGATGTCGCGCTGGGAGACCGATCCGGCGAATCCGAGGTCATCCTCGGTAATGTCGTCGATGTTGGAGACGACGCGACCGCCCGTCGCGCGGGCGAGTGCGCCCATGTCGGATTTCTTCGCACGTCGGACGGCGAGGATGCCCTCCTGTGCGAGGTAGTGTTGGGCCATGTCGTCGATGCCCTTCTGACAGAAGACCACGTCTGCGCCGACGTCGACGAGCTTGTCGACCATCTCCCGCAGCTGTTTTTCCTCCTGATCGAGGAACTGCTGGAGCTGGTCGGGGTCCGTGACGTTGACCTCGGCGTCGATTTCGGTTTCCTTGACCTCGATTGCGGTGTCCAGCAGAGCGACGTCTGCGTCCTCGACGGCGTAGGGCATGTTCTCGTGAACGCGCTCCTTGCCGACGATGACGCCCTCGACGAGTTCGGATTCGTCGACGGAGCCGCCGACGACCTTCTCGACCTTGATGTTGTCCGTGTCGATGTCGTCGTCGTCGGCGACGGCGGAGACGGCGTCGACGACGAGGGCGGCGAGGTGGTCCTTGGCGTTTTCTGCGCCCTTGCCGGTCATCGCCGTCGATGCGATCTGCTGGAGGTATTCGGTGTCGTCGGCGTCGACGTCGATGGCGATGTCCTCCAGAATCTCCTTTGCTTCGGCGGCAGCCTGCCGGTATCCCTGTGCGAGGATCGTCGCGTGGATGTCCTGTTCCAGCAGATCCTCGGCCTTCGAGAGGAGTTCACCCGCGATGACGACCGATGTCGTCGTACCGTCGCCGACCTCCTCTTCCTGTGTCTCGGCGACTTCGACGATCATGTTGGCCGCCGGGTGCTCGATGTCCATCTCCTTGAGGATGGTGACGCCGTCGTTCGTGACGACGACGTTGCCCGTCGAGTCGACGAGCATCTTGTCCATTCCCTTCGGACCGAGCGTGGTCCGGACGGACTCGGCGACTGCCTTCCCGGCGGTGATGTTCATCGACTGTGCGTCCTTTCCGGAGGTGCGCTGGCTCTCCTCGGAAAGTACGATCAGCGGCTGATTGCCCATCTGCTGTTGACTCATAATCGTTCGAATGATTGTCCACGGTTCTATATAAATGTAGCTGATACGGAAACGGAAGCGTGGGGAGAACGGCCGTGGGTGGTGTGTGACGGCGTATCAATTGGTATTTATAAACAAGTTCGGCGGAGTGCCGAGGGCGAGCGGAGACATCGGAGGCACGGCGGGTGCGTGGATCACTCCAGTCCGTGGCTACTTCGATCGGTTCAACTCGTCCGTTCCGTGTACTCGATGCCGCCGGATTTCATCTCGTTGTGACGGCGTTCGAGGAACGAGTATACCGCACCGTGTGGGGCGCCGTCGAGGATCATCTCCGCGGCGCTGCGGACGGCGTCGACCTGTTCTGGACCACCGATGATACCGAGCGTGGTTCCGTAGATGACGACGTCGGCACCTGTGAGTTCCTCCATTAGCTCCCGCGTCCGGCCGTCCTCACCGATCAGCCGTCCCTTCTGTCGTCGGAGGTCGTTTTTGTTCCGCGTGGCGGCCTCGATGTCGAGGATGTCGAGCATCTGCATGTCGTCTTCCAGAAGCCGAAGGGCGGCCTCCGGCGAGAAGCCACGACCGATCGCCTTCACGATGTCGGGACCTTTCAGGCCGACGATCGGATCACCGACAGATTCGACGCGGACGGAGCCGGTTTCGGAGTCGATATCCAGACGGATCTCGGCTTCCGATTCGATCTCCCGCATCGTCGCCCCACCGGCACCGATGAGAACCCCAATCCGGTCCTCGGGAATCGTCACGTGCTGCATACCCTCGATTCGTGACGCGTTCGGTTAAGTTCTACGAGGTGTCGCCGGCCCTCAGTTGTGGCTACAGCGGCCGTTCGTACTCCCGTTCCGTGTGTCGTTCACCGCCGACGGTCACCGTCGTCTCGATCCCGGCTTCGAACCCTCGGGCTTCAAGAAACCCGACACCGACCGTGTTGTCGGTGAAGACACCACAGGCGATTCGATCGACGCCGAGGGAGTCGGCATAGTCTTCGATCGCCGACAGCAGCTTCGTCCCGATTTCCTCCCCCCACAGCGATGGATCGACGTAGAGGGTGTGTAACTCGAGTTCGTCGGCCCACGTCTGCTCTGCGCTCGCAAAGCCGACGACGCCCGCGTCGTCGCCGGCGTCGGCGACGAACAGCCGGAGTCCCTCGGCGTCGATCGCCCCCGCCAGCAGGTCCTCGTCGTAGGCGTCCGACAGCGCCGCCTCGATCGCCTCCGGCGAGAGGAAGCCGTATGCGGCGTACCACGCCTCCCGGGCGATTGTCTGTATCGTCTTGATGTCCTCGGGTTCGGCACGGCGAACATCGATGCGATCGCTCGGATCGGTCACGGTTCGACCCGATGGAATTCGACGGCCGACTCACCGACCGGTGTGTCGGTGTCGATCGTCGCAACCGTGCGATGCTCCGCGTCGACGGCGAGAAACTGCGCACCGGGGTTCAACACGACGGTGTCGCCGACGGTCCGCAGTTCCCGCTCGTGGTAGTGACCGTGACAGACGTAGTCGTAGTCACCGCGGGCGAGTCCCTCGATCACCGGACGGTCCTCACCGTGGACGACGGCGAAGCGTCGGCCGCCAACGTCGAGTTCGGCGACACGACCGTGGAGCGTTCCGCCGTCGAGGGCCGAAAACGCCGCGAGCAGCCCTTCGCGTTCGCCGTCGTTGTTGCCCCGCACCGCGTGAACCTCCCAGTCGCCGGCGAGGTGTGGAATCACCGGCGGTGCGACGAAGTCCCCGGCGTGGATCACCGCCTCGACGCCGCGGGCCGAAAACTGCGCTACCGCCGCGTCGACGGCCGGAACGTTGTCGTGTGTGTCTGAGATGACGCCAACCTGCATACTCGAAGCTACGGCGCGACTCAAAAGAACACCCGGGTCTGTGCCGGGGGCGTTGCTTTTTGTCGGTGGCGTTCGTCGCTCCCGTATGACCGAACTGAACGTCCTCGGTGAGGAGCTACAGCCCTGCAGCACGGATCCGATGACCGGCTTCGAGCGGGATGGCTGCTGTTCGACACATGAGGCCGATCGCGGGCGACACGAACTGTGTGCGGTGATGACGGAGGATTTCCTCCAGTTCAGCAAACAGCAGGGCAACGACCTCGTGACGCCGCGACCGGAGTTTCAGTTCCCCGGTCTCGACCCCGGCGATCGGTGGTGTCTCTGCGTCCCGCGGTGGGTGGAGGCACTCGAAGCCGTCAGACAGCGGCACGTTCCGGAGACGACCGTCCCACCGGTCGTCTTGGACGCGACGAACGAGTCCGTCCTCGATACCGTCGACGTGGAGACGTTGCAGCGACACGCCTGGGACGAGTGATAGCTACTCGTCGATCGTTTCTGGATCGGCCGCGGGTGCCGGGTCGACGGCCGTGACGTGATCGTAGAGTTCGTCGTCGGTGACCTCAACGCCCTGTCGGCGGAAGAAGGCGGCGACGTTGTGGCAGTCCCGTCGCAGGAACGTCTCGGCGTTTGGGTGATGAACCGTCACCGCCTGCCCCAGATCGAGCAGACACAGTTCGCCGTCGTGGACGACGATGTTGTACTCCGAGAGGTCGCCGTGGACCAGTCCGACGCGGTGTAGCCTGCGGGCGTACTCCGCGACGACCTCGTAGGCCGTCTCCGGGTTTTCGAGGTGGACCTCCGAGAGACGCTTTGCACGCTCGCCGTCGCTGGCAAGAAACTCCATGACGAGGACGTTCCGCTGGACGGCGATCGGTTCGGGAACCCGGACGCCGCCGCTTGCCGCACGCTTGAGGTTCGCAAACTCCTTTTTCGTCCAGGCGACGACGACCTTCTTTTTGTCCGAACCGATCCCCTCGAACCGCGGATCGCCGTCGAGGTAGTCCCGCATCTGCCGGAAATCGGAGGCGTTGATCCGGTAGACCTTCACCGCGACCTCCTCGTCGTCCCCCAGTGCAGTGTAGATGTTCGCCTCCTTTCCGGTCGAGATCGGACCGCCGAAGGCGTCGATGTGGCCGTCCTGGACGAGTTTGTATATCGCGCCGTAGGTCGCATCATCGAACACCGACGCCTCGACCTTGAACTGTTCTGTGTCCTTGATCCGCTTGCGAAACTCGAGGAACTGCCGATCCTGCTTGCGGGCGATTCGATCGGCCTCGGTGTCCGAGACGTCGATCTCTCCCCACTCGTCGCCGACGCCGTCGGCTTCGTCCTCGGCGAGCAGGCCGTAGTCCTCACTCATTCATCGGCGTTTCGTGACCCGGAGGGAAATCCCCACCGGTCGTTCGTGACGCTCCGTGGGCCCCGTCTCCGGGGCGAGTTGGAAGCCAAGACGAGGGAGACGAAGGAAACGGTGACGCATGGACGGCCCGGTCAGTCGTCGTCGACGGGTGGCGGGGCCTCGACGGCCGTCTCGATGTCGAGTTCGTCTGCGACCTCTTCGAGCAGACTGCCCTTTATTTCCGAGGTTCGCGTCTCGATTTCGGCGACGAGCGGCGGATCGAACTCCTCACGGACACGCTGGAGCCGGGTTTGCTCCGTCGTGACGCGCTCACGGAGGTACCGTGCCCCGCGGCCGGTTTCGTCGTCATCCGGCGCGGGCGTCAGGCGGTTCGCCACGAGGCCACGCACCGACAGCCCCGATTCGCTCATCCCCTCGATTGCGCGTTCGGTTTCGTTCAACGACAGTTCGTCGGGGTTCAACACGAGGAAAAACGCCGCCTCGTCTCGGAGTGTCGTTCCGGCGAACTCGAAAAACTCCTTGCGTTCCTGCAGTCGGGCAAGGACCGGATCGCCGTCCATCACCCGCCGCGGTTCGTTGTTGCCGATCGCCGCCTTCTCGAAGAGGTCGATGCTCTTTCGGCGTTTGTACATCAGCCGGTCGATCCAGTCTTCGAGCAGTTCCGGCAGTCCGAGCAACCGGAGGGTGCTGCCCGTCGGCGAGGTGTCGAAGACGACCCGATCGTACGGGTCGGCCGATCGCATCACCTCGATGAACCGATCGAAGAGGGCGGATTCGTACGCTCCCGGCGTGTCGTGAGACATCTCGAGTTGGAGGTTGATCTCGTTGACCATCGCCGCCGACACCTGCTCGGAGAGATCCTGTCTGATCTCGTTGAGATGTCGGGTGACCTCTTCTTCCGGATCGATCTGCATCGCTTCGAGATTGTCGATGCCCTCCACCGGCGTGGCGCCGTCGTCGAACGGCTGGTCGAAGACGTCCGTCACCGAGTGTGCGGGATCCGTCGAAACGACGAGGGTCCGAAGTCCGTCGCGGGCCGACTGGACGGCGTAGGCACAGGAGACGGTCGTCTTTCCGACACCGCCCTTGCCGCCGAAGAAGACGAACGGTTCCATGGAATCCACCATCAGAAGTGATACTGCTGGCCCTTGCGCTCGATGAGGGAGTCGCGGTCCCACAGCCGCCGCTCCCAGGCCTCGAATTCGTCTTCGAGATACGGCAGGAGTTCGGCGGTGTAGTACGATACCGGAGAGGGGATGCCGAAGGCGTCGGGGAAGCAGGCGAGGATGAACGCATCCTCGAGGTCCTCTGCTTCCTTTTCGATCTTCTCGTAGGCCGGATGAGAGATCAGTCCGTGGTACAGCCCCCGGAGCCACTCCTCGAGGGTTTCACGGAACGATTCGATCCGTTCGGAGAGGTTCATTCAACCGTATCCTGTTTTGCGCCGAACTAATACCTGTCGCGGCCGGACGGAGCGGCCGGGAAACTGACCGAGTGCGATTCGTCGCCGGGGCGACGGTGGTCGGCTGTGTGACCCCAGTACCGAAGGACGGCGGGTTCAAGGGTACCGGGGTCGTCCCGCCGGTATGGAGACGACCGACGAGAGCATTCCGGTGACCATCCTCTGTGGAAGTCTCGGCGCCGGCAAGACGACGCTGTTGAATCACCTGCTGCGTGAGTCCGGATCCCGGAGGATCGCCGTCCTCGTAAACGACATGGGCGAGGTGAACGTCGACGCCGAACTCATCGCGGAGGGATCGGAACTGGACGTCGACGACGGCGTCGCCGAGCTTTCAAACGGCTGTATCTGCTGTGAGCTACAGGACGATCTGGAGACGGCCGTCGTCCGGCTGGCGACGGAGCGATCCTTCGATCACCTCGTCGTCGAAGCCTCGGGGATCTCCGAACCGGCCCCCATCGCCCGACTGTTCACCACGGAATCACGCGTCGCCGCACGCTACACCGTCGACGGACTCGTCTGCGTGCTCGATACCCCCTACTTCCTCGAAACCTTCTCCGGCGGCGAGGTCGAGCGGCGCGGCGAGGAGGGCGACCGGCCGCTTTCGGATCTACTCGTCGAACAGATCGAAACCGCGAACATCGTGTTGCTCAACAAGGCCGATCGCTGCAGCGACGCGGAACTCGAACGCGCCGCGGACCTCGTCACCGGCCTTCAGCCCGACGCCGAGACGATCCGAACGACCTTTTCGGCGGTCGATCCCGATCGGATTCTCGGCATCGGTGTTTTCGATCACAGACGGATGCGCGAACTCCCGACCTGGAAGCGGCTGCTGTCGGAGGACGACGACGGTCACGAACACGACGAGGAAGAACACGAATCCGAAGGCGGCCACGGAGACGACCACGACCATCCACACGCCCATCCGGACGAGGTGTACGGCGTCGACTCCTTCACCTACCGTCGTCGGCAGCCGCTGGACCCGGAACGGTTTGCGGCGGTGCTCCGTGATCTACCGCCGTCGATCGTTCGGTCGAAGGGGACGGTCTGGCTCGCCGGCAGCGACCTCCGGGTGACGGTGAGCACCGCCGGGCCATCGGTTCGGGCGACCGCACAGGGACCGTGGATCGCCTCGCTGCCCGAGGTCGAACAGAAGATGTACCGCTCGAATCGGCCCGAACTCCCGTGGGACGAACGGTGGGGAGACCGACGCGTCGAGTTGGTGTTCATCGGTACCGATTACGACCGCGAGAAAATCGAGTCCGCACTCGACGACGCATTGGTCGAGCCAACTGCGGACCGACCGACCGCAGAGGGTCCCTTCCCCGAGGAAGCCGGCGAGGAAACCGTCCTCCGGGAGTAGCCTCAACAGGCGCAGTCTCGACCAGCCGATCGCTCGAAGCGCATCTCCTCGCCGCAGTCCGGACACACCGCAGGTTCACCCGCCTCGACGTCCAGTTCGACATCCCGAATTCGCACGTCGCAGTCGTCACACCAGTACGCACCCTTCGACCCGTCGTCGGGCCGTCCCTTCGGGGATGGGCCCGAAAGGGCCTCTTTGACGCTGTCTATGAGTCCCATACGAACACTGTCCGCGTCTGTGTACACAACAGTCCCGGGGGTGTGTGCATCCGATACACAGACGAGGGGCTCACACATCCTCGGCGAGACGATCCAGCGCGCGCTTCAACTCCCCCTTTCGCTTCCAGGCGGCGAGGCGATCCGAGAGCGGAAGCGGAACCCCGAGGGACACCCTCGATCGCATCGTGACCACGGAGCCTTCGTCCTCGGGATCGACGGTGAGCCACGTCTCCATCGACTCGAACGGTCCGGTCTCGCCGTCCTGTGTGTAGTAGATTCCCTCCTCGTGTGGTTCGAATCTGAGTCCGAAGGCGATCCCGGGGCCGCTGAGGGTGAGGAGTGTGCCGGTTTCCGTCGCCTCCGTCGATTCGACGCTGAAACTCCCCTCGTACTCGACGATCGTCTCCGGGTCGAGTACGCCTTCGAGTTCGCGTGGCGTCGCCGGAACGAACCGGGAGACCTCGACCTCACGCATACGGCCGTCTCGGAGGCCCCCGATGATAAATCGGCCGCTGTCGACTGTGGACCGTCAAAGCAGGATCGGTAGCGTCACCGCGACGATGATCACTCCGAGGGCGACCATGCCGTAGAACAGCCGTTCTGCGCGCATCTCGACTGGAACACCGTCGGCGCGCGGCCGAGCGTCCCACACCTGCCAGTAGAAGGCTCCGGCGGCGACGACCACGAACAGCAGCGTCGAGACGGCGATGGCCGTCGAAAGCGGCAGACCGAACGCCTGTCCGTACAGCGGGCCGAGGGACAAAAGCAGCATAAATGCCAGTCCGACGACGACGATGAACGGGACCGGATCGATCGGGGCACCGCGCCCGTTCCGGAGCGGCATACACGATATGGTAGTCGATAGAAGAATAAACCCTCCGCCGCAGACACCGGTATGAGCGACGGAGACGGGAAAGGACTCAGGGAGGGCATCGAGTCCTCACGCGGGGACCCCCGCGTCCTGTTCGCGCTGAATCTGGCGCTTTCGGCCTCCTTCGGTGCGACCATCGTCTGGGGGCTGTCACTGCTCGACGCGGCCGAACTGACGCTGATAAACGTCGCCACCGCGACGATCGTCCTGTTCTCGCTGACGTATCTGGTGACGCGGGCCTGAACGACTGATCGGTGGAGCCTCCGGCGTCGCAAAAAAAGCGGCGTTCAGCGACCGTAGATGAACCGCTGGACGGCGGCGTCGATCCGGCCGCTGATCCGGTTCAGCCACACCGCCGGCGACACCCGTGAAAACTCCTCCTCGTCGACCTCGATCCGTTCTTCGCCGAAGGGATCGTGTTCCTCCTCGACGGCGGCGTCGACGACCGTCGACATCGAACAGCGACCGCAGGCCTCGGTTTTCTTCTCGCTCATACCACAGATGGGCGTCGAACGAACTTAAAATCTCGCGCGATCGTGTGCCGAAGGCACACGCCCCCGGCCGTCGTGTGTTTCGCATCGGTGAGGGAACTCGGGTGTTCACGGAGTGGCGACGGCTATTTGCGCCCCGGGACAGTATCGTGGCGTATGGGATATCGAGTTGTCAATCCGGAGGCGGTCGAACCCGAACCGGATCGTCCGTGTGAGTGTCGGCGGCTGTCGGCCCCGGCCGAACTGGAGACGATGGCGATCAACCAGTTCCGTGCGGAGCCGGGTGAGACCCTCCCGCTGAAGTACCACTACCACGACACACAGCAGGAGGCCTTCTACGTGATCGAGGGGTTGCTCGGGGTGGAAACGCCCGAGGAAAGCTACGAGGTTCCGGCCGGGTCGCTGTTCGTCGTCGACCCCGAGAGCCCACAGCGGACGTACAACCCCGAGACGAACGACGAGACGACAACCGTCCTCGCGATCGGGGCGCCACAGGCCGAGGACGTCCACGCGTACGACCCCGATGGGTAACACATGAGCGAACACGACGGCCGGACGGCCGAGGGAAGCCCCGCGGCGGGCGGATCGGAGGAGGGGTACGAGGCCGAACGGTCGGCGGAAGCCGCCGCAGAGGACCTGCCCGAGGAGATCCGGGAGGCCATCCCGGAGTGGGACGACACGTATCTGGATCGCGTGAGCGACCGACTCATGTTCAACTACGACCTCGAACGCGACCGACGAATCCGTGGCGAGCGGTGGGATATGTACGGCGAAATGCGGGTTCTCAACCAGAAACAGTTCTTCCATCCGGCGTTGAACTACGCCGACCACGAAGCCGAGGAGTACCTCTTCGTCCGGCGGGAATCCCGGCCGAGCGTCGACGAACTCCGCCGACTCGTCGAGTTGGGCCACGACCTCGCCGAGGAATGGATCGTCGCCGACGAGGAACACTTCGGGACGGATTTTACCTTCGTTCTCGTCGGCGAGATCCCGGCTTCGGTCGCCGAGTTCGTCTCCGGCTTCCGTGACCGGACGCTGCTGAAGTTCGGCTACTACGGCCACTACGACGTGAATCTCGTCGTCGTCGATCCCGAAAGGCAAGACATCGTCGCAAGCGAGGCCGCGGACGTAGCCGAGGCCTTCACCCTCTGGAAGGACGTGACGACGCCCGATGAGGGCCTGCTGTCGCGGTTTGCGAAGCGATTCTGGAAATAAAAACAGGTAGCGTCAGTCGTCGCCCGGTTCCGGCGTCGGCGTCTCCGGTCCCTTTCGTGCTTCGGTGATGCTCCGATAGCCGAGACGTACCAAGGCGAGTGCCAGTCCGATCAACACGACGGCGAGTACCATCTGGACGCCCGCGGAGATCGCACCTTCCGTCGTCTCTGCCTGTCCCTGGATCAGGTTGAGATACAGGTTCTCATAGAAGGCGAGCCACGAGAGTCCGAGCACGGTGATCGTCACCATGATCGCCATCGGGACGCCGGTGGAGACGAGCTGTTTCGTGTCGTCCCAGTTCGCAAGCCAGACCGTCGCCGTGAGCAAGGCGAGTGCGGCGAGGAGCTGGTTTGCACCACCGAACAGTCCCCACAGAACGACCCACTGTCCGGAGATGACCATCAGGTAGGCGGGGATGATCTGGACGAGCGGGTTGGTGTAGCGACCGCGGGCGAGGGAGCCGACGCTAGCGTTCAATCCGGTGTCGGTTCGGCCGGGCGTCGTTCCGACGATCTCCTCCATCATGTACCGCCCGAGTCGGACGGCCGTGTCGGTCGAGGTGAGCAGGAAGCTCACGAGGACGAGGGCCATGAACACCGCACCGACGGTTTCGGGGATGCCGAGACTCGTCAGGATGAGGCCGCCACCGCTTGCGAAGTTCGGCAGGGCGGCACCGATCCCACCGCCGGGGTCGGCAAAGCCCCACACCGCAAGCGTCGACAGGGCAACTGCGGCGAGCAGTCCTTCGCCGAGCATCCCACCGTAGCCGATCAGCCGGGCGTCGGTTTCCTTGTCGAGTTGTTTCGCCGTCGTTCCCGAGGAGACGAGCGAGTGGAAACCACTGATCGTCCCACAGGCGATGGTGATGAACAGAAGCGGGAACAGCGGCAGGAACACCGCTTCGACGCCCCAGAATCCGTTGAACGCACCGATCGAGGAGTCGATGACGAGCGGCTCGGCCGACGTTGCGAAGATCGTTCCGACGATGACGGCGACGATCGTTCCGCCGACACCGGTGTACAGCAGGAACGACGAGAGATAATCACGCGGCTGGAGCAACACCCAGACCGGGAGCGCACTCGCAATCGCACCGTAGATCATCACGATCGGGATCCAGGCGGCGGTGTTGCCGCCGAGGGCTGCCGCGCCGGGAACCCACTCGCCGGTGCCGCTGAACAGCACGATCGTTCCGGCCGGGTGGCCGTCGGCGACCTCGAACAGCGCCAGCGGATACTGGATACCGACCCAGACCGCCGCGAAGATACCGGCGACGAAGACGATCGTCCCCGGGATGAACGGGCCGTTGAGTTGGTACAGGTACACGCCCAACAGCAGCGCGAGTGCGATGTAGATGAACGACGCCGTCACGACCTGTGGGAAGGCGTTGAAGACGATCCCGACGACGAGTGCGAACACCGCGACGACGAGGATGATCGTCAGGAAGGCAAACCAAAGCAGCATCTTCTTGCCGCCCTCGCCGACGTACTGTCCGATGATGTATCCGATCGATTTCCCCTCGTGTCGGAGCGATCCCGAAAGCGAGACGAAGTCGTGGACCGCACCCATGAGGGGGTTGCCGATGGCGATCCAAAGCAGGGCGGGCACCCAGCCCCAGACCGCACCGGCGGTGATCGGACCGACGATCGGTGCCCCACCGGCGATACTCGAGTAGTGGTGTCCGAGCAGTATCGGTTTCTTCGACGGTACGTACTCCTGTCCGTCCTCGTATTTGTGTGCTGGCGTCTCTCTGTCCTCGTCGAGATCGACGAACTGCGCGAGATACCGCGAGTACCCGACGTACCCGGCGGTAAACGTCACCAGCACCGCGGCGACTATCCAGATGACCTGTGTCATGATAATGTACGACAGAAGTCACGACCATAGTCGCCTTAAACCTTGTTTCCGCGGTAGAGACCGCCGCACACGGCCAAATCCTACAGAGTAGGGAATAAAAAATGAATTTTCTGTCATATATCCGATGACACCCCGACGAGTAGATCAGGCACCCACTTTTTTCTTATATAATATTCGAACGGAAAATTAATATATGAACGGCCAGTGCGCCATCGGAACGCTGGACGAACAAACGTGACATCGAGTCCTGATTGGCCGAAGTGACGGATCTGGCATAAATACCTCTCGAAGGGATTCACCGCGAGGAAGCACTCGACAACGCTAAACACTTATCCGGTCGCCTCGGCTTGTCGTAGTCATGAGCGATGTCGTCGTTACGCTGCCGGACGGTTCGACGCTCGAGGTCGAATCCGGATCGACCGTCGAGGAGGTTGCCTACGAGATCGGGCCAGGACTCGGCGCAGACACAGTTGCAGGGGTCCTCGACGGGGAACTCGTCGATGCAGCAGAGCCGATCGACTCGGACTGTGAACTCGTCATCGTCACCGAGGACTCCGAGGAGTACCTGCAGGTTCTGCGTCACTCCGCGGCACACGTCTTCGCACAGGCACTCCAGCGGCTGTACCCCGACGCGAAGCTGACGATCGGGCCACCGACCGAGGAGGGGTTCTACTACGACGTCACCGACGTCGATCTCGACGCCGAGGATCTGGAGGCGATCGAATCTGAGATGGCCGAGATCATCGACGCCGACTACGAGATCGAACGCGTCGAACGGTCCCGGGAGGAGGCACTGGAGATCTACGAGGACAACCCCTACAAGCGGGAGATACTGGAGACAGAAGCGAAAGGAGAAGAGACGGTCACCTTTTATAAACAGGACGGGTGGGAGGATCTCTGTCAGGGCCCACACGTCGAGTCGACGGGCGAAATCGGCGCGGTGACGCTTCTGAACGTCTCGGCCTCGTACTGGCGGGGTGACGAGGACAACGACACCCTCACGCGCGTCCA
>JARWGK010000050.1:0-13332 GCA_040409725.1 Natronomonas sp.
CGCTTCGAACCGCAACCTACCATTTCACCGTCGAAATCCGGATATAAAAATGAAAGCGTGAGTTCAGTACGGGTCCTGACTGCTATTAGGAATCTCGATATCCCTGAGTCTGCCGCTCGTCAAAAAAGCGATCGCGGAAATAGTATTAAGTTCTGACAGACACGTAGATCCAGAGGTTATGAAACGAATCCTGGTTCCGCTGGATGACTCATCGGAATCTGAAGCAGCCCTCAGGGAAGCACTCGATCTCTTCCCAGAAGCGGAGATACACGCGTTTCACGTCGTTCAGGTTACAGATTTTCCACGAGATTCAGATAAATCTGCGTACGAACTCGCCGCCGAAAAGGGAAGAAAAATACTCGATCGGGCCGAGAAAATCGCCGATGAGTACGATCGACGGGTCGAGACACAGATGGAGGAGGGCCACGCCGCAAAAACGATCGTAAGATACGCCGAAGGAAACGATGTCGATCACATCGTTATGGGGAGTGTAGGCCGATCGGGCGTACCGAGGGTGTTACTCGGGAGCGTCGCCGAGTCGGTCACACGCCGGGCACCGTGTTCGGTCGTGATTGTCCGAGAGAACTAGCGACGAACGCTGGTCGACATCTGCATCATCGCGTATTCCGACCCGGGAAAGAGAGTCCGGAAACTCAGGGTACGTACGAGTACCGCAAAACGCGCTGTTGAGTATCGATGCCCGCTTTTTCGGTGGTTTCGGTGTCCTCGTCGGTGCCCTCGGGACGGTTCGTGTCCGGTTCGTCTATCATGATCGTTCATTAACGTGAAAGTATATGAACTTTTTGTGTTGCCTGCTAACATGTGTGGTGATAGTAATCGTGAAATGCGTCGACGACGAAACTTGAACAATGAACGGTGAGTTCGCGGAGTCCCTTCCGACACGGTACGATAAGCTGGTAATATTCGACTGTGACGGGGTGTTGGCGTATCAACAGGGATCGTGGACGACGCTTCACGAGGCGTTCGAAACTGTCGATCACCAGCGAAAACACCGACGGCGGTATCTCGACGGGGAATTGAACATGGTGGAGTGGTCGAAGCTGACGGCCGAACACTGGAGGGGTCGATCTGCGGCGACGCTCGAAGCGGCAGCCGACGAGGCGACGCCGATTCCGGGGTTTCCACGGACGCTCGACGCACTCAGGGAGCACGGCTTCGCGGTCGGTGTCGTAAGCGCCGGCGTGTTGGGGTACGTAGAGCAGGTCGTAGGGGACGCTCCCGTGGATTTCGTGCTCTCGAACGACATCGAGACTGCCGACGGGGAACTCACCGGCGAGATTCGTGTGAACGTCGTCGATCAAAACAAGGTGGAGTGGTTCCGGAAGCTGGCGGAGTCGTGTGACGTTCCACGATCGAACGTGGTACTGGTCGGGAACGCATCGCACGATCTCACGAAGATCCATCCCGGAAATCTCTCGATCGCGTTCAATCCGCAGGACGACCGGGTTCGACAACACGCCGACAGCGTCGTCGACGGCGACGACCTTCGGTCGATCCTCGGCCCGATACGGCGATGGCTGGAGCAGACGGGACCCCTCGAAGGAGCCTCGGGAAGCACCGACGAGGCGAACTCGAAATACTAGTAGCTGGATTCCTGTTTTGCTTCGAGATCGGCCGTCTGTCTGTCGAGCAGCGTCGACGCCGCGTCCACGGCGGCGGCTGGAAGGGCCGTCGTGTCGACCTCGTCGGCCACCCACGCCGCCAGTCGATCGCGGCCGATCGCCGAGACCGTCGTCTCCGGGAGGCTGAACAGCCCGACGAGACACGCCGCGGGTGAAGCGGCCGCTGCGATCGATTCGAGCGTCTCGTCTCGCCTTTCCGGTGGACGGCTCTCACACTCGAAGAGGTCGGCGGCGACACCGGGGGCCGATGGATCGGCGTCGTGGGCCGGACCGGAGACGTGTCGCTGGAGTCCCTCGACGGGCGTCTCGGCGTCGACGGCGAGGAGTCGCTCGCTCGCCTCGAGGAACGTGTCGTCCGTCGCCGTCGACACCTCGATCGAGAGGTTCTGTGCGAACGTCGGCGCGACCACGTACATCGCAGCCAGGGCTCGATAGTAGACGACCGGGTCGGCAATGTCTTCGAGGTAGCTCGAAAGCTCTTCCTCCGGGAGTGCAAGCAACATGCGTTTGGCAGAGCGCTGGTTCCCCCAGGCGACCCGACAGAGCACGGCCGGGAACTCCTCGGCGTCGATGTCGAGGAGCAGCGGCGCAAACCTGGTCGCGATCCGGTCGAAGCGGTCCGGATCGACCCAGACGAGTTTGGCGATGATCATCGCCATCTTTACCGGTGAAATCTCGCGTTCTGCGAGCCGATCTCCGACCTCACCGGGGTCGATTCCGGCGGAAATCTCTCTGCTGAGTTCGGGACTCCCGTACGAGATGCCCGTGAGGGAGTCGGCGATGAGCTCCGGTTCGGCTCCGTCGAGCAGCGGGGTGAGATGCGTGCCGAACGTGGAGGCTGCGGAGACGTCGAGACGGGCGAGTACGTTCGTCGTCCACGCCCAGGCGGCCGGATCCGTCGTCTCGCAGTCCGGAGCAAACTCCGTGACGGCATCGACGACGGCCGGCGGTGGGTCGATCTCGTGTCCGAGATACAGATACAGGACGGATCCGAGGTCGTCGACCGTGATGTGGTTTGCGTCGATGCCGCCGGCGAGGATAGAGGGGTCGAGTTCGGTGAGCAGCGTACTCGCCAGTCGACGGCCCTCGGCCTGCGTGCTTGCGATCTCGGCGAGGATCTCGACTGCAAGGTGTGGTTCGGCGTCGATGTAACTCAGGACGGCCTTCGCCGGCCAGTCCAGATCGCCATCGGGTCGGCGGAACGTCTGCGGAATGTCGTGTCTCGCCGGGCCGTGGGCTGCGTCGATTATCAGCTCGGCGATGGAGGAATGGTGAAGCGCGTACTTGTCCTCGTTTGTGATCAGGATCTCGCCGGCCCCGACGAGTGCGTGGACGTTCTCTTCGGGGAGCCCGAGGTGTGAAACGAGGTAGTTCAGGGTGACGGCGACCTCGAATCGATACAGACAGGCGATTGCGATCACGAGCGGCCCACGATCGACGTAGACGTCGCCGTACTCGTCGTCTGCGAGCATCTCGTCTGTGATCCAGCGGTGAATCTCGCGATCGGAGACCTCACCTTCCGTCTCGTAGGTGCGGAGTGCGGCATCCAGCGCGTAGAGGTCGTGTCGGTACTGCATACACCGGTCGGTGGCACGCTCTTTTTCCGCCGGCGAAACGTCGAGCGTTTCCAGAAACCGATCGATGATCTCGGCGGCAACGTCGCTCGCCTCGAGTGTGTGTTTCGCTCCGGCGAGATCGTTCAACCGATGATCGAGGTCTCTGGGGTAGTTCCGGGTGGGACGCGTCGCATAGACGAACGTCGTGGCGCTGTTTTTCGCCGTGTTGGCGAGTTCGACCAGATCCCGTGGCTTGAGGTGTACGTCGTCGACGAGCAGTATGGCGTTGTTCGGTAGCTGGTCGAGGTCGGCCCGAAGCTGATCGAAGCTCGGGCGGGTCGTCTGGAGTTCGAGGACGTAGACGGGCGGCGCCCGGATCCGTGCGTCCGTGAGAATCTCGTATGCGACGGCGAACAGGAGGCTCGATTTGCCGCTTGCGGGCGGGCCTTCGACCAGAACGAGGCCGCCGCGGTGGCTCGTGATGTCGTCGGAAACCGACTGGAGTGCCGGATGTTCGACGACGTACTCCTCCTCGATGTCGGCCCAGGTGGGCGGGGCTCTGAAGAAGCGGGCCGAACTGGAGTCGACGGTTCCGTACTGGTAGCCGAGGACGTGTTTGCGGCCGAGACTGTCGACGGCGTGGGTGAACCACTGTGGGGAGTTGTTTTGGCCAGCTTTCACCCAGTCGCGGATGCCGGCGAAGATGATGGCGCTCATGAAGGCGAGGACGACACCGTAGACGACGAAATCGGGAACGAGCGTGGGATATCGCCGATGGAGGGCCCACGTCACGAGGACGATTCCGGTGCTGGGCGCGAGGATGAGCAGCGCGCGACGCCGGTTGACCCCAAAGAGGCTCATGTCGCCTCCCACATCTGGATGTCGTAGCCCTCGATTCGGAAGGCGCGGGTCTCGCGGGTGGCCGTCCCCGGTCGATCGAGGCTGAGCACCGCGTCGGCATACCAGAGGTCTTCCGCACCGCTTAGCTGCTCGAAGTCGACGGCCAGATCCGCGTAGGACCGCGCGCCGTTGACCTCGGTTTCGCCGATGGTGACGACAGAGACGCCCACTTCCGCCGAGAGCCACGTGAACAGCCGGTCGGCGTGGTCGGCGTCCATCCCAGGAATCTCGTCTATCGGGTCGATCACGACCGTATCGACGTCCGGGTAGTGGGTGACGTTGTGACAGACCGCACGGAACGCCGGATCCTCGAGGACTTCGACGGCGAGCCGTCCACTCGGGATTTCAGAGAGGAGTTCGACGCCGACGCCGGTGGCCTGATTCAGAACCTTTCGGTCGGCATCCGTCTCACCGAGCAGCAGTACGCGATTCGCCTGACCGGCAGCCAGCGACGCGTCGATCAGGTGCTCGGCGAAGATGGTCTTTCCCGACCCGGGAACGCCACGAATCGAAACGGTGGCCGGGGTCGGAAGTTCGGCGAATACCTCGTTGACACTAACGTCATCGAAGGCCGGAAGTTCCAGTTGCATAACTTGACAGGTGCGGAGCGTCGTGGTAACCGCTATCTTACACCAGTCTGTCATTCCTCATAAGTCCGGTGGGCGTTCGATAATCTGGCCCCGAAGAGATATGAGAGAGACTAATTTCGCCATCCTCGAGGCCTGAAACGACTCTTGTATAAAATCCCCAAAAGCTACGGACAACGGATGACTGGTGAGTTCCTGTTCGTACGGATATGTTTCGTCGACCGGGGATCGGGAAACGGGTATATTACTTCTGGGGGAGTTTGGAACGCCGACACATATCCTCGCAAGTTCATTAATGCTCTCTGTCGAGTTATTAATCGCATGGCAACTGAAACGAGCACGTCCGCGGATATCGGAGACGAATCGCTCCCCGGAAACTGGAAGGCCGGCGTCGCCGGCGGCCTCGTCGGCGGTCTGGCCTTCGGTGCAATGATGTCGGTGATGATGGCCAACATCATGCAGATGGCCATCCCCGTCATGTACGGCATCGAGGGTCCGGCCGGCGGTATCGGCTGGACCATCCACATGGCACACGCGGCGATCCTCGGCGTCGTCTTCGCCGCAATCGTCGGATTCGCTGGACTCGGTGGCGCGTCCGCACAGAAGCTAGTCGGTGCCGGCATCGTGTACGGAGTCGCGGTGACGGTCGTCCTCGCGTGGGTCGTGATGCCGGCGTGGGTCGGTGCCATGGGACCGATGAACCCGCCGGTGCCCGACATCAACCCGATGAGTATGGTCGGACACGCCGTCTACGGGGCGCTCCTCGGAGCGGTCTACTACGCCCTCGAGGATCTGTGACGACCGGGGCGGCCGTTCCGATGTCGTTTACCATCCGTTCGATGTAGAAACACCACGCGTTGAGAGTCTACTCCCGACCGACGGCCGGATACCTTGCTGGTACGTTGACCTTGATTTTACTCGGGGCACACTGTCTGATATGGGTACTGCTCCGGACGATACGTTTCTGCTCGGATCCACCGCCGCAGCGGTCGCCGGGATGCTTCTGGCGACGGTGACTCCACTGGCCGCAGGGGAATCCAGTGCGTTCGCCGGGAGTATCGTCACGAGTGGCGTTCTCGGACTCGTATTTGCTGTCCGTAACGTCCAGCTGTACCGAAAAAACGGTGTGCCGTCGATCCCGGCGGCGACGTTGACGACGATTTTCGGGGTGTGGTTCATGCTCGCGCCGCTTCTGTACGACGTCGGGTTTCTCGCCACCGCGGGCACCCAACTCGGCGGGCTCGTGATATCCGCCTTCGGGATGTACGCCCTGGTTGCGGCACTGACCGACGAGCGCTGACGACGGTGTATGCGTCGATCGCGAATATTCGGCGGCTCACTCGAAAGCGATAGCCATCGTCGGTATCGAAACGGCGGGTGGTTAATGACCCTTCTCCACCAACACGACACCGATGCCGGACGACTACCCTATCGCCGACCTTCCGACGCCGGACCCCGAGCTTGGCCCAGAACGGGTCGTCCGTCTGCAACTCGATGCACTTGCGACCAACGATGATCCGTTCGAGAACGCGGGTATCGGGACCGCATACAACTTTGCATCACCAGCCAACAGACGAGCAACCGGACCGTTCGATCGGTTTGTACGGATGGTCACCGGCCCACGGTACGCGCCGATGATCGATCACATCGAGGCGACGACGGGACCGATGGAACGAGAGGGAACCACCGCCGAACAGCGTGTGACACTCACCGGCCCCGACGGACGGACGATGTCCTACGTGTTCGGACTCTCGGATCGACGCGAGGGTCCGTTCGACGGCTACTGGCTCACCGATCGGGTACTCGTCGAATGACCGGCTGATAACCGAAGAGTTCCGATGACTGCACGTCGGTCCCACTGAACACGGCGCCGGTCGGATAGCCGACGGATATTCGACTCGTACGTCCGACACTGGATCAGCCCCACTCGAAGCCCCGTGGCTCGGTCGGTGGAGCGAGTGGACTCGACGGCAGATCCTCGGGCGGCTCCGGATCGTTGTACCCCGATGGCGCGACGTCGTTCGGTGCGTCGGGATAGAAAAGCGACGCGATGGCGTGGAGATGCTCGCGGCCGACGCCGAGTTCGAACTGACCGCCACCGAACATCTCGATTCCGTTTTCTTCGCAGTACTCGATGGTATCGAGGAGAGCCCGAACCGAGCCGAAACGCGACGGCTTGATGTTGAGCCACTCCGGCTCCCACGGGAGGTCCTCGACCGTTTCGACGCTCCGAATCGGATAGTCCCACGTCACGCGCTCCTCGTGGCCGTCGAAAAGCGGCCGCGTCTCGTCGGTCAACGCCGGATCCTCGATGAGCGCCTCGGGGAAGCCATCGACGACCCGTTCGTACAGCTCCGGATCCGCCGGCTGGTCGACGGTCGTTCCGTGGTACTGGCCTTTCAAATCGAGAACGCGTACGGCTCCGGTGTCGGCGAGTCGGCCGATTACGTCGGTACTCCAGTCGGACGTCGGGTCGAGTTTGAACTCGAGCGTTCGATCGCGGTCCAAAAGCGCGAGGATTCGATCGCCGGTGGGTGGGTCTCCCAGTCGCGTGCTGACGACGAACCGCACCGGACGATACTCGCGGCCGAGCACCTCTGGGAGTGTCGTGTCGGCCTGCTTCAACGTGAGATCCAACGCGGCGCTTTCGAAGGCCCACCGACGGTAGTTTCGGAACACGGACTGTCCGGGTTTCTCGCCGAGAAACAGATCCAGCTCCGAGACCTGCGCGGAGAACGTATCCAGCGTGTACGTTCCCGTGAGAGGGAACTGCTCTGTGGTCTCCCGGAGGGCGTCGTGGGCGTCGCCGTCGTACGTGACGTCCTCACCCCGCCCGGTCTCGCCGTCGCCGTACAGCGAGACGACTGTCGTTGCCCGGGTGAAGCCGCTCGACGTGTCTCGCTCGTGGTGACGCAGTTCGTATCCCTCGATTTCGACGGTCAGATCGGCCACGGCCTCGTAGTACACGATGGGATCATCTACCCCGCCCCGGTACTTATTATCCCGGTAGGAATATTTCACATCCACCCGAAACGGGGGGCGATGTATAAAGAATAGCAGCGCGAGTCCCACGGGCCACCGTGTGCGGGGTACTTCACCGGTGGATTGATCGGTCGATGGATGTGATAGTTCGGCGTGTCGAACGCCGACAGCCGGATCGATATGACGACCGGGTCGATCACGCCGAAGCTGTTCCATCTGGCGTGGCCACTCGTCCTCGGAAACCTCCTGCAGACGCTGTACAATCTCGCCGACATGTTCTGGGTCGGGCGGGTCAGCCCCGAGGCCGTCGCGGCCGTCTCGCTTATGTTTCCGCTCAGCTGGATGTTCGTCTCGACCGCGATCGGCGTGACCGCGGCGACGATTGCGCTCGTCTCACAGCACGTCGGTGCCGACGAAGACCGGCGGGCCGACGAGGTGGTCGGACAGAGCGTCCTCCTTGCGACCGGCGTCTCCATCGTCCTCGCCGTCGGTGGGTTCCTCTCACGACACCGGCTGCTCGCGTGGATCGGTGCCGACCAGGACCCACAGGTGTTCGTCGACGCCCTGCAGTACATCGAGGTGATCCTGCTCACGCTTCCACTTACCTTTCTGTTTTTTGCGTTTCGGGCGTCGCTGCAGGGGGCCGGCGACACGAAGACGGCGATGTGGCTCGTGGCGATTTCGGCCGGATTGAACGTCGTCTTGGACCCCTTCCTGATACTCGGCTGGGGGCCGTTTCCGGCCTGGGGAACCCGCGGTGCGGCGTGGGCGACGTTCATCTCGCGGCTGTTCGCAGCGGTCGTCGGCGTGTACATCCTCATAAAGGGCGCCTGGGGGATTCGGCTTCGGGTCGGTGATCTGTGGCCGAATCCGACGCTTCTGAGGCGGCTGATCGACGTGGGGTATCCGGCGACGCTGGACGGCTGGGCGCAGTCGTTTGCCGCCGTCGTGATGGCGGCGTTGGTCGCCTTCTTCGGACCGGCGGCGACTGCCGCGTACGGGGTCGTCGTCCGGCTCATGTCTGTTTCCTGGGCGGTTGCGGGTGCGGTCGGACAGGCGACGGCGACCGGCGTCGGGCAGAACCTCGGGGCGCAGACGCCGGAGCGGGCGGCGGCGGTTACCTATCGGGCGACCGCCGGGACGTTTCTGTTCGTACTGGTCGCCGGCGGTGCCGTGTGGCTGTTTCCGGCGTGGGCGATGGGTGTGTTCATCGATGATCCGGCCGTGATCGAGGAAGGGATCGTCTTTCTGCGGATCGTCGCCCTCTCGTGGGCCTTCTTCGCTGGCCTGATGGTCGTACAAGGGGCGTTTCGGGGGGCCGGCGACACCAGGGTCGCCCTCGCACTCTCGCTTCTCTCCCGGTGGGGGATCCGGCTGCCGCTTGCGGCGCTTTTGGCCTTCGCATGGAGTCTCCCGGTGCCCGGCGTCGGGTGGAGTATCGTCGCACTCGACTGGGGCGTCGCCGGACTGTGGTGGGCGTATGCGACCGCGGCCGTGGTGTCCTTCGGGATCGGGCTGGCGTGGTTCCTCCGGGGCACCTGGACGACGGCGGTCGTCGATAGATCGGACGATTTTACCCGATCGGACGACGCCCGCCACGAGTACGGGCCGGACTGAGTGGCGTCGGTGATCGATACGGTCCGATCGTTCGCCTCAGAGAGCACCGCTTTTCACCCCGAGGCCCCTACGACGACGCGTGACAGACACCGACGCCGACGACCCGATAGCGGCCGGGACCGAGGAGCCGATCGTGCTGTTCGACGGCGTGTGTAATCTCTGTACGACGAGCGTTCGCTGGATCGTCGAACACGACCGGAAGGGTGTCGTTCAGTTCGCCTCCCTGCAGTCGGATGCCGGACAGGAACTCCTCGAACGGTTCGGGCTGCCGACGGAGGACTTCGAGAGCATGCTCCTCGTCGAAGGCGACACCTACTACGAGAAATCAGACGCCGCGGTTCGACTCGCCTACCACCTCGGGTTCCCGTGGTCGCTCGGATCTGTCGGTTCGATCGTCCCGAAGGCGATCCGGGACCGAATCTACGACTGGGTGGCGGCGAATCGGTACGACTGGTTCGGCCAACACGACAGCTGTATGCGACCGACGCCGGAGTTACAGGAGCGGTTTCTGGAGTGAAACTCACCGAACGACGGTGACGGGAATCGAGGCACGCCGAATGACCTTCTCCGCGACGCTTCCGAGTAACACCCGCGAGACGCCGGAGCGGCCGTGGTTGCCGATGATAATCTGTTCGACGTCGTTTTCCTCTGCGAACCGGACGATCTCGCGGGCCGGCTGTCCGAAGACGATCTGGATGTCGAACTCGATGTCGGCCTCGTTGAGTCGGTCGCTGATCTCCGAGGCAATTTTCTCTCTCGTTTCACCGCGTCGTTCCTTCAGTTCACCCTGCAGGTAGTCGAATCCCGCATCGGTTGCACCGGTCGGGACCTCGACGACGCGAAGCAGCGTCATCGGTTTGTCTCCGTGTTCGTCGATCGCGTAGTCGACCGCGTTCTGTGCCGGCTTCGAGCCGTCGTAGGCGATGAGGACCGTCATCGCCCGGAGTCTTCGGGCCCATCCGATTGAACGTTCCGCATCGGACGGCGAGGAGCCGCCACAGCCGCGGTTCGACGCGCTTAAGTGGGTCTTGCTCCTCAATTCCGATGAGACAGGCACAGCCTGTTTCACACCGTAGTAGCCGAATGGCACAGACTACGGAGGTGAACAATGGTAGATTCGATAGAGGACGCAGTATCACGCGCACTCGAGGAGGCCCCCGAGCGGAACTTCCGTGAGACGGTCGACCTCGCGATCAATCTGCGCGATCTGGACCTAGACGACCCCAACAACCGCGTGGACGAGAGTATCGTCCTGCCGGCGGGTACGGGACAGGACACGCGTATCGTCGTTTTCGCAGAGGGTGAAACGGCGCTTCGGGCACAGGACGTTGCCGACGAGGTGCTCGACGCCGACGATCTCGAAGATCTGGGAGACGACGACGACGCGGCGAAAGATCTGGCCGACGACACCGATTTCTTCATCGCAGAGGCGAATCTGATGCAGGACATCGGTCGGTATCTCGGGACCGTTCTCGGTCCTCGCGGAAAGATGCCGACGCCCCTGCAGCCCGACGACGACGTCGTCGAAACCGTCAACCGGATGAAGAACACGGTGCAGGTTCGCTCCCGGGATCGACGCACGTTCCACACGCGCGTCGGTGCCGAGGACATGGACGCCGACGACATATCGAGTAACATCGACGTGATTCTCCGTCGGCTCTACACCGACCTGGAGAAAGGCCCACAGAACATCGACGCCATATACGTGAAAACGACCATGGGACCGGCCGTGGAGGTGCCGGCATGAGCGCCGACAGCGCGGCAGCCGAACGCCGAACCGAGACGATCCCACAGTGGAAGCGTGAGGAAGTCGAGGAGATTCAGGCGTTCCTCGACCGCTACGACAGCGTCGGGATCGTCGACGTCACCGGCATTCCGAGCCGGCAACTGCAGGCGATGCGCCGTGACCTCCACGGGACGGCGGAGATCCGCATCTCCCGGAACACGCTGATCGTTCTGGCACTTGAGGAAGCAAACGAGGGGCTCGAACAGCTCACGGAGTTCGTGTCCGGACAGATCGGACTGGTCGGAACCAACGACAACCCGTTCGGGCTGTACCAGCAACTCGAAGCCTCGAAGACGCCCGCACCGATCAACGCCGGCGAGGTCGCACCGAACGACATCGTCATCCCGGAGGGTGACACCGGAATCGATCCGGGGCCGTTCGTCGGCGACCTCCAGCAGGTCGGGGCAAACGCCCGGATCGACGGCGGATCGATCAAGGTGATGGAAGACTCGACTGTGCTTTCCGCCGGCGAGGAGGTGTCGGCCGATCTGGCGAACGTGCTCGCGGAACTCGGCATCGAGCCGAAGGAGGTCGGACTCGACCTCCGAAGCGTGTTCTCCGACGGCGTGTTGTTCGCACCGGAGGAACTCGCGATCGACGTCGAGGAGTACCGAAGCGACATCGAGTCGGCTGCTGCCGCGGGACGCAACCTGTCGATCAACGCCGTCTACCCGACGGCGGCGACGGCCGGTGCGTTGCTCGGAAAGGCAAGCGGCGACGCGAAGGCAGTCGGTGTGTCTGCGGCGGTCGAAAGCCCCGACCTCGCCGACGACCTCGTCGCGAAGGCCGACTCACAGGTTCGGGCGATCGCGGCGGCGATCGACGACGAGGAAGCACTCCCCGAGGAGCTTCGCGGCGTCGATCTCGAGGAACCCGAGACGACCCCGGACGCCGAGGACACCGACACCGACACAGACGAGGAGACAGCACAGGCCGACGAACAAGACGGCGACGCCGACGAAACCGACGACGAAGACGGTGACGGCGGCGATGCCCTGGGAGATATGTTTGGATAACAATGGAGTACGTATACGCAGCACTCATCCTGCACGAGACTGGTGAAGAGATCAACGAAGACAACCTGACCGGCGTCCTTGAGGCCGCCGGTGTCGATGTCGAGGAATCCCGCGTCAAGGCGCTCGTCGCCGCGCTCGAGGACGTCGACATCGAGGAAGCAATCGACACGGCCGCAGCCGTTCCGGCCGCCGGTGCCGCAGGCGGCGCGGCAGCGGCCGACGAAGCAGCCGAGGAGGAAGCCGACGAGGCCGAAGACGAAGCCGAGGAGGCAGAGGCCGAAGAGGAAGACGACGACGAGGACGAAGGCGACGGCGGCGAAGGCCTCGGCGAACTGTTCGGCTAAGGCCGAACGCGAGACGACGCTTCTTTTATTCACACCGGAGCAGCGACGGCACCGTGTGTCGGCCCGCTATTTAAATACCATACCGCGGCCATCTTTCCGTGATGGAGGCCGCCGTGCCGACGACAGTGTACGCCGTTGCGTTCGTCGGCGGCGGGATCGCACTCGGGACGGCGAGTGGCCTTCTGCCGGGATTGCACGCGAACAACATGGCGTTTCTGCTCGCGGCGATCGCCCCGTCGATTCCGGGGCCACCGCTTTTCGTCGGGATGGCGATGCTCGCCGCCGGTGTCGTACACACGTTTCTCGAGATCGTTCCGGCGATTTCGATCGGGGTCCCGGATCCGGCACTCGCCGTCGCGGCACTGCCCGGACACCGGATGGTCATGGAGGGACGCGGACGGGAGGCGCTGCGGCTGTCGGCACTCGGGAGCACGATAGCGGTCGTCGCTGCGGCCACGCTTGCGATTCCGGTGACGTGGGCGATGGTTGCCGCCTATCCGACGCTGCGGGCGAATCTCTCCGTCGTACTTCTCTGTGTCGCCGGCGCGTTGATCCTCACCGAAAGCGGTCCGAAGTCGTCGCTCGTCGGGGCCTTCGCCTTCGTGAGCAGCGCTGCACTCGGCCTGGCGACACTCGACGTCGATCCGGCGGCGCCGCTTGCCGCCGGAGGGATCCTCGTCCCGATCTTCGCCGGACTGTTCGGTGCACCGGTGTTGATCGACGCGATCGGCGGCGATGGCGTCCCGCCACAGGGTGACGCAGCGATCGGACTGTCCCGCCGCGAACTCCTCGGACTCGGGACGCTCGGAAGCGGCGCCGGGGCGATCGTGGGGTACGTGCCGGCGGTGTCCAGCGCCGTCGCCGCGACGCTGTCGCTTCTCGCTGTCCCCGGCCGCTACGG
>JARWGK010000051.1:0-13310 GCA_040409725.1 Natronomonas sp.
GCCTACGGCGGCGATCCGTCGGTGGTGGGCGGATTTCGTTCGTTCTGTAGCTCTGCCCGGAGACGCGCCGATGGTGGCGTCGGTCTGCTACTGTGGTCGGGCGATAACGGAGGCGGAGGACGCAGGGCGGGCGATGGGGCCGTTCATCGGCTCTCGAAGCGATCCTTGAGTCGGCCGGGGAGGCCAGCGGCACCGACGGTGGCACCGACGATCAGCATGAGGGCGTACAGGCCGAGCGTCGACAGCCAGATGACGATCATCGCAGCGATGGCCCACCCACCGGAGAGCAAAAAGAAGGCACCAAGCGTCATCACGGTGCCGTACAGCAACACGAGATACGGTCCCCAGCCGCGGGCCTTGCCGCGCCGCATTCGAGCACGGACGTACCGCTTGAGGTCGGCTTCGATCTCGTCGCGGTGCAGCGTTCGTTCGTCGACCTGCCTCTCGAAGCGGTCGAGTTCCGCGGACAACTCGGCTATCTCCTCGCGGAGTTCTGCGTCCGATACCTCCTCGTCAGTTCGTTCGTCTCTATCCATGGTTTGTGTGGAATCGATTGGTCTCTGTGATCGCACAGCGCCTGTGGCTTCCGCTCCGGCCACCGCATCGAGCGGAGCGACGTTCCGTCCGGCGAGAACGGCGTTGAACACCGCTCCGACGAGCAAAAGCAGGCTGCCGAAGTACAGCCACGTTATCAGGAGCAAGACGCCACCGAGGACGCCGTATGCCTCGTAGGTCCCGGCCACCGTCGCGTACAGCCGGAATCCGGTCTGCAGCAGCATCCAGCCGACGGCAGCCAGGATGGCTCCCGGCAGCGCCTCCCGGACCGGGATCTTCGGCCCGGGGAGGATGTAGTAAAGCGGAAGGAGGGCAACGGTGAGGCCGGCCACCAGTCCGAGCGAGCCGACCGATCCGGGCAGTGCTGGAACCCCGAGGACGTTTGCGGCGGATATCAACATCCCGACGACGACGGTTGCGGCCACACCGATACCGACGGTTCCGAGCGCGACGACGGCGTCCTTTAGCTGTTCGAACAGTCCCTCGGGGCCGGGGGCGCCGTACACCTCGGAGAAGGCGATATCGAGGCCACGAAACAGCTTCAACCCCGACCAAAGCAGGACGACGAAGCCGAGTACCGTCGCGCCGCCGCGGCCTGCAGCACCGCGGAGTGCGTCCTCGACGAGTGTCCCCGCCGTCGCCCCGAGCGTCGTCGACACCTCGGTGACGACCGCATCGACGAGTCGTGGGCCGCCGAACACCGACGCGGCGACGAGCGCCAAAAGCAGGAGAGGAAGCAGCGAAATGAAGGCGTAGTAGGCGAGACTGGCGGCGATGAAGGTGATTCGGTCCGACTGTGCGCCGTCGACGACGGCACGGAGAACTGTCACCGCCCGGTCGAGGCGTCGGTTCACGCGCCCGGATACGACCGACCGGTACATATATTCCGTGGGAGTCGCCACGGCTAGGACTCGATGTCGACCGCAGCCTCGATTTCAGCCACGCTCGCGTCCGTTTTGAACGTCGTTCCGCCGTAGTGAGTTCGAGACGCCTCGTGGCCGGCCGTCCGGAGCGACTCGAGGAACGAATCCATCGACGGTGCCGGTTTGCCCCACAGTTCGGTGAGTCGATGCTGGTCGTAGTGTGTCGGCTGCTGTAGTTCGGTTTCGATCCGCGTCAGAAGCTTCGTCGCCTCGCCGGCGGTGCCCATCTCCTCGCCGATTTCGGCGATCACGTCGGCGAGAAACGGGCGATTGTGTGGATGGCCGAGAAACAGCGGTCCGGCCGTCCAGACGTCGGCGTCACAGTTCGGACACCGGTCGACCGGATCGGCGATCAGTCCACGTTCCGCCCGCCGCCACAGACACGACCGGCAGTGGTCGACGTACCCGAGTTCACCCAGCAGGTCGTCGGCCTTCCGTGCACCACCGTCGATCCGAAGATACGTCCGGACGTAATGACTCGAGACGTGGCTCAACACGGGCGAGGCGGCGACGTCGTACCGGGCGGCGGTCCGGATCAGCGCCGAAAGCAGGACACGGAGTCCCATCTCGGCGTGGAACTCTGTGTTTCGCGGGACGGCGGAGTAGCTCCGGACGCCGCTTTCGAAGTGTGCCCCACACAGCGGAGCGGTGTCCGTCGCCGTCACACAGAGATACTCCCGGGTACCCGAAACGGCCGCATCGACGAACGGGATCGGGGTGCCGAACGGATCCAGATCGACGACGTCGTGGTGGTGTTCGTGGAGATGTGCCTTGGCGTTTCGATGGTGGACGTCGCCATCGAGTCCGTTTGCCGCCAGATTCTTCCGTGCGAGTTCGACCGCGTCGGGGTCGACGTCGCAGGCGGTCACGTCGTACCCCTCGGCACCCGCCCGAACAGCCCGGATTCCACTCGCCGCGGTGGCATCGAGGTACGTCTCACAGTCGATGGCCCGGAGGACAGCGACGGTGATGTCCCGATTCAGCTCCTGTGTCGGATTGAAAAACACCGAGTCGGTCGTTCCTTCCTCCTCGCCGCGGCGCTGCTCCGGAACGGTGATTTCGACGCCGCCTTCCCGGAGTTGCATACCACAGATCGGAGGCCGGGACCGAAAAGTGATACGTTCGACGGCGCCGAGGAAAGCGAAACGCACCGAATCTGTTTTGCGGGACGGCACACAACGACCCGGTGTGAACGCGGTCGAGGAGTGGCAGATGGACCTCGAGGAGGCGGGTGAACTCCGGAGTGACATCGTCGAGCGGTTGATCGAAGTCCACGGCGACCGCGGATCGAAGGCCATAGACGCCGTCGCCGAAGAGCGCGTCAAGCAGTACCGGGATTTCACCGTCGTCGTCGGCCACACCGAGGAGTACGTCGTCGAAAACGGCGGCTGTACGTGTGAGGATTCACAGTACAACCTCGACCCCGAGGATCCGGAAGCACTCTGTTGGCACACGATTGCCGTCGCCGTCGCCCGGCGCATCGACGCCGTCGACCACCACGACATGTGGTACTCCGAGGTCCGAGAGTTCCTGTAGGCGTCGGAACTCGCCTACACTTTTGTACCCGGAAGGGCTGAGATTCGGTATGGTCACCCTGACGCGGGCGGAGTTCAAAGGGGCAACGAGCATCGTCTTCGGGATCATCTTCGGGATCGCTGCGGCAGCAAACGCCGCTGGCGGCCAACAACCGTTCGTCCCCATGTTCGTTGCCGTCGGCTTCGCCTTCTTTGCCCTCGGCGTGTATCAGGCAACCCGGCCCGGAAGCTTCGAGCGCGGAAACGAGATGGCGCCCGAACGGTGGTACACCTACGTCAAGATCGTTTTCGGGGTCTGTCTCGCCGGAGCGATCGCCGTCCTGTTGCTCCTGTAAACTGAGCCGAACGTCCGGGGCTACCGGCAGTATTCGACGAAGTTCTCCAGGATCCTGAGTCCGGCCGAGCCGCTTTTTTCGGGGTGAAACTGCGTTCCGAAGACGTTGCCCGCCTCGTTTGCGACGATGGCGGGGAAGTCGATACCGTAGTCGGTGGTCGCGACGACCGCCTCGTCGTCATCCGGGCGCGCGTAGTAGGAGTGGACGAAGTAGGCGTACTCACCGTCGACGCCCTCGCAGATCGGATGATCGCGCCGAATATCGAGTTCGTTCCAGCCCATGTGTGGGATCTTCTGCCCCTCGGCGAATCTGACGTTCCGTCCGGGAACGAGATCGAGACCCGTGACGTCGCCTTGACCGACCTGTTCGGCCTCCTCACTGGAGGTCAAAAGCATCTGCATCCCCAGACAGATGCCGAAGATCGGCTGTCCCTCGGCGGCCGCAGAACGAAGCGTCTCACGGTACGGGCCGGCGTTTTCCATCCCCTCGCTGAAGGCCCCGACGCCCGGAAGCACGATTCCGTCGGCGGCCCGAATCGTCTCTGTGTCCTCCGTGAGTTCCACCGTCGCGCCGGCCCGCTGTAACCCCCGACTGACGCTGCGAAGGTTGCCGAGGCCGTAGTCGACGATAGCCACCTCGACCGTTGTCATACCTCGACGTTACCGGCCGTCGGCAAGTGTCCATCGGTGTGCGGTTGTCGGACGGATCGGGACCGAAATCAGAAATCCCCAAGCCTCGATTGGCCGTTGCCGTCGCTGTCGACGCCGGCGATCGCCGCCGCCTCGGTGAGCGCCGCATCGAGAGTCTCTGCCTGACTCGGATCGTACAGCGTGGCCGCCGGATGGACACAGACGAGCACCCGTCGAACAGCGCCGCCGAGTCTGGCTTCGAACGTGTCGCCGGCTTCCTTGGTCACCGAAACGGATCGATCGAGGATCGATTCCGCCGGAACCTTCCCGAGCGTGACGACGAGTTCCGGGTCGACGACCGCGATCTCGTGGTCGAGATGCTCCCGACAGTTGCGTCGTTCCTCGGCGGTCGGATCGCGGTTTTCGGGTGGCCGGCAGCGGACACAGTTCGTGATCCGGACCGATCGGCGATCGAGGCCGGCGGCGAGCAGTGCGTCGTCGAGAACCTCCCCGGAGCGACCGACGAAGGGTTCGCCCCGCTCGTCTTCGGTTTCACCCGGCGCTTCACCGACGAAGACGACCTCGGCGTCGATCGGTCCGACGCCGTTTACGATCCGCGATCGAGAGTCACACAGTTCGGGACAGCGGGTGCAGGTCTCGACGTCCGGATCTGTGGCTCCGGCATCCGGCGAGTCGGCTGTCATACCGACGCTTCGGCGCCCCGGCTGTTAAGCGTTGGAAATCCGCCGTCGGAATCGGTCGCCGCGGCTCGCAACCCGCTTTGCGACCCGAAGCGGTTCGATCCGTCCGTCCTCGGCGTACGCCCGAAGGATCGTCTTCGGGTTCTCGGCGTCGTCGTCGAGGCCGACGGACCGACAGAAGACGGTTCGGCCGTCGATCGAATACCGCTGCCGCGTCGGCAGCGACCGGTACCGACGGAGGCGGCGGTGACGCGCCTCGCCGTCGAAGGCGGATTCGATCGCCGCCGCCAGCCCGGGACTTTCCTCGTAGCCGACCGCAAACACCGGGCGATCGACCGCGGTTGCGATCGCCTCGAGGTCGAGGACGTTGTACCACGCCGGAGCGACACCAGAGAGGAACAGATACCGGACGTCGGGGCGATCGAGGCGCTGAAAACAGTCGACGACGGCCGCCGTGGCGTCGAGACTCCCGACCGTACAGGTTTCAAAAACGACGTCTTCGAGCGTGCCTTCGGCACGGAGGACTGCTCCGCCCAGCGTACTCGTCGCCCCCTCGTCGCCGCGGTAGGATTCGGCGATCCCCAGCCCGCGGCGTCCGTGTTTCACTGCTCTTTGATCTCCTCGAACCGATCGAGTAGGTCCTCGCTCGAAGCGTCACCGTACTCGAATCTGATTTCGCCGTCCTCTCCAGAACCGGTCGTGACTGCCTCGTCGTCGAGGTCGGTGTCGATCTCCTGGTTCTCCTGTTCGGATTCGTCGTAGCTTCCGAACCCCATCGCAACCGAATTTTGGATATTTTTCCTCTTAAGCCCACCGCCGGTCGGGCGACGGGCAGGTTTCAAGCCGTCGGGCGTCGAATCGAGAGTGAGATGAACGTAACGAACGTGACACAGGATGCAGCGACCTTCACCTGCAACGCATTCCTCACGATCGGTGAACGGACGGCGCTCGTCGACGCCGGTGCGATGGCGGGCATCGAGACGGTCGTCGCCGATCGGGTCGATTCCCTCGATGCCGTCGTCCTGACCCACCAGCACAACGACCACGTCGCGGAGTTGGACGCCGTCCTCGACGCCTTCGACGCAGAGCTGTACGCCTACGGCGAGCATCCGCGCCGCGACGTCGCCATCGAGGACGGCGATCAGGTGTTCCTCGGCGACGAGCCGTTCGACGTCGTCTACACCCCCGGCCACGCGGACGATCACGTCTCGTTTGTCTCGGAGTCGACGCTTTTCAGCGGCGACGTCGTCGTTCACAACGATGGAGCATTCGACTACGGAAGCTTCGGACGGACGGACATGCCCGGTCAATCGAGAGAGCGACTCATCGAATCGCTCGAAACGCTGCTCGATCGGATCCCGGACGGCGTCGAACACATGTACGCCGGCCACGGCGACGAGTTCCACGGTGACGTACGCGACGTCGTCGAGACGGCGCTGTCACGGGCAGAGAAACGCGAACCGAAGTATCCCGACGGATAGCGACACTGTCGCTGACGGCAGCTATAAAAGCCGAGTCAGGCCGCGCGGCGTTCCTTCGCCTTCGGTCGAAGCTTTCCGTAGCCACACTTCCGACAGCGGTCTGCTCGTTTCGCGTTGCGGGCGTTACACCGCATGCAGATCATCTTTTCGAGCGTTCGGCTTTCTGCTTTCTCGAATTTGGCCATACCCACCTTCGGACGCCGTAGCGGTTAAATCCCATCGTTTTCGCCCTCGCCCCATCCGGCCTCGAGATACGACGACTGGACCTCGATCACCGCCGTCGAATCCGAACAGTCGGCGTAGCGGGCGAGTGGTTCGGCGTTCAGTTCCAGGAACGTCTCACCCCAGCGGAACTTTCCGAGGATCTCCTCGGCCTGATCCCGGTGACCGAGGATACAGAGGGCGGCGGCGAACGCCTCGACCGTGTTCAACTGAAACGGCGTCCCGTAGTTCACCGGATTCGCCGCGAGGAGGAAGGGTAGCGCCCGGGACGGGCCATCGAGTTCGAATGCCTCCTCGGTGGCAGTCTCCCAGGAGCAATCGAGGACGACGAGTGCATCCGCCTCGTCTGCCGGCGATAGCGCGACCTCGGCGTGTGGATCGAGGACGATCCCCGGCGGCGTCTCTCGGGCAGAGTGGTGTAACTCCGCGAGCCCGAACCGGGCCAGTTTCCGGGCCGAGCACTTCTTCGGGTCGTCGTTGCCCTCGTATCTGACGTGCAGTTCCACGCCGTCGCTAGGACCCGAAAGCGCAAAAGCGACGCGACCCGGATCATGGGACAGGAGGTTGATGTGTCCGCCCCGACAAGCGGGCGTATGGGCGGCCATCGAAAACGGGTTGTGCGTGAGTACTATCGGTGCATCGACGAGGACGACTACGAGCGCCTTCGGTCGATCCTGACCGCCGATTTCGTCCACGATCGCCCCGACATGACGCTCGAAGACCGGAATGCGTTCGTCTCGTTCATGCGAGAGGAGCGGCCCGATCCCGACACCGAACACGTGGTCGAAGCGGTGTACGACGGCGACGGGCGGGCGGCGGCGGAGGGGCGATTGTTGCGGAGCGACGACAGCGTCTGGTTTCGCTTCGTGGACACCTTCGAGTTCGACGGCGACGAAGTCGCCTCGGTCCGGACGTACGTCCACGGATCGTGATCGATCCGACGCCTGAAGTGCATCGAGGATCTACGGTAACACATGGCACTCGGCGTCCTCTTCGTGGCCGGTGTCGCACTGCTCGCGGTCGCGTTGCTGCTCGCACCGCTGTTTGTGAACCGAGATCAGGAGCAACTCGACGGAACGCTGGGTGGCGTTCGACAGCTAGACGGGCCGAGTGAGAGCGAACTCGAGGAGATCGTTCGGGACGTCGACCGACCGGACGATCGATTTTTGTGTCCGCGCTGTGGTGCGGAAAACGACCCCGAATATCGGTACTGCGGCATCTGTGCGGCGGATATGCACCCCGACGCGTGACGGTCGAGTGCCGTCAGTCCTTCCGGCCGGCACCGACGGCAGACTCACCGACCGGGTCGTGGCCCTCGATCCGATCGGTGCCCATGTACTCCTGCAGTGGTTCCGGAACCGTGACCGTGCCGTCGTCGTTCTGGTAGTACTCCAGAATTGCCACGACGATCCGGGGGATCGCCAGCCCGGAGCCGTTCAGCGTGTGGATGTACTCGGCGGATTCGTGCCGCTCCGGCCGGTATCTGATCCCGGCCCGGCGAGCCTGGAAGTCCTCGAAGTTCGACACGGAGGAGACCTCGAGCCACCGGCCTCCGACGTCGGGGCCATCGGCCATGTCGTCGGCCGGAGCCCACACCTCGACGTCGTATTTGAACGCCTGTGTGAATCCCATGTCGCCGGTACACATCTCCAGCACGCGGTACGGGAGGCCGAGCGCCTCGAGGACGGCGGTCGCCTCCGACAGCAGCCCATCGAGGCGGTCGTAGCTGTCCTCCGGGCGGACGAAGTTGACCATCTCGACCTTGTTGAACTGGTGGACGCGGGCGATGCCGCGCGTTTCCGTGCCGTGTTCGCCGGCCTCCCGACGGAAGTTCGGCGAGTAGGCCTGCACCTTCAGCGGCAGATCGTCGTCGAGGAAGATCTCGTCGCGGTACATGTTCGTGACGGGAACCTCTGCCGTCGGCAGCAGCCACAGATCGTCGTCGTCGTACGGTTCGTCGTTGTCGCCGCCGATGCGGTAGGCGTCCTCGACGAACTTCGGGAACTGGCCGGTGCCGCGCATCGACGCGGAGTTCACCGGCAACGGCGGAAACACCTCCTGGTATCCCTGTTCGCGGTGGATGTCGAGCATGAACTCGATCAGCGCCCGTTCGAGTCTCGCGCCGTCGCCCTTGCTGAAGTAGAAGCCGCCGCCTGCGACCTTCACGCCGCGCTCGAAGTCGAGGATCTCCAGTTCCTCGCCGAGGTCGTAGTGTGGGACCACCGTCTCCGGGAGATCACGGCGGTCCTCGAAGCCCCACCGTTCGACCTCGACGTTGTCGGATTCGTCGTCACCGATCGGTGCGTCCTCGTGTGGAATCTGTGGCAACTCCAGGAGGGCGTCTTCGAGTTCCGCTTCCAGTTCCTCCGCACGGGATTCGACGGCGGAGAGTTCGTCTTTCAGCTCCGAGGATCGCTCGATGGCCGCCTCGGCCTCGGCGTCTTTGCCCGCCTGTTTGAGTTCGCCGATCTCACTCGAAATTTCGTTGCGCTGTCTGCGGAGGTCGTCACCCGTCGCCTTCAGCTCTCGCCACTCCGCGTCGATCTCGAGGATGTGGTCGAGATCTGCGTCGACGCCCTTCGTCTCCAGCGCACGACGAACCGCCTCGGGGTTGTTCCGGACGAACTGCCGGGATAGCATACGACCGAGTTCGCCGGCCGCTCCGAAATGGATGTCGGTCGGCGACGCGTCGCCTGCCGCCGACGGACGGGTTTTTTTATGCCCGCCCGCTCGGAGCAGATATGGCAATCGGCGACACCTTCGAGGCGACCGTTGGCAGCTGTGAGGACATCTACTACGTCGACACCGGAATGTACGACGTCGAAGCGTACGGTTCGGTGTACATCATCGACGCGGAGCGACCGGCACTCGTCGACACCGGAATCGGCACGAACTACGAGCGAATTCTCGGCGGACTCGAAACGGTCGGCATCGATCCGGCCGATCTGGCGGTGATCGCTCCGACGCACGCCCACCTCGATCACGCGGGTGGAGCCGGGTTTCTCATCGAGGAGTGTCCCAACGCGACGGTCTGTCTGCCCCGAAACGCCGCGAAGATACTCACCGACCCAGCACGGCTCTGGGAGGGGACGAAGCAGGCCGTCGGCAACCAACTGCAGTTCTACACCGAGCCGAAGCCGCTGCCCGAAGATCGGATCGAGCGACTCGACGACGGCGACGAGATCGATCTCGGGGACACCCGTCTCGAGGTGATCGAAGCACCCGGACACGCGTTCCACCAGTCCGTCTACTATCAGCCCGACACCGACGCCGTCTACGCCGCCGACGCTGCGGGCGTGTACATTCCGTCGCGTGACGAGGTCAGACAGACCTCGCCGCCGCCGGGATTCGATCTCGAGGCGGTCCTCGAAGACGTCCGTCGGCTGCAGGACCTCGATCCGGAGACGATCTGTTACGGTCACTTCGGACCGGCGCTCGCCGAGGACCGTCTGGAGACCTTCGCCGAAATCATAACCGAGTGGGTCGAGGCCGTCGAGGACAAGCGTGCGGAACTCGAAGACGACGACGCCGTGATCGAACACTTCGCCGCCGAAAACGACGTCGAGGGCGTCTGGGGCGAACTGAAGGCCAGAGAGGAGACGGCGATGAACGTTCGGGGCGTCCTCCACTACCTCGACGAGGGGTAGACGGCGGTGCCGGCTCAAAACGGCAGGAAGCGGTCGTACAACTCGTCGATCTGTTCGTTGTACTCCGAGCCCCGACTGCTGCCCCACGGATTGCGCGAGAAGTAGTACATCGAGGCGAGGACGACGCCCATCGTCACCGCGACGTCGGGCGCGACAGCGGCGATCAGGAACGTCGAAAGCCCGGCCAAGAGGCCGGCGACGACGATGTCGACGATCTGGTATGCGACTGACATGCCGAAGACAGGTCGGCGGTGAACTTCAGTTTCGTCGTTTTATGCTCGCCGCCGGTCTTCCGAAGCCACCGATTTATAAGTGGTAGCGACGGTCCCTCGGACCGTTTTGTTGTGTGGATCACCGCGAATCGTCTCGGGCCTACAGTTTCGGCTGCACTCAGGAATCAATTATAAGGTATGCGGTAGCGGTGCGGTAGCGGGGGCGGATGCGGTAGCGGGGCGGTAGCACGAAGAATAGCATCCGGCGACGAAGCCCGAAGGGCTGAGTCGCCGGCCTTTTTTCATCGACGTTTTTTCAAGCGGGGGTCGCCCCCGGCGACCCCCCGCAGAAAAAAGGTCGTTAGAAGTACTCCACCCGCTCGGGCAACTCGGTCTTCATGCCCTTGCGTTCGCGGATCTCGAGGATCGTCTCGGGCTGGAGGTTGTCGGCCATCACGCGGAAGCCGGCGTTTTCGGTGTTCCAGGAGGCACGGCCCTCGGTCGCGGAGCGAATGTCCGAGGAGAAGCCGATCATCTCGTCGACGGGAGCGATCCCTTCGACGACCATCAGATCGCCCTCTTGATACATGTCGTCGACGCGGCCACGGCGGCCCTGGATCTCGCCGGAGGCGGCGCCCATGTGTTCGTTCGGCACGTCGATGCGGACCTCCTGAATCGGTTCGAGGAGTTTGATCTCGGCGTCGATCAGCGCGTTGTGGACCGCCTGCCGGACCGCGGGGATCACCTGTGCCGGACCGCGGTGGATGGCGTCCTCGTGGAGTCGGGCGTCGTGGAGTCGGACGAGTGCGCCCTCGACGGGTTCGGCGGCGAGTGGGCCGTCGTTCAGCGCGTCTTCCAGCCCCTCGATGACGAGTTCCATCGTCTCGTTGAGGTGCTGGATTCCCTTCGTGTCGTCGATGAAGACGTTCGTGCCGATGATGTCCTCGACGTTCTGTGAGGTGTCCTTGTCCATTCCCGCCTCCTGCAGCGCTTCACGGCGCTCCAGTTCGGGCATGTCCATCGACGCTTCACCCAGCTTCAGGGCGTCGATGATGTCCTGGTCGAGGGGCTCGACGGTGATGTAGAAGCGGTTGTGGTTGTTCGGCGAGCGGCCTTCGACCTCGCGGCTCTCGGACTGTGGGGCCTCACGGAAGACGACGATCGGTTCGCCGGTGTTGACCGGGATGCCCTGGTTGCGCTCGATGCGCTGGGTGATGACCTCGAGGTGGAGTTCGCCCTGCCCGGAGATGAGGTGTTCGCCGGTGTCCTCGTTGATCTCGATTTTGATCGTCGGGTCCTCCTTTGCGACCTGCTGGAGCGTCTCGATGAGCTTCGGCAGGTCGTCCATCGACTGGGCCTCGACGCTCTTCGTGATGACCGGCTCGGAGATGTGCTCGATGGACTCGAAGGGCGTCATCTCCACGGAGGAGACGGTCGAGCCGGCGATTGCGTCCTTCAGGCCGGTGACGGCGGCGATGTTGCCGGCCGGAACGCGTTCGACCTCCTCGCGTTCGCCGCCCATGTAGATGCCGACGCTCTGGACGCGGTTTTTGCCGGCCGTGCCGGAGACGTACAGCTCCTGGCCCTTCTCGATGGTGCCGGAAAAGACACGACCGGCGGCGATCTCACCGGCGTGAGGATCGATCCCGATGTCGGTGACCATCATGACGAGTTCGCCGTCCTCGTTGACCATCCGCATCGTGTCGGCGAGTTCCGAATCGGCGTCGCCGCGCCAGATTCGGGGGATGCGGTGAGGCTGTGCATCGATCGGGTTCGGGAAGTGCTCACAGACCATATCGAGGACGACGTCGGCAAGCGGCGTCCGGTCGTGGAGCTCCTGCCGTTTGTCGGCCCGTTCGAGTTCCATGATGTCCCCGAAGTCCATGCCGGTGCGCTGCATCGACGGCATCGAGACACCCCACTTGTACAGCGCGGAGCCGAATCCGACGGTGCCTTCCTCGACGGAAACCGTCCAGTCTTCGTCGATGTCGTCCATCTCCTCCGTCATCCCTCGGATGAGGTCGTTGACGTCGGAGATGACGCCGAGCAACCGCTGTTGCATCTCCTCGGGTCCTTCCTGTAGCTCGGAGATGAGTCGATCGACCTTGTTGATGAACAGCGTCGGCTTGACGCCCTCTCGGAGCGCCTGCCGCAGCACCGTCTCGGTCTGTGGCATCGCACCCTCGACGGCGTCGACGACGACGAGCGCGCCGTCGACGGCCCGCATCGCGCGGGTCACGTCACCGCCGAAGTCGACGTGGCCCGGCGTGTCGATGAGGTTGATGAGGTGGTTTTTGCCGTCGTACTCGTGGGTCATCGAGACGTTCGCCGCGTCGATGGTGATCCCACGCTCCTGTTCGTCCTCCTCGGTGTCCATCGCCAGCTGCTGGCCGGCACTCTCGTCGGCGATCATCCCCGCACCCGCAAGCAGGTTGTCGGTCAGTGTCGTCTTGCCGTGGTCGACGTGGGCGGCGATGGCGATATTCCGGATATTCTCCGGAGTGTCCATCAGCCGCTCACACTCCTGTACGATCTTCTTGCGTCGGCCCATTATACCGTCTGTTTTCGCCAGCAGCGTGAAAAGGGTAGTGTTTCGAGGCGGGGAGCCGACTAGTAGAACGCGACCGGCACGCCGGCGGATTCTTCCTGTGACACCTTCTCGATCGCTTCGTCGAAGTCCTCACGACGGACGGTGGTTCGGCCGTCACGGATGGCGAACATCCCGGCCTCGGTGGCGAGACTCTCCAGTTCGGCGCCGCTGTACCCCTCGGTTTCTCCGGCCAGTTCCCCGAGATCGACCGAGTCGGCGACGTTCATGCGACGGGTGTGGATGCGAAGGATCTGTTCGCGCCCCTCGACGTTCGGTTCGGGCACCTCGATGAGGCGGTCGAAGCGGCCGGGGCGGAGGATCGCCCGATCGAGCATGTCGAAGCGGTTCGTCGCCGCGATGATCGAAATCTGGCCACGGTTGTCGAAGCCGTCCATCTCCGAGAGGAGTTGCATCATCGTTCGCTGGACCTCGGCGTCGCCGGACGTCTTCGATTCCGTCCGCTTTGCCGCGATGGCGTCG
>JARWGK010000052.1:0-13111 GCA_040409725.1 Natronomonas sp.
TCTCGTTCTGCCGACACGGGAGTGTCGGACGCCACTTCAGTAGCGTTCACGGTCATCACCCCTGACTTCAGGGCGTACTGACAGAACGCCCCTCCAGCAAGGGACTTCTGCCCCTGCTGGAGCTTCAACGCAAGTTTCCGCGCCACGTTCTTCGCCGCGTTGTAATCCGCGTTCGCCGTGTACCCACAGTCTAAGCACTCGAAGTGTTGGCTGTCGCGGTTTTCTTCGAGCGTACACCCGCACTTCGAGCATTGCTGACTCGTGTACGATGGCTCTACCGTCGCCACGGCGATGCCGTGTTCGCTAGCCTTGTACTCGACTATCTTCTGGAGTGTGTTGAACGCCCACTGCTGGAACTTCTTCCCGTCGCTAATGCGTTCTCGAATCTGCTCTAAACCCTCGAACGCGATGTGCGTACACTCGTGGCGCTTGGCTTCTGCCACTATTTCATTAGAGCAGCGGTGTAAGTAGTTCTCACTCCAGCGTCCGAACCTGTCACCAATACGCTGGTAGGTCAGGTGGGCGCTCCGCGTGCCCGTCTGTTGTAGGCTGGCTCGCCGTTTCTCGAACTCGCGGCGCTGATGATTGAGGTAATCGGCGTTACCGACGAACGCTCCTGTACTGGTGACGGTTGTGTGGTCATCAACGTTGCAGTCCACGCCAAGCACTTTCGAATGCTCGGCTTTCTCAGGACTGTCAACGTCGAGTTCCCGTTCCATCGCCGCGTGCAGGTAGAACGCATCGGCTTCACTGTCGTAGTGGACAGTGCTGGTTGAAAACGAGTAGTCCTCGTTCAGCAAGTACTCGCCGTGCGGCGTCCCGTCGGGATTCTCGGGCAAGTCGTACGCGCATTCGACTCTGCCGTTGACAGTGGCGAGGCTCACCTTATCGCGGTAGTACGTTGCGGCTCGCTTGTCGTAGACGATACTGAACGTGTCGTACTCTGGCTTGCTGGTGTTCTCTCCTTCAGCAAGCCTGTCTACGCAGTTGTCGATGTCATCGGTGGCGCGTTTGATGGCTTTCTGAACAAGATTCGCGTGCAGCTCATCGGTTTCATCACGGAGGTCGTCGTAGATGGCGTCTTCGGCTTCGCTTTTGCTGGTCACGCAGTCCTCGTCGGGGTAGCGCCACGCCCAGTCTGCCGCGCGGTTCGCACAGTACTGGAATTTGCTGTTAGTGGCGTGGAGGTCACTCTTGCGGTCATCGGGCACGTCGAGGCGGACGCGTACGGTACGAGTTACCTCCCACGCCATGTACGTCACAGTAATTGCTACTCTTTATTAATATTTTTCAATAGCGTTGGAGAGTCAGCAATGGTGTGGTCGGTGGATTACCTGGCGGAGCGTACGCGCTTCCTCCCACCCGTGAACGGGTGGGCTTCCGCGCTGCTACCGCTGTAAACAGGGGTACAGCCACCGAGACCGCCCGATTGAGGTCGCCGCTCAGCACCGTCAGGGAAGGTCGGGATAGGACTGGGTGCCGCCATCGGAGTTTCGAGCGACCAGCGTCGTGACTGCCGCAGAGCCGCCGTTGACCGTGCGACGGCGTTCCTCGTAGGAGAGAATCGTCAGATCCAGACACGCCCGAAGCAGGTCGTTCGATCGATAGCGGTGGCGCTTACTCGAGGGCCCGATCTCGACCGCGTCGCTCGATCGAAGGTGGTGTTCGTACACCAACACGCCGCCGGGTGCAAGCGCCTCCTTGAGGTCCGGCAGAAGGTCGAGGGCGGCAAAGAAGCTCACGGTGATCAGATCGTAAGTGTCCGTCTCGACATCGAACTCGGTGTCAGTGAGATCGGCTCGAATCCACTCGACGTCGACTCCTCGCTCGTCGGCGCGGTGTTTTGCCTGCTTCAGGGCTTCATCGGAGACATCGACGGCTTCGACGTCGTAGCCGTGTTCGGCGAGGTAGATCGCGTTGCGTCCGGTGCCGGTCGCAACGTCTAGGGCACGGCCGGCGGGCAGCGTGTCGATCCGTCGTTCGAGTTCGGGAATCGGATCTACGGGAAGTTCGAAGTCGTCGTCGCCGCTGTACTTCTCGTTCCAGCGTGTGCGGTCGTCTGTCACGTCGAAGTTCTCGTGGCGGAATCGTGTTGAAACTGGCTGTCCGACACGACGTTCCCGGAGGAAACGGCGTCGAAACCCATCGCCGACATCCAGGACCTCGTCTTTCCGGAGGTCACCACCACAGACGCGGTCGCTTTCGATTTCGAGGAGCGGCCCCGTTCGTCGGCTGCGCAGTGACACCGAACGGAGAAGGCCTGCGGATCGACGCGACCGGTGCTCACTCGACCGGATCGACGTCCGGGTTACTGTCGTCGCCCCGACGGGCGATGACGATACCGGCGACGAAGAGGAGGGCTCCGACGATGAGCAGCCCGATCGTAAGCAGTTGATCCGAGACGAACACTCCGGCTCCGACTGCACCTGCCCCAGCGATGTGGAGGATGGCGGTCTGATTCACGGCCGATGTACGGGTGGGTGAATCAAAAGGTCACGGTCGACAGCCGAGCGACCGTCTGACTCACGAACAGACCTTTATCACTACCACCCGTTCATCGACGTATGCTCGGGGTACAGTTCTTCCAGTGCTGTCGGTGTGCGACTGTGTACGCCGGGCCCGACGCCCCACCGTTTTGTGCCGACTGCGACGGTCGCGACTTCGTGACTCTCGATGACCGAGGGCAGTCTGCGTGGTACTTTCTGCGACCGTACGACGAGGGGGGTGAGTCGATCGACAACTCGACGGAGTGAACCGCACGATAGTTGCGTCGAATGCACAACCGATGTCGAAACCTCCGGTAACTGGGGTTGGCGCGGTCTCGCTGCCAACAGAGACTTACACGTTCGATAATGATATTTACGTATGCCGGGATCGGAATACGAACACTCCACCGAACTGAAGTTGTTGTCGAGGAGTGACGTGCTTCGGCAGATGCATCAGATCACCGCCGACCGTGAGCAGCCGTTCGAAAGGAGGGTCACCGATCTGCTCGCGTTGGGCCGATCGTACTTGGACGTCGAGGTCGGGTTTCTGACCGAAATCGACGAACGGACACAGCTCGTCGTCGCAGCCGATGGAAAACACGATCTGCTACAGCCCGGTGAATCCTGCCCGCTGTCGAAGGCATACTGCCGGAAGACGATCGACAAACAGCAGCCGTTGATCGTCCAGCATGCGGCGATCGAAGGCTGGGAGGGAGACGCCGCCTACGAGCGATTCGGCCTCGAATCCTACATCGGAGCCACGGTGTTCCTCGAAGACGAGGTGTACGGCACGTTCTGTTTCGGGGACTCCGAGCCCCGCGACCGAGACCGACCGTTCACACAGTCCGAGGAAGCCTTCGTGGAACTGATGGCCGGATGGGTCGGCTACGACCTGATGCAACAGGCCGATCGGGCGGATCGATCGGCGGCGCGACCACACAGGTGATTTCGGCGGGTCTCGTGACGGTGGAGTCAGCCGATCCTGGGTGGTCGTCGCCTCCGAGACACCGGTCCGGTTTGACTCGACCGGAGGTTGCTCCTGCGAAATGGACTTTTATTATACCAGTACAGTAAACCACGTATGCCCGCCTCCCGCCGAACGCTCATAGTGGCCCTCGGAGGAGTGCCCGTGTTCCTGTCAGGGGGCTGTCTCGGAGACACTCCGAGAGACCCTGAGGACTTCGAGCAGTGTCAGACGATCACGGTCGGGATCGAGCAGTTACCAGAACCGGCCCGAAACGAGGTCGAAACGGCACTCGAAGACGAAAGCGCTCAGTACGAGACGAACGACGAACTGTATCTGCCACACGTAATCGACATCGAAACGACGTACGTCGAACGTCGTTCGGGGGAGTTCTTTCGGGCGACGACCGAGTCGATCGGTGAGACCAATCGACTCACGCTCTCACCGACGACACCGAGTCTGGGAATGCGGTCACTCGACCTTCTGAACAGCACCGGAGAGGCACACACGGTCGAACTTCGCGTCCTGCGACTCCCGAGTTCGAGTCGGCGGGAAGACCACGACGAGTTGGTGGTAGAGACGACCGTAGAAATCGACGACGAGGAGACGGTAACGGTCGGCGCGTTCGACCGCAAGTTCGGCGACTACCTGGCCGAGGCGACCATCGACGGAACGACTCACCGAACCAGGTGGAAAGAAGAGGCTGCAAAAGGCCCACTGGCAGGCCTGGGTATTTCCCGGCAAGACGGTACCATCGAGCTGTTGCCGGATGCGCAGCCCCACACCCACGGCGATGGGTTCGACTGCGACTGGGAATCGGGTTGATGCCGCCTATCGGGGGTAATCATACAAACAGTCGACCGGCCACCCCGGGGTGTGAACTCACTCTCGTTCCGGGGGCGCCTCCGGGAAGGCGTACTCGTCTTCGGCGAGGGGGGTTTCGTCGTCGGTGGGCTCGTCGTATCGGCGGCGGGTTTCGAGGATGGTGTCGAGTCGGTGTTCGAACTCCGGCTCCTCGATTTCGCCGTCGACGTATCGCCGTTCGAGCCGTTCGATCGGCGGCTCGGAGCCTTCAGTCTCGTCGGTTTCCGTGTCCCTCGATTCCGTTCGATTGCGTTCGTTTGCGACGCCGCCCAGGACGCCGCCGAGGGCACTCGTCGTCGGGATGAGGATCATCAGAAGCAGCACGAACGGGATCGCTGCCAGTCCGACTCCGACCGCAGCACCACCGGTCGCGGATGTCGTCACCGCAGCCGACGCGAAGCCGAGTGCGCCAAGTAGGACGAGTGGAAGATACAGCAGTAACGCGAGTACACCGGCGGCTCCACCGGCCTTGATTCCCTCCTTCGGCGATGCATCCGAGAAGTACGCGGCTGCGCCACCGCCTATCAGGGGTGCGATCAACTGGACGAACGGGACCACACCGGCGACGAGGGTCACACCGGCACCGATGGCGGCCGCGACGCTGAGATTTCGATTCATTGTTGGGCAAGAGGGCTGGATACGACGCGTCTCAGCCGATCTGGGTGTCGGAAGTAGGCGAACACAGCCAGTTCGGAGACACCACACCGGTCGATTCCACGACAACGGCTGAGTCGGTCGCGTGTTGCAGTATACGTTACCGAGCCGCATCCATCGGTCCCCACACTACTTCGCACTTATTTACGTTTCCCGCTGTCGTGTGCCGTTTTCACCGTGGCACGAACGCAGGATGTCCTTCTCCTGAACGACGGTCGGGTCATTCGTTCGGTCGAAGCGATCGATCTGAGGATAGACGCACAGCGGTCCCGCTGCCGATACATCGACCGGTGTGGATCAACGCTTAACATGCCAGTAGCGTATCCAAGGACATGGCCTCGATTCCGTTCGTAATGCGCCGGATGCTCAAGACCTGCCGATCGGAGGAGCGACTGCCCTCCGACGAGGAGTTCGAAGCGAACAAACCAGCCTACAAGGAGACGCTGGAAGCAGTTCGGAGCCTTGCCGGCGAAGAGTCACTCGACGAAATCGGCGAATGGGCCGTCGAGTGGACCAAACAAAAGGGCCGCCTGCCGTCACCGGATCGGTTTCGAAAACAGGCCCGTCAGGTCCTCGAAAGGGAAGGAATCGAGATTCCAGCGGACTCGATTCTTGCAGCGTCCTGATCTGTGAGTGTATTTTGTTCGTTACTCGTCTTCGCCGCCGAGTACCTCACTGATGTCCTCGGCCTGACTCTCTCCGGGGAGGATATCGGCGAGTACGGCGCCGAGTGACGCCGCAGCCCAGATAACGGTGATTCGGCTCAACTGTTCCAGCGTCGTTGGATCCTCTTCGTGCAGTCGGCCCCACATGTACATCATCCCCGCTGCGACGACAAAGGAGATGACGAGTACCCCGAGCAACCGTCGAGGGATAATTCCGAAGAGTGGCTTCGTGATCTGTACGTCGCGGATGTCCGTCGCGTACAGCAATCCGGCGGTCAACGTGAATATAAACACCGTGTTGATGCCGAGAAACAGTGGAAGCGGCCCGATGTCGAAATCGAGGAACCATTCGGCGATCTCGAAGACACCATCCTCGACGAGCAACGGAAGCGCAAACACGATCCCGCCGATGAACCCCTCGGCGATATCCCGTGAGGTGTACTTCCGAATGCGGTCGCTTCCGGGTACTTTTTTCAACAACCGCTTCGTTCGACGGACCTCACGCCGTTCTTTCTCACTTGTAACGGTCTCTTCTAGCAGATCTAACTGCTGTAGCACGTCGTCGATGTCGTAATCTGTCGTATCCTCACTGTCAGCGCCTTCCCTTAACATACTGTCATGTTACCGTGAGGTATGATAAATACGTCGAGGTGATGACACCAGTCGGACCGAACACATCGGAACGATGGGTCGGCAGCGTGATCCCAACTCGGTATCTGATCGCGCTTTGACCGACGATGGGAAATTCCTTCTAAGTAAGCGAGCGCCTGTTGACACGTGTGAGTGGCCGGGGGGTTCGCTGTGGGCGACGAACGAGCCGCGATTGGGACCAAATCGAGTGTACCGATTCCTTTCTGGAGGCCAAAGTCGAGGGACCAACCGAACGCCGGCGAGCGCCAAACAGAGTGCTAGCCTCCTGTGTTCGAAACTCCGAGAGTTAGACGGCTTGATTCGTGGGAAGTCGTCAATCGGCCAACAGTGTCTCGATGGCGTCACAGATCTCCGTCTCCGAGACGGGTTTGGTGAGGTACAGCGTCACGTCGTCGGTGTCGAGATACTGATCCGGGCGGTGCGCACTGACCACGGCGACCGGCACGGTGTCCTCGTCGATCTGATCGAGGAGTTCCGCCGCGCTAAAGTCGGGCAATCGCCTGTCGGTCAGGATTGCGTCGACGTCCTCGGAAAACCGCTCGACTGCCTCCCGCCCGGTCTTTGCAGTACGGAGGGTGAAGCTGCTGTCGGACACCCAGAGACGAAACGTCTCCAGCATATCGGGATCGTCTTCGACCATCAGTAGGGTCCCATCTGCGGACAGGTCGCTGTCCACATTTTCTGTCGAAGACATATGTCTATAGTTTACGTGCACAACGGAAAACCGTTGGGGCCACGAACGGCCAAAACCTGGTGACCTTCCGCTTAAATTTAGGATATCTAACATTTAATCGATCGATTCACCCGAAGAATGAGCAGTTTGAAATACACACGTGAAAGCCGTTTAAATCCGAATTTGGGACCTGTCTGCCGCCGCGTCATCTGATTATCAACCCACGCTGGTGGACAAAATATCAGCTGTATTTACTGTGTGATTCACGACAGATTCGGATACAATACCGGCGTGGTGGCAAGGTCTTCGTCGTCGGATCGAACCACTCGACGGGACCATCATATCAAATTTTTGTATTTCATTTCCGGTGTCGCTGTATCACCGAGGTGGTCCTCACCACGAACACCTCACCGTATCGACGCCCGACGCCGTGACCGACCGGACAGTTTCGCCGTCCACGCCGCCACGGTTACTGGTACGACAAACGGACGGGCGACGTGTCTCTACCGACGACATCCGGAGTGTGAGCCGGTTGGGGTATGAAATTAGGCCGACGATTGAGTAGTGAGGGCAAGCGACGATCGTTGCAGGCCAAGATCTTCAGCGTGGCCTGACACTCGGAGCCACGACGGTCGATGTGCCCACCCGCCGCCGTCCGTGTTCGGACCGACACTGATGTCCCCACATCGGCCCAACAGGGGCGTTCCTCGCCTGACAGCAACCGGAGACGGGTCGATCGGACGGCTCCCCCCGGACCGACCCGACCCTCCACCGCACGGAATAGTTGCGTGTACGGACACGGCAGTTTCCGCACTCGAAAAATAACGGGCGTCGGTACCCACACTTATATTTCACCGAACTGAAACAGAACTGATGTCAGACGACCAGATCGACGTTGCAATCGCCTGTCAGGGCGGCGGAAGCCACACCGCATTCACCGCTGGGGTTCTGGATACGATCCTGACAGAATTCCCCGAGCAGTACGATCTGCTCGGCCTGAGCGGAACCTCCGGTGGGGCCGCCTGTGCGACCCTCGCGTGGTACGGGCTAACAACACCGGAGGAGACGCCCGCCGAACTCCTCTCGAGCTTCTGGAAGGATCTCGCCGCAAACGAACCGCTCCACCGTGCCGCAAACACCGCGATCAGGGTCGGGATCGAACTCCAGCGGGCGGGTGTGCCGCTGCCCGATATCAGCCCCGCGTACTCCCCGGGTGCCAAGTGGGGCGAACAGGAGTTCAGACGCACGATCGAATCCCACATCGACTTCGAATCGATTCCCGATCGACTCGATGGCTCCGAACCGGCGCTTTTTCTCAGTGCGATCGACGTCCTCTCGGGGCAGTTCGAAATCTTCAGAGAGGACGACCTGTCGACCGATGCGATCGTCGCCTCTGCTGCCGAACCACGGATATTCGACGCCGTCGAAATCGACGACAAATACTACTGGGACGGACTCTTCTCGAAGAATCCGCCGATCGTCGATTTCATGGACGCCGGGGATATCCCCGATCCGGACGAGATCTGGCTGATCAAGATCAATCCGACCGAACGCGACCGCGTCCCTCGCTCCCCGGAGGGGATCAGCGATCGCCGAAACGAACTCTCCGGCAACCTCTCGATGAACGCCGAAATCCGGTTTCTGCAGCGGATCAACCGGTGGATCGAAGGCGGCCACCTCCCGGAGCGATACACCCACACCGAGATCCGTCGAATCCCCTTCCAGAAGGGAAACCGCCTGAGCTGGCGAACGAAGCTCGACCGCGATCCAGCCTTCATCGATCGCCTGTATTCGGACGGGACACAGCGCGGGCAGGTGTTTCTGGACAACCTCGAGGGTTGATCTACAGCACCGACAGAAACAGCGTGAGCCAGCCGGAGACGATGACGAGGCCGACGAGCATCGCCAATGTGGTGTAACCGATGATGTCCCGCGCCCGCAGATTTGCGATCGCCAGGAGTGGAATCGCCCAGAACGGCTGGATCATGTTGCTCAGCTGGTCTCCGAGCATCTCGATGAGGACGGCGTCCCTTGGCGCCATCCCCATGTCGGCTGTGATCTCGAGCATGATCGGCCCCATTGCGACCCACTGACCACCGCCGGAGGGAATGAAGATGTTGACGAATGCGGCCAGGAGGACGCCGATCACGGGCCACGTCAACGGCGTCGCAAAGCTACCGACGAACTCGACGAGCAGTGTCGCAAGCCCCGTCCCGGTCAGGATGCCGGCGATGCCGGCGTAGAAGGGAAACTGAAAGATGACGCCGGCGATGTTCGTGACGCTTTCCCGCATCTGATCGACGAGTGCCATCGGACGGACCCAAAGCAGGATCGCAAGCGCGATGAAAAGCGCGTTGATGCTGTTGAGGGTCAGATTCGAGATGCCGCCGGGACGAATCGCCCAGGCATCGATCACGAAGTACGCCGGAAACAGTGCGATGGCGAGGCCGATCACCCGGGAGTTGTTGAGCCGGTCGGCAACTCCACCCGACGAACTGGCAACCGTCGAGCCGGACCGGTCGTCATCGAGTGGCTGTCCGCCGTCGGCGACGGTTGCCGTATCGACAGCCTCCGGGTCGGCGGCCGCGTCGATCTTCCGGTAGGCCGTCGTCGGAAGTTCACGAATGTCGTCGGTCGGATGCAGCAACCCCATCACGACCGGGATCACGATCAGAAGCGATCCGGTCGTCACGATGTTGGGAAGGCTGCCGATGGTTTGATCGATCGGGATCGCCTGTCGGTACTCGGGCGCCCAGGTGCCAGGGATGAGCGAGGCGTCGGCCATCATCAGACTCACCGAGGAGGTCAACCCGCCGTGATACACCATGAGACTCGTATAGCCCGCGGCAGCCAACAGCGGATAATGAACCTCGATGTCCCGCCTTCGACACTCGTAGGCGACGCGCTTTGCCATGATTGCACCGACGATCAGCCCGATGGCCCAGGAGACGATGGCGGCGGCCATGGCGACGAATCCGACGAACCAGACCGCGGTGAACTGTGAACTGGGAATCCGTGCCAGCTTCTCCAGCTGTGTGGTGAACCGGGGTGATTTGGCGATGGCGTCGCCGGCCATGAGCAAAACGGCGATAGAGGCCATAAACGGCAACAGCGTCCAGACGCCGTTGTTCCAGGAACGGAGCGTCTGCTGTGGTCCTGCGCCGGATGCGAGGGCGGCCCCGACGGCGACGAACGTCAACAGGATGGCGATAACGTATGGATCGGGAATGAACCGCTCGGAGAGGTCCGAAAATCGCTCGCCCACCCGGCGGAGAATCGTAATCATACAACACGTCTCGTCTCCCACAGAAAAAGAATTGATCCTCAATGACTAATCGTCGTATTTCGGTTCCGAAACAGACGGTGCCGAAACAGACGGAAGCGATGGTGTATCGCCGACGTGAAGGCGACGAATTCACCCAGTTTCGAAAATCCGACCACGGGTGGTCGTACGTCACCTGCAGGACGACTCTTCTGGGATCCGATTTGGATACGGCTTTTTCTCAGTCCTGGCGCTGTCTGCGGTAGAGAAACTTCTAGGATGGCTTCATCACAGCTGTCAGTAACCGTCGATTGTTTCGTGCGAGCATCGCGAACTGGGGCGTCCGTCGATGGCATCATCGAGACGGTGCGCCGATACGAACGGCAAGGGGTCGTCGACGAGTGTGCGATCGAAAGTTGGCCTGCGGAAACCAAGCTCACGGAGGCTGCGGAGACCGTTCACAGCCGTTACGACCAGTTTCGGACGTGGGGCGAGAAGACCAGTGTCACGCTGGAACCGGCGTTTACACGCCGGGAGCGAACGACGATCGTGAGCGAAGATTCCGAGACGGTTTTTTTGCTACCGGTGTTGTGTCTGGCTGTCCATATCGATGGAGAACTCGTCGTCGTCGCTCCACATCACACCGAAACAACGACGTATACTGTCGAAGATGCGCTGTCCGACGTCGAGTCTATTCCCCGAAGCCGACTCGAGGACGGTTCGCCCTTTTCTACGGTGTATTATACGACGAACGAAGAGGGACCCATCGAACGCTGACCCTGCCGACGCCGTCTATCAACTCGATCGGCGGAGCACATCGAAACCAATCATTGTTTTGCTCCGCGCCGAACAGTCGTTATACCGAATGTTCGAGGCACTCACTGATACGACGTTGTCCCTGCTCCGACACGTCGGTCTGCCTGCGCTTTTCGTCTTCTTCGTACTGAAAGGAGCATTCATCGCGAAACCGATTCCCACCACGGTGATCCTGCCCGGATACGTGCTGGTCATCGCCGCAAATCGGCTCGAAATCGCGGTGATCGTCCTCGTTTCGACTAGCGGTTACGTCACCGGCCAACTGTGCATTTACTACATCGCCCGTCGAGAAGGGCTGTCGACGCTTCAGTCGTCGCCACGAATCCGCATCCCATCCGAACGGATCGACCAGGCGGAACGGTGGTTCAAACGGTACGGTGGCCTCGGCGTCTTCGTGACGAACTTCGTTCCGTATCTCCGCGGACTGATATTCATCCCGGCCGGAATAACGCGCTATCCGGTCCTGCCGCTCGTGTTCTTTGCGTTCTCCTCGACGTTGATCTACCACGCAGCAATCGTCGCCGTCGCAGTCGGGGCGGTGAGAGCAATCTTCTGACCGCAGGCCACCGCCGTTGGATTCGGAGACGGCCGAGCGGAGTGATCGGGTCGAACACGAATGGATCACGCCGATGAATTCGTCTCACCCACGAAACTGCGGCTACCCGTCGTATTCGCTGTCGGGAACGACGACGACCTTTCCGAATACATCCTCAGTCTCGATGAGTTCGTGTGCTTCGTCGATTTCGCTCATCGGAACGGTGTCACGAACCTGTGGCCGGAAGGCGCCATCCCAGACGAGGTCGAGGACGTCGTCCATCTCGCCGGGCGTCCCGATGGTCGAACCCACGATTTCCAGTTGGTTCCAGAAGATGGCGTTGAGATCTGTTTCGGGATGGCGACCCGTCGTCGCTCCACAGGTCACGATGCGTCCACCTTTGACCAGACTGTGCAGTGAGTCCTGCCAGGTCGCCGCACCGACGTGGTCGACCACCACGTCGACTCCCCTATCGTCGGTCAACGTCTGAATTCTGCCGGTGATGTCTTCGGCTTCGTGATTTATCGCGTGTTCGGCACCGATCTCCTCGACCTTTTGTAGGTGTTCCTCAGTCGAGGCGCCGATGACCGTTGCGCCGATGTGGTCGGCAATTTGGACAGCCGCGTGGCCGACGCCGCCGTTGGCTCCGAGCACCAGTATCTCTTCGCCGGGACCGAGATCCGCTCGCGTGACGAGCATCCGCCAGGCAGTCTGAAAAACCAGCGGCGCGGCGGCGGCTGTCTCCCAGTCGACGTCCTCTGGGACAGAAACGAGGTTTGCAGCCGGAACGGCCGCCTTCTCGGCGTGGACGCCACGGACGTGCTCGCCGATGATCTGGAGGTCGTTACACATCGACGGATCACCGTGCCGGCAGTGTTCACAGCTGCGACAGGCCAACGCCGGCGTAACGGTGACTCGGTCGCCGGATTCGAATCGGTCAACCTCGTTGCCGACCTCCAGAACGATTCCCGCAGCGTCGCTCCCGGGGATGTGCGGCAACTCGAGCTCCAGACGCCCGAGTGCGCCCAGTCCCTCCCGCGTGAACACGTCCAGATGATTCAGCGCACCTGCCTTTATTTCGACCAGGGCTTCATCCGGACCGATCTCTGGTTCGTCGATCGATGCATATTCGAGAACGTCTCTTCCGCCGTGTTCGTCGAATTGGACGGCTTTCACAGTCCCGTATGTATTTAACGAGGCAATAACTTGTGCACAAAATTACTTCATTCTCCGGTGTTAGCTAATTGCAGGCGGTAAGCCCCCTTCCTCAAGGAGCAACGCAGCGAAGCAAGTAGCGCAGTAGGGAGGGGATACACCGCCGTCATCGTTTTGCATACACTGCTTTTGATACTGTCCCACAGGCCCACCGTTCCGATACATTTATACATATAATACGCATAATACACACCGTGGAACGGAAGAACATCACAATCCGTGAAGACCAAGCCGAGTGGGTCGAGGAGAACCACTTGAACCTCTCCTCTTTCGTCCAAGAGAAACTGGACGAGCTTATCGAACAGCGTGAGTCATAACCGATGCAC
>JARWGK010000053.1:0-43316 GCA_040409725.1 Natronomonas sp.
GTGACGTCGCGGTGAGCCGCGACGGCGAGCGGATCGAGGTCGACCTGTCTGCGCTCCCGGCGGCCGAACCGGCCGAAGATATCGGTTCCAGAACGATCGCTGCCTACGCCGAGATGCTCGAGGACGCCGGAACGGCGATCCTCAACGGGCCGGCAGGTGTCTTCGAGAAACCACAGTTCCAGTTCGGGACGAGGGAGCTGTATCGCGCGGCGACACGAGCCGAGCGAAGCATCGTCGGCGGCGGCGACACCGCTGCCGCCATCCGGGAACTCGGGGTCGACGGCTTCAGTCACGTCTCGACCGGCGGCGGCGCAGCGCTCCGAATGCTCACCGGCGATACCCTTCCGGCGGTCGCCGCTCTCGAAGAATGACGACGGACGACGACTGGTTCAGCATCGAGCAGCCGGAACAGGACGCGGTCGATTCGATCGCGGCGCTGTGGGTCGAACTTGCCGACGGACAGCGGGCTCACGGCTCACACCTGCTGGCCGAGGCAAACCGCGACCGCATCGAGCGGCAGATCAGCCAGCACGTCGTCGCGGGGACGGTCCGAATCGCCCGAGCCGACGGATCGATCGTCGGGTTCGTCACCTTCGGCCTCGAGTCGGAGTCCTACAGACAGGCCGTCACCCGTGGCGTCGTCCACAACATCTACGTCGTCGAGTCGGCCCGGAATCGGGAGATCGGATCGGCGCTGCTTGCGGCCGCAGAGACGGCACTGAGCGACCGTGGTGTCGACGCGATTGCCCTCGAGGCGATGGCGGAAAACGAGGCTGCTCGACGGTTCTACCGGCGACACGGCTACAGCTCACACCGGGTCGAGATGGAGCGGCAACTCGATCGGGAGGACTCGACGGAAAGCGACACCCTAAGGACAGAGGAGCGATAACCGTCGGACGTGCCAGGGGAGCTTGGGTGGTTCAAGCACCCGACTTGTAATCGGGAGTTCGGGGGTTCAAATCCCTCCCCTGGCTCTTTTTGTCGAGCGAAGCGAGACGAAAGAGCCAGCGGATTTGAACCAGAGAGCAGCTTTGCTGCGACCGTGATTCAAATCCCTCCCCTGGCTTGCGAGAATCGAACGACGTGAGATTCTCGGAGACTCGAACGGTCTGTCCACTGAAAATGATTTAAAAGGGATCGGGTCGTTCGAAACCCTCACATGTCGGGGTAGGCCTTCGCGGCAGCACCGGGGCCGGCCACGTCCTTGATCCAGCGTGCGGCGACGACCTTTTTGAGTTGTTTTGCCGCCGGGCCGCCGAAGGTGTTGCTGAAGGCGCGGAATCCGATGACGTTGTGTGCGACGGCCTCCTCGCCGACGGAGACGAGCGTTCCTTTGTCCTCGTGGGACCACTCCTCGAGCGGCTGGCCACGGACAGCCCGTGCGATGTTCTCGCCGGCGACCTCGGCAGCCTGCCACGCCGCCTGTGCCGTCGGCGGCGCGACTTCGCCGTCGGGCTGTTCGATCATCGCCGCATCGCCGATGGCGAAGACCCGTTCGTCGCTCGTCTGGAACGTCGAGGTGGCGTGAATCCGGTTGCTTCGGTCGTCTCTGTCGACGTCGGTCCGCTCTGCTGCGTCCTGTCCGGTGATTCCACCCGTCCAAATCAACACGTCGTGGGGCATTTCGGTGTCTTCGCCGACGTACACCGTATCCTCGTCGACTTCACCGATGAACTCTCCCGTGTGAATCTCGATGTCCGCAGACTGGAGGAGTTTGCGAAGCTTCGCCTGTAACACCGGATCGCTGTTCGGAAAGACGTTGTCGAGTCCCTCGACGAGGTGGATGTCGATCGGTGCACGGTGTGTGTCGCGGAATTCGGCGATTTCACCGGCCGTCTGGATCCCCGAGAGGCCTGCTCCGCCGACGATCACCTGCGCCGGATCGGAGCGGGAGGCCTCTCGTGCAGCCTCGGTGACCGCGTCGTGGATGTCGAGGGCATCCTGAAGGGTTTTCAGCGTCAGCGAGTGCTCTCTGAGGCCGTCGATGCCGAAGAAGGCGGTCCGAGAGCCGATGCCGATCAGCAGGTAGTCGTAGCTGACAGTCGAGTCGTCCTCGAGCGTGATCTCTCGGTCGTCGGTGTCGACGGATTCGACGCGGGCCTGAACGAATCGAGTCGACGGAGATTTGATATCTGCGATCGGAAACGTGATTCGGTCCTTCAGCGAGGGATCACGGATACAGCGGTGAGATTCGTGTAACACGAGATGGTGGTCGACGGCAGAGATCCACGTGAGATCGGCCTCGCCGTCGAGTTCCTCTTCGAGTCGTTGTACCGCACCCGTTCCGGCGTACCCGGACCCGAGTACGACAACATCGTCTGTCATATCTGAGAGTGGGATGTCCCCGGATACAAACCTGTTGAAACGGCTGTCGCCGATCGAAAGGAGGGAAACGAGTCGTCGGTCGTCCGTGGACGTTCGTGGAACGTTTCGCGGAGAAGTTCTACTGGTCGTGTGGTATCGATGCGGCCGTCGGCGGACGATCACACGCCGGACACTGCGGTGACAGCGACGGTGGATGGCGGACAGACGGTATCAGTGGAGTGGCTCTTCGTCGCCTGCCGGTGCTTCCATGTTGTCGATCGTCAGGATGAGGCTGTTTTTGCTGTCGTCCTTGCCTTCGAGTGCCCCTTCGATGAGGAGCTTCGAAAGCGGCGTCGGTCCGACGGAGATCTTGTCGCCCTCGCTGAATCCGGCGATCGAACCCTGAAGTTTGATCTCTGCACGGCAAAGCTCCGGGTGGTGGACGCTCGTGAGATCGATCTCCTGAACGTTCGCGTCGTCCATCGGCTTGCCGTTGTGACGGAACGGAACGTCTGCGGCCTGATCCATCTCCTGGATCTGGAGGGCGTCGTAGGCCGTTGCAGTCGGCTTGTAGCCACCTTTCGGCCCCGGTACGCCCTCTACCAACTGGAGTGCTTTCAGGCTCTGCATCTGGTTGCGGATCGTCCCCGGATTTCGGTCGACGCGGTCGGCGATGTCTTCGCCCTTGACCGCGGTTTCAGACTCCCGGAAGAGGTTGATGAGTTCCTGAAGAATCGTCTTCTGACTCGGGGTGAGTTCGATTGATGACATACGAGTATGTTTCGTAGTTCAGTTCATAAAACCCCCGGTGGGATTATTTTTCATCTCGCCGGATCCATGGGATGATTGGGATCGATCCACCGAATTCTTCGGGTGAAATTGGGGTTTTATGTGAGTCTCTCCCCGAGGCCGTTCATGGACCTCCGCGTTATCGGTGCGCCGATGGATCTCGGCTCGGATCGACGAGGCGTCGATATGGGACCGTCGGCGATCAGATACGCTGGCCTCTCGGAGGCGATTCGCGACGCCGGATACTCCTACGACGATTCGGGAAACCTCCCGGTTCCGCACCCCGAGGGACGGGACCCAAACGCCGATCCGCCGCCGTCTGGCAAGGCCAAATACCTCCGGGAGACGCGGTGGGTGTGTCGCCGCGTCGAAAACGCCGTCTCGGATGCGATCGACGACAGAGCGTTTCCACTCGTGTTGGGTGGCGACCACTCCATCGCGATCGGAAGTATCGGCGGAGCCACAGAAGACAGGGACGTGGGTGTGCTGTGGGTCGACGCACACGGCGACTTCAACACGCCGGTGACCTCGCCGAGTGGGAACATCCACGGAATGCCGCTTGCGGCGGTGCTCGGGATCGGCTCCTTCGCCGACACCTCGTGGGCGAATGCCGACATCGACGCCGACCAGATTGCGATGGTCGGGCTCCGCGACCTCGACGACGGCGAGCGGGAGACGATCAAACAGTCCGGCGTCTCTGCGTACACGATGAGCGACATCGACTCCCGTGGACTCGTCCCCGTCGTCGAGGAGGCACTGGAGACGGTCCTGGCGGACGCGGAGTACCTCCACGTGAGCTTCGACATGGACGTCGTGGATCCGGACGAGGCCCCGGGTGTCGGGACGCCGGTTCGAGGCGGAATCTCCTACCGCGAGGCCCACGCCACGATGGAACGCGTCGCCGAGACCGACGCACTCCGGTCGATGGAAGTCGTCGAGGTGAACCCGATCTTGGATTCACACAACCGGACGGCGGATCTCGCGGTCGAACTCGTCTCCAGTGGACTCGGTGTGCGCGTTCTGTGACACCGGGGGCACTCAGCGGCGCAACCGTGCGACGACGTCGCCGTCCTGTCGCGTGGTCTCGACGAGGCCATCGTCGGCGAGATCCGAGAGCAGCCCTTCCAGCCACTCGCGGCCGTACTCCCCGTCGGGGGCGTAGTCGACTCGAACGCGCGGTCCGAGGTCGTCGAGCGTGAGCGTCTCGAACTCCCGGAGTGTCGCGACGATCCGGCCGCGCATCTGTCGACGCGACCCCTCGAAATCGGGCTGTGTCGGCACGTCGGGTGCGGTGAAATCACCGGTTTCGTAGGCGTGACACCACTCTCTCCACGGACAGCCCGCTTCCTCACACCGGGGTGACTTGCCACAGGCCACGCCACCCAGCTCCATGATCGCGTTGTTCCAGACCCGTGACTCGCCGTCGGGCATGAGCCGTGCCGCAGCGGTCTCGAAGGCGTCGTCGTCGTCGGCGATCGCGAAGGCGCGGTACAACACCCGTTTTACGTTCGTATCGACGACCGCCGACCCGTTGTTGAACGCGAAGGAGGCGACGGCGTTTGCGGTGTAGGGGCCGACGCCCATCAACTCCTCCAGTTCCGCCGGCGACTGGGGAAAGGCGCCGTCGTACTCCGTCTGGATCTGTTGGGCTGCCTCGTGGAGATATTTCGCCCGATTGTTGTATCCAAGGGAGTGTTCGCTCCAGAAGCCGACGACATCGGCGCGGTCGGCGGCCGCAAGCGCCGCGGGCGTCGGCCACCGATCGAGAAAGTGCTCCCAGGCCTCGACGACGCGGTCGAGTTGGGTCTGCTGGCTCATCACCTCCGAGACGAGAATCTCGTAGGGGTCGGTCGTCTCCCGCCACGGAAACTCGCGGTGGTCTGCCCGATACCACTCGATCAGCGACGATCGAACCGCATCGAGGTCACCGTCGACATCGCCGAGATCCCGTCGGCGATCGGAATCTGCGTCGGCATCACCCTCCGAAACTGTCCCCGATCCAGCGTCTGAATCCGCCATGGCCACCGGTACGGATGGGTGGCAGTTATAGATTTTTGAGACGAAAACCCACGACTCCAGTCGTGGAAGGCGGTCAAGTTCTTGAGAGCAACCGCGGATGAGGTGGGTTCTACAGCCCTATCAAACAAAAAAACAGGAGCAAAATGGGGTTAACTCGGCGGAAATGGCAGTAACGGAATTCCCATTTTATACACGATCCCGTCGTTAGAAAGAATCACGATGCGATCACACAACCCGGATTGTTCCGTAAACCGACGCCGATTCCTCACGCTCTCAGCGGGAGCGACGGCTGTTGGTCTGGCAGGGTGTACAGGCGACGTAGATAGTTCGAACGACGACTCGACGACAGCAGCAACGGCACCGTTCTCGTTGCTCATCACGGACGCTCCGGCGGACATCGATGACTTTGAGAGCCTGAACGTCACGTTCGATCACGCTCGCGTATTTCCTGCTGACGCCGTCGACGATGAAGACGACGGAGGGGACACGGTCGACGAGGACGGCGCCGAGGCGGACTCCAGCGACGATTCGGATGATGAAGCCACCGCTGACAGCACCGGTAACGAAGCCGATGAGCCTGACGAAGACGAATCCGGCGAAGACGAATCCGACGAAGGCGAAGCAAACGAAGAGACCGCTGACGATGAAACCAACGGAGATGGCCGTGGTTGGTTCATCCTCGACATCGCAGGTGAGACGGTTGATCTTACCGATGTGGTCGGGGACGTTGCCGAACCCGTCTTCGAAGGAGAGCTGGAGGAAGGCACGTACACCAAGGTCGAGCTACACGTCGATAGCGTTGACGCAACCCTGACCGATGGTGAGTCGGCTGATGTGATGGTGCCGAGCGAGAAACTCCAGCTCACCTCGGAGTTCGAAGTTGTGGCCGAGGAACCGCTTGAGTTCGTCTTCGACATCAACGTGGTCCAGAGAGGCCGCGGTACAGAGTACAACCTGCTCCCGGTCATTGACGGAAGTGGTGTAAACGGCAGAGATGTCGATGTCGGACGGCGTGCCGAGACTGACTCGGACAGCGATGCCGGTGAGGAATCGGGCGAGGGTGACGACGACGATGAGAACGACGATGAGGATGACGATGACGAGCCCGGCGAGGATGAGGAAAGCGGACCGCCAGATAGCGGAGAGGGCGAATAAAGCCGAGGATCCTCCGGTGAGCGACGAGAGCTAACGGATCTTCGAGCACCTACAGCAAAAAAAATGTAACGTGCGCACGATCCGGTAAACAGCCGCTGAAACATATCCTCGCGCAAGGTCTCAACGAATCCGGAAGACTGACACGAAAATATAATTCGATTATATCACCAACACATATCACTGAGGAACTGATATAAGAAGGTACGATGGCATACAGCGACGAACTGCTCGACGAAGGCGCTGAAATCTGGACGGCACAGAAGGAGCACCCGTTCGTGCAGGAACTCGCCGGGGGAACGCTCGATGAGGAGGCGTTCCGCTACTGGATCAAACAGGACTACCGGTATCTTCTCGATTACGCCCGACTGTTCGCTATCGCGGGAGCGAAGGCGCGGGACGAAGAAACGATGACGGACCTGCTGCACATCGCTCACAGCACCCTCAGCCACGAGATGGATCTCCACCGCGAGTTCGCCGCCGAGTACGGCATCACGCGGGAGGAACTGGAGGCGGTCCAGAAGTCACCGACCTGCGAGGCGTACACGAACTTCTTGATCCGGACCGCCTACGAGGGCTCGATCGCGGAGATCAGCGCAGCACTGTTTCCGTGCGGGCAGGGCTTTCTCGACATCGGGGAACACACCGCGGAACTCGCCACGGAGGAGCACCGGTACACGCCGTGGATCGAGATGTACACGAGCGACGAGTTCCGTGACGTCGTCGAACTGATGCGTGACTTCGTCGACCGGTGTGGAACACAGTATCCGGGCGAACACGAGGCCATGCGTGAGGCGTTCCTGACCAGCGCCCGACTCGAATACCAGTTCTGGGAGATGGCATACACACGAGAGGAGTGGGGATCGGGCGGCGTGTGATCTCGATCGAGCGCACAATCCATCCGTCGGTTCGTCTGTCGCGACGCTGAACTGCACGGATGACGCGCCGGTGACGGCCGTCTGACAGGGATATTTATCCGCCCCACACCGAGTGTCGCGAGTGAACGAACGCACGATCGACCTCGAAACGGTCACCGTCACCTTCGACGAGGAGACGATCGAAGCACTCGACGAGAAGGCGTTTGTCGATCACCGCGACAACCGCGAGGCAGCGATCCGTGACTGTCTCGACGAGTGGCTCAAACAGCAGGCCGACGACGAGACCGACTGATTCTCGAACCGTTCCACGCGCCGCCGGTACGGCGGCCGAAAGACGGCACGTGTCGTACCCGTCTAGCGCTCGGTCAGTCCCAACCCCTGTACGGTCGGCAGTTCCCAGCCCCGAGTCACCGCGATCAGCCGAATCCCGACGGTGACGGCGGCACAGACCGCTGCGGCCGTCCCTCCGGCCGCCCCGAGGAAATCAGCCAGCAGGTAGGCGATGCCGCCGAAGACGGCACAACTCGCATAAAAATCGTCGAACAGGATAAACGGCGAGCGATCGAGCAGAATGTCGGCAAACGCACCGCCACCCACCGCGTTGATGGTCGCGATCGCGACGACGCCGAACGGGGAGACGCCCGCTTCGGTTGCGACGATCGCACCGGTCGTCGCAAAGGCTGCGAGGCCGATCGCATCCGCAACGAGCGTGATCGGATGCTCGTCGGGCGACTGCAGGACGACCCGAAGTCCAATCGCCAGGAAGACACCGAGAAATCCGAGGGCGATTTCGATCGGCGTCTGCAGCGCCAGCGGAATCCGTGTCACGAGGAGGTCCCGTGTTACACCGCCGGCGAACGCCATCGCCAGCCCGACGATCGCGATTCCGAACAGATCGAACTCCTCACGAATCGCCTTGGACGCTCCGACGAGGGCGAATGCGACCAGACCGATCGTGTTCATCACGGCGAACGGATCGCCGACCAGAAGCTGAAACAGGTCCCAAAGCGCCACGATGACTCCCTGACTCACTAGCTGCTGCTATGCGTGGGTTCGTCTTAGGTGACCCGATACGGCGTCTCCGTGAGCCGGACGCGACGCTATCGGCAACGGTTCTGTGGCGTCGAAACGCACTTTTGAGGGCCACACAGAGGAGGTGTATGGGACTTGAGGAACTTCGATCGGATGTCGAAGCCGCATACAGCGACATCGACCCGGAGCGGACGGTCGAACTCGACACCGAGACGCGGAACGAACTCGCGATGCTTGCAAGCGCATACGACCACGACGATCCCGACGAACTGCTGCGACGGGCGGTCCACACGCTGTTTCAGACGGCCGTCGACACGGGGAATCTGGATTTTCACCTGCGGAGCAGTTACGACGTTACGTACGACGAATATCTGTCCGGTATGACCTACGACGAGATGGCCGGCGACCTCTCGGCGGGAGACACCGACGACAACGCCCGCCGGTATCAGTTCTGATCCGGTCGGCGGACGGCGATCAGCCGAGGATCACGAAGGCGACGGCGACGGCAGCGGTGCCCGAAAGCAGGAGACCGTAGTTCGCGATCGTATTTGAGGCAGTCACGACCCCGAGGGAGTAGGACCGATCCGACAGCGGCCACAGGAGCGGAATTCCGGCGGGGGTGATCACGTCGGCAGCGAGATGAGAACCGATGGCGACGACCCCGACGACCGCGCCGAGTCCTGCCGTCGACAGCGGATCGGTTCCGAGGACGTCGGCAACAAACAGCCCACCGACGGCCAGCGCGGCCGTGACGACGAGCAAAAACAACAGCGTGTGTGTGACGCCGCGGTGGGAGACGAACGGAATCCGAAGATCGTAGTCCGGGATTCGACACAGAGCAACCGTTCCGACGCCGAGGAAAACGGCGATTTCAGAGCCGAAGACGAGCGAAACGACGACACCGACCGGGGCGTAACACAACAGCGCGGCTCCGTAGTGTCCGATCTTGTACACGGCCCGACTCTGCGGTCGAAGGGAAAGAACCTGTATGTTTTGGAGTCCAACCGACGGGTATGATCGTCGAAACGTTCGGGGTGTTCCTGATTCCGGCCGCCGTCTTCGGTGCGGGGATCCTCTTTTATATCGCCGTCGTCGCGGCCGGACACCTCCGAGAGGGGGCAAACGACGCCGACGGGACGGAATCTGGCGAAGCGGAGAAACGATGAGTCGTCGATCGGGCGACGACTGTCGCAGAGACAAAACGCGTCTTTCATACATCACGGTGGTGTACGGTCTGTAGATGCGCGTCGAGACGCTGGGTGACGGTGAACCGGAAGTCGCCATCGTCGGCGGGATTCACGGCGACGAGCCGTGTGGCCCGCGTGCGATCGAGGCAATCCTCGACGCCGAGTTGGAGTTCGAACGACCGGTGAAGCTGATCGTCGCAAACGAGGAGGCACTCGACGCCGGCGTCAGATACCTCGAAACCGATCTGAACCGTGCGTTTCCCGGCTCGCCGGACGCCGACACCCACGAGGAACGGCTGGCCCACGCCCTGCTCAACGAGATTCGAGGCTGTCAGGTGCTCTCGCTGCACTCGACGCAGTCCTACGCCGCCCCGTTTGCGCTCGTCGATACGCTGAATGGGTTCGCCAGATCGATCTGTCCGTATCTCTCGATCGAATCGATCGTCGAAACAGCCGGATTCAGCGACGGACGGCTGATCAGTTACCCCGAAACGATCGAAATGGAGTGCGGTCTCCAGCGCTCGGCCGGGGCAACGGAGAATGCCATCGTTCTCTCCCGGGAGTTTCTCGTCGCGACCGGCGCCGTCGCCGGCGGAGAGACACCGCGCCGACACCTCGAGGTCCCGGTGTTTCGTCTGGTCCGTCAGGTGAGGAAATCCACCGGCGACGACTACGAGGTGTTCGTCGACAACTTCGAGCGCGTCGCCGCCGGGAGCAAATACGCCGGCATCGACGGCGAACCGCTCGTCGCCGAGGAGCCGTTCTACCCCATCCTGCTCTCTGCTCACGGCTACGAGGACGTCTTCGGCTACGCCGCCGAGTTCGTCGGTCGACTCGACAGCGACCGAACTGAGGCGGCCGGACGAACGGAGTAGCGCCGTCGGTCGGAGCCGACTCAATCGGAGCCGGCGTTCACAGCAGCGCGTCGGCGCCAGAGATAGACGACGGCGACGGGAATCGAGACGAACCACACGAAGGACCCGAGAACGTACGCCCACGTGTACCCCGGCCAGTCGGCGTTCGCGGCGATCGTTTGTGCGTCTTGATAAATAGCCAGCGGAAGTCCGAGCCACGAAAACAGGAACACAGCACCGAAGACAGTCGACGGAAGCACCTCGACACCGGCGATCAGCGCAATCCAGCCGACGGTGGCGGCGACGACGATTTTGTGCCAGCGCGTTGAGGGAAGCCTGTCTCCGACCTCGGCGGCGGAGCGTTCGTCGGTTCGACGTTCGACGTCGACATCGGATTGTTCCTCCTGTCTGTGCTCGGCTCCATCGACAGATTCCTCGTCTGATCGTTCCGTTTCGGCGTCGATTCGTTCATCTGAATCGCCTGTTTTGGCGTCGGTTCGTTCGTCTGCGTCGCCCGTTTCACCTTTGGCACGCGAGTCGGCAACGGTGGCAAACGGCAGGTATTCGGCGACGAGGTCCCCCGATTCTGTCTCGATCACCAACTCGACGAGGTCGTCGCCGTCGATCAGCTTGACGTTCAGGCGTTCGGCCATCTCACGGGCCGGGGCGGTGAACTCGTTCGTCGTGACGATGACGACCTTATCGACCCCGGGGTACTGGTGTTCGAGACTCGCATACTGCTGTACGTCCGGTGAACTGACCGTCGTCGACCGGCCGTAACGTTTCGCCTGAATGAGCGTTTTCTGTTCGTATGGCACCGATTTCGTCGCAACGACGTCGACGCCTTCGTCTGCGGTTGCCTCCGAGACGGTCGTCTCCCAGCCGAGCAGCTCCCAGAGGTCCGCGACGAACCACTCGAAGTCGTAGGGGTCCATCGCCTGGAGTGCGCGCCGCAGTGCCGCCGGGTCGTCGAGACGCTGTCCCTCCTCGAGACCGAGTTCGGCGAGATCCTCGCGTGTCGTCTGTGGCGTCCGGTCGTCGTGGTCGTCCTCGCCTGCATCCCGGAACAACTGCCGAAGCTGACGGGTCAGTTCGCGGTACGCCAGATACCGGAGGAACCGTTTCACGACCGACAGTACAGCAGACGCACACATAGTGGTTGTCCGAGAAGACGGGATCGGACTGTCCGAACAGATCCAGTCGGTCTGTTTCCGGAAGCAGAGTGTGTTAGTGTGTGGCGTGGCTACTTCAGGCGTGGATCGAAACGAAATTCGCCGATCGTGGGACGAGGTTTCCGAGACGTACGCGAAGCGACGCGATCCCTCGGGGTCCGATGCCGACCTGATCGACGACCTGCTCGCGGAACTGCCACCGAACCCACTCGTCCTCGACGTCGGCTGTGGCGACGGCGCACGGACGCTTCGGAATCTGCCCGCGGGGAGCATCGGGCTCGATATCTCTCGGGGTGGTCTGTCGCTTGCGGCCGAGACCGTCCCGGAAGCTCGGCTCCTGCAGGCGGACATGGCGGCGCTTCCACTCGATGCCGGGAGTGTCGACGGGATCACCGCCTACCACGCGGTGTTTCACGTTCCACGGGCCGAACACGGCCGCGTGTACCGGGAGTTCGCTCGGGTCCTCGCCCCCGGCGGGTGGCTGCTGTCGACGCTTCCGGGCGGTCGATTCGAGACCGTTCGACGGGGATGGATGGGCGGCAAGATGTTCTTTTCCTCGCCGGGGAGAGAACGGACACTGGAGCTGCTCGAGTCGGCTGGATTCGGGCCGATCCGGACCGAGACGGCCACCGATCCACTCGGAAGTAGCACCGAGTTCGTATTGGCGAGACAGACCGAGGAACGCTGACGTCGAGGCCGGCTCTCACTCCGATGGCGCGAACTCGACGAGGGTCAGGTCACGGTCCAGCATGCAGTGGTCGTGTGGCGGATCACCGACGACCTCGGTGATCTGGTAGGACTCATCGAAGTCGGCGCCCTCCGGTTCACAGAACTCGTGGCTGGGACACTCGGTGTAGGGACACGCTCCGGCGAGTGACGCCTTGCTCCCGGCGTATGCCCCCTCCGAGGGAACGTTCGCAAGAACCGGCGCCGGTTCGACCTCGACGGCGGTGACGCCGGTGTCGTGGACGGCACACTCGAGGGTCCCCGAGTCCCGGACACTCGTCACCCGATACCGGTTGCCGGCGGTCAGATTGAGACACTGATTTCGATACGGACAGCCCTCACAGGCGTCGGATTCACCGCCGTAGACGAACTCTTCGCCGACCGAAGCGAGTCGGGTTCCGATCAACGTGACGTTCGGCATGTCTGATATTCACACGGCAGTTGGTTAAGGCCGTCGGAGCCCCTGGGAGTCATCGTCCCGTCAGTTCGTCGAGCCGGTCGAAATACGGCTCGCGGGCGATCTGATACAGTCCCCGGTAGTCGATGGCACCGTTGCGGAACCGTTCGGCGAGGGCGATTGCCCCTTCGATTGCGGCGTCTCTCGTCTCGAAGGCGTCGGGGTCGCGGCTCACCTCCGGTTCCAGAAACAGCGTCACCATCCACGGGGCGTCGGGGGGTAACCGACGGTTTCCCTGTGGACGGCGCTTTCGACGACCGCGGGTGACGTAGATCGTCGGCATGCAGGCGGCGGGAAGCGCCGAGCCGTCGAAGACGTCGGGCCGGAACGCGAGGATGACCCGATCGCCCTCCGCGTTCCACACGCGCCACCCGTCGGCGAGGTCGTCTTCCTCAATCACGCCCCGTCTACGACCGGACGCGGTATTAGCGTCCCGATCCCGAGAGCGTCCCGATCCCGAGAATGCCGGTCTCGGCCGCGGAATTCCGCTCCGGCGACCGGGGGAATCGAAAGCAGAGGGTATAAATACCAGTTTTCGCTGCCCGGATTCGACGCAAAATCGCACGACTGTCCGCATACTACGGGTCGAAATCGACGCCTGACGGAACCGAAATCTGGGGAATTTTTATATAGGAGTAGTTCACAGGTAATATCATAGTACCGGTATCAAGGCGGCGATGTCCTCCGGATACGTCACCCCTCGGAGGGGGGCGTCTGCGTCACCGCCGGGATGCCGTACAGACCGCCTGCGGGCCACCGGCTCCGCAACGCGCAACCACAAACCAGTCAAGAATGAGCGAAAAGGAATCCCTCGAACAACTCAGCAAGGAGTACAGAAGCTCGATCCCAGCAGACCTTCGCGAGACGAGATCCTTCGGGTGGTACCTCGAGGAGTTGTACGACGATCCGAAGATTGCTCGCAACGCCCACCAGCGGATCGCGGACATGTTCGACCACTACGGAACGGATTACGACGAGGACACCGGTGCCGTCGAGTACGAACTCGCCTCCGAGGATCCGCTGGACGACGGCGAAAACACCTTCTACGGCCGGGTGATCCACGACGCGATCCACGAGTTCGTCAACAAGGTGAAGTCGGGAGCCCGCGGGCTGGGTCCCGAAAAGCGGATCAAGCTGATGTTGGGACCCGTCGGGTCGGGGAAATCCGACTTCGACCGGCAGGTCCGTCGGTACTTCGAGGACTACACTGCGACCGACGCCGGCCGGATGTACACGTTCCGATGGACTGGGCTGTGTGACGTGCTCCGCGATCAGGACCCCGAGGACGACGTCGTTCGCTCTCCGATGAACCAGGATCCGATCGTGCTGCTGCCGGAGGAGCAACGACAGCAGGTCATCGACGACCTCAACGAACGGCTCGATGCCCCCTACACGATCCGCAACGAGCAGGCGCTGGACCCGGCCAGCGAATACTACATGGATCGGCTGCTCGCCGAGTACGACGACGACCTCCAGACGGTTCTGGAGAATCACGTCGAGGTGATCCGACTACTCGCCGACGAGAACAAGCGACAGGCGATCGAGACCTTCGAGCCGAAGGACAAGAAAAACCAGGACGAAACCGAGTTGACGGGTGACGTCAACTACTCGAAGATCGCGGTCTACGGCGAGTCGGATCCGCGAGCCTTCGATTACTCCGGGGCGTTCTGCAACGCCAACCGCGGGATATTCTCCGGTGAGGAGCTGTTGAAGCTCCAGCGGGAGTTCCTCTATGACTTCCTCCACGCCAGCCAAGAACAGACGATCAAGCCGAAAAACAACCCCCGGATCGATATCGATCAGGTGATCGTCGGTCGGACGAACATGCCCGAGTACCGCGACAAGAAGGGCGACGAGAAGATGGAGGCGTTCAACGACCGGACGAAGCGGATCGACTTCCCGTACGTGCTCCAGTACGCCGAGGAGGCGAAGATCTACGAGAAGATGCTGAACAACGCCGACGTGCCCGACATGAACGTCGAACCACACACCTTGGAGATGGCCGGGCTGTTCGGCGTCCTCACGCGAATCGAAGAGCCGGACGGCGGCACCGTCTCGATCGTCCAGAAGGCAAAGGCGTACAACGGCGAGATCGACGAAGGAGAAGACATCGACACGAAGAAGCTCCGGGAGGAGGCGAACGAAACGGCCGACATCGGCGAGGGGATGGACGGCGTGTCGCCACGGTTCATCGGCGACGAAATCGCCGAGGCGATCATGGATTCGATGCACCGGGGCCGGCAGTTCCTCTCGCCTTTGACGACGTTCAACCACTTCGAGAAAAACCTCGAAAACCACGGCTCGATCCCCGAGGAGAACTTCGATCGATACTACCGGTACCTCGAGTTGGTTCGTGAGGAGTACAAGGAACGGGCGATCGAAGACGTTCGACACGCCCTCGCCTACGACCTCGACGAAATCCAGCGACAGGGCGAAAAGTACATGGACCACGTCATGGCGTACATCGACGACGACACCGTCGAAGACGAGATCACGGGCCGGGAGCAGGAACCCGACGAGAAGTTCCTCCGGGCCGTCGAGGAGAAACTCTCCGTGCCGGAAGACCGGAAGGACGACTTCCGTCAGGAGGTCGCAAACTGGGTCAGCCGCCGGGCACGGGAAGGCGAAACCTTCGAGCCACAGGACAACGACCGGCTCCGCCGCGCCCTAGAGCGGAAGCTGTGGGAGGACAAAAAACACAACATCAACTTCTCGGCGCTCGTCTCGTCGGGAGAACTCGACGACGACGAGCGCAACGCCTGGATCGACGCGCTTCGTGAGCAGGGCTACAGTCGAGAGGGTGCAAAGGAAGTGCTCGAGTTCGCCGGTGCCGAGGTCGCCAAAGCCGAGATGGAGGAGTAGACCGATGTCGGGAGAACATCGGCGAACCGACGGGGATCGAACCGACGACGCTCCACCCGGAGCCACCTCCGGCGAGACGTACATCAGCCGTGCGAATGCGTCGTTACAGCAGACCTACAGGCCGCCGATGAGTCTCGCCGAATACGTCGATCTCATCTTCGAGAACCCGACCTCGGCGTCACACGCTTCGAAGTACCTCCTCGAAGCGATCGAGGCTGCCGGAACGCGAACCGTCGTCGAGGAGGGCGAAAAAAAGCAGCGCTACCGCTTCTTCGACGACCCACACAACGACGGCGAACACGCAATCCTGGGCAACACGGAGGTGTTGAACGCCGTCGTCAACGATCTTCGATCGATCGCGGCCCGACGCGGAAAAGACGAGAAGATCCTCTGGCTCGACGGTCCGACGGCGACGGGGAAATCCGAACTGAAGCGCTGTCTGATAAACGGGCTCCGTGAGTACTCGAAGACGGAGGCGGGCAGACGGTACACGGTCGAGTGGAACATCTCCGGAACCGACGCGGCGCCGGGGATGACCTACGGCGATGCCCCCGTCGAGGACGAAAATGACTGGTACGAGAGCCCGGTACAAACCCACCCGCTTTCGGTGTTCCCCGAAGAGGTTCGATCGGACCTCCTCGAGGCAGTCAACGCAAACCTCGACGACCACATCCCGATCCACGTCGAGTCACGCCTCGATCCCTTCAGTCGGGAGGCCTACGACTACCTCGAGGAGCGATACCGCAGACAGGACACCGAGGACCTGTTTTCGGCGATCACCGACGACTCTCACCTCCGGGTGAAAAACTACGTCGTCGACGTCGGACAGGGGATCGGTGTGCTCCACAGCGAGGACGACGGGACGCCGAAGGAGCGACTCGTCGGCTCCTGGATGCACGGCATGTTGCAGGAACTGGACTCCCGGGGGCGGAAGAACCCACAGGCGTTCAGCTACGACGGGGTCCTCTCACAGGGCAACAGCCTGCTCACCGTGGTCGAAGACGCCGCCCAGCACGCGGATCTGCTGCAGAAGCTACTGAACGTTCCCGACGAGGGGACGGTGAAACTCGACAAGGGGATCGGGATGGATCTGGACACCCAGATGGTGATCATCTCCAACCCCGATCTGGAGGCACAGCTCAACCAACACGCCGAGCGAGAGGGCTCGGATCCGCTGAAGGCCCTGAAACGCCGGCTCGATCGCCACGAGTTCACCTATCTGACGAACCTCTCTCTGGAGGCAGAGCTCGTTCGTCGGGAACTCACGAACGAGACATCGGTGTGGGAAGCAGACGCCTACGAGGAACTCGAAGCGAAGATCCAGGAGGCGGTGACGATATCGATTCGCGGCGAGAGTGGGTCGGTTCGGCAGCGCGAACTCGCACCACACGCGATCGAGGCTGCTGCGCTGTATGCGGTGGTGTCACGGCTCGACGCCGAGGATCTCCCGCCCGGATTGGATCTCGTCGACAAGGCACTCGTCTTCGATCGCGGGTACCTGCAGGACGGCGACGAGCGCCGATACAAGGAGGATTTCGAGTTCGAAGCCGACGAGGACGGCCACGGCGGAATGCCGGTTACCTACACCCGCGACATCATCGCCGATCTGCTGTACGAATCGACCGACCGACACCACCCCGATCTGGACGTCGGATCCGTCATCATGCCGCGGGACGTGTTGAACACGATGGCCGAGGGGCTAGAGGAGGCGCCCGTGTTCTCCGGCGGAGAGCGAACCGAGTACGAAAACCGGCTCGTGCCGGTGAAAAACCACATTTTCGGCGCACAGGAAGACGACGTGATCGACGCGATCATGCGGAACAAGCGGGTCGACGAGGAGACGATCGAGGAGTACATCGAGCACGTGTACGCGTGGGTCGAAAACGAACGGATCGAAAACGACCGCGGCGAACTGGAGGATCCGGATCCGCTGAAGATGAAGATCTTCGAGATCGAACACCTCGGGCGGTTCGAGGACGACGACTACGACGGCAACAGGCCGAAGACGGCCGTCGAGGAGTTCCGCTCTGAGAAGGTCATCACGGCGCTGAACCGCCACGCCTGGCGGAACAGAGGCGAGGATTTCACGGTCGGCGACATCGATCCTCGCAAGATTCCGGTCATCGAGACGGTGCTCGGAAGCCACGACTGGGACGACGTCCGGCGAACCCACGAGGATCTCGACCCGAGCCAGTGGGACGATCCGCCCTCCGGGACCGAGACGGAAGCGATCAAGCAGCGAACGATACAGAACATGTGTGAACTGTTCGGCTACTCCGAGGCGTCGGCAGAGTTGACGAGCCGTCACGTTATGGGTCAGGTGAGCTACCGATGGGACTGAGAGACGACCTCGATCGGTATCGGGAGGTCGGTGAGGCCCGCAGACAGGACCTCTCGGAGTTCATCCAGTACGGCGACCTCGGACAGTCGCGGCCGGACTCGGTGCAGATCCCGATCAAGATCGTCGATCTCCCCGAGTTCGTCTACGACCCACGCGACATGGGTGGCGTCGGACAGGGAGACGGCGGAACGCCGGACGTCGGTGATCCGGTCGGCCAGCCCGAGGACGGAGACGGCGACGGTGACGAGGACGGAGAGCCCGGCGAGGAGCCCGGCGAACACGAGTACTACGAGATGGACCCCGAGGAGTTCGCCGCCGAACTCGACGAGGAACTCGGCCTCGATCTGGATCCGAAAGGCAAGAAGGTTATCGAGGAAACGGAGGGTGACTTCACCGACATCACCCGAAGTGGACCCGCCTCGACGCTGGATTTCGAGCGGCTGTTCAAGGAGGGACTCAAGCGGAAGCTGGCGATGGAGTTCGACGAGGAGTATCTCCGTGAGGTCCTCCGGATCGACGGCTGGGGTCCGGCGAAGACCTTCGAGTGGGCTCGAAAGGAATCGATCCCGGTCTCCCGGGCGTGGATCGAGAACGCCTACGAGGAGATCCCCGCAGACGAGCGGGACCGGTGGGCCTCGATGGAAGAGATGGACGAGGCCGTCGAACGAGAGTCGACGGCGACCCGGATCAGACGGGAGGGCGTCGACGAGATTCCGTTCCGTCGTGAGGACGAACGCTACCGCTACCCGGAGATCATCGAGGAACGGGAGAAAAACGTCGTCGTCGTCAACATCAGAGACGTCTCGGGATCGATGCGGAAATCCAAACGCGAACTCGTCGAACGGACGTTTACGCCGCTGGATTGGTATCTGACCGGGAAGTACGACAACGCCGAGTTCGTCTACATCGCCCACGACGCCGACGCCTGGGAGGTCGACCGCGAGGAGTTCTTCGGCATCCGCTCCGGCGGTGGAACCCGGATCTCCAGTGCCTACGAACTCGCCGCGGAGATCCTCGAAGAGCGATACCCCTGGAGTGAGTGGAATCGGTACGTCTTTGCGGCCGGTGACTCGGAGAACTCCTCGAACGACACCGAAGACCGGGTGATCCCCATGATGGAGGAGATTCCGGCGAACCTTCATGCGTACGTCGAGACACAGCCGTCGGGGAACGCGATCAACGCGACACACGCAAAGGAAGTCGAGAGTCACTTCGGCGACGGTCGTAACGTCGCCGTCGCCTACGTCCAGTCCGAGGAGGACGTTGTCGATGCGATCTACGAGATACTGAGCACGGAGGACGAACAATGAGCACCGACGACAGACTGCACAAACAGCAGATCGCGACTGAACTGGAGGAACCGGCCCGGGAGGCGGAGCGACTCGCCCGAAAGCTCGGGTTGGATCCGTTCGACGTGAACTACTGGATCGTCGACTACGACGAGATGAACGAACTCATCGCCTACGGCGGGTTCCAGCGCCGCTATCCACACTGGCGGTGGGGGATGGCCTACGACAAACAACAAAAGCAGAGTCAGTTCCTCGGCGGCAAGGCCTTCGAGATCGTCAACAACGACGATCCGGCCCACGCGTTCCTCCAGGAATCGAACGACACCGCCGATCAGAAGGCCGTCATCACCCACGTCGAGGCCCACTCGGATTTCTTCAGGAACAACGAGTGGTTCAGACTGTTCGGTCGATCGCCGGATGCAGCCGCGATGCTCGAACGACACGCGGAGACGATCGCCGAATACATGGACGATCCGGAGATCGACCGAGGCGAGGTCGAGCGGTGGATCGATCACGCGCTCTGTCTGGAGGACAACATCGACCAGCATCGCCCGTTTGCATCGGCCGAGACGGGCGAAGAGGGCGAGACGATACCGGACGACATCGAGGAAAAGCTCGAGGAGATGGATCTCTCCGAGGAAGTCCAAAGACAGGTGTTCGACGAGGAGTTTCTCGAGGAGATGTCCGAGGAGGAATCCGGTCCGGCATTCCCGACGGAGCCACAGAAGGACCTCCTCGAGTTCTTCATCGCCCACGGACGGAGCTACGACGAGGAGTCGGGGCGGGCCGTCGAATACGAGGAGTGGCAACAGGAGATCCTGGAGATTCTTCGGAAGGAGGCCTACTACTTCGCGCCACAGAAGATGACGAAGGTGATGAACGAAGGGTGGGCCAGCTACGTCGAGTCGCTGATGATGAGCGGGGAGGCGTTTGCCGGGGCTGACGAGTTCGTCTCGTATGCCGACCACATGGCACAGGTGCTCGGATCGCCGGGATTGAACCCCTACAAGCTCGGATTGGAGCTTTGGGAGTACGTCGAGAACCGTCGGAACCGACGGGAGGTGATCGAACGACTGCTCCGCGTCGAGGGCGTGACGTGGCGCAACATCACGGAGGCCGTCGACTTCGATCGCGTGTTGGAGCTGCTCGAAGCCGATCCGGTCGTCGCCGCCCCGACCGAACACGTCGAGGATCTCGATCCGGCGGACCCACGGATCGACGCCGAGTCACTCGAAGCGGCGAAAGCCGGGGAGATCGACACCGAAAGCTACCCCTGGAAGCTGCTCACCCACGAGGGGCTCGCAGAGCGGCACTACTCGCTCGTGAAACCACAGCATCGTGGGTTCCTCAAGCGAATCTCACAGTCGGATCTGGAACGAATCGCCCGATATCTCTTCGATACCGACCGCTACGAGACGGTCGAGGCGGCGATCGCAGACGTCGACTACACCGTCGGCTGGCGACGAATGCGTGAGATTCGAGAGAGTCACAACGACGTCACCTTCCTCGATGAGTTCCTCACCGCGGAGTTCGTCGAGGAAAACGACTACTTCACCTACGAGTACACCCACACGACGCGTGACTTCCGGGCGACCTCGACGGAGGCGGCGGACGTAAAAAAGAAGCTGATGCTGCAGTTCACCAACTTCGGAAAGCCGACGATCGTGGTCCAGGACGGCAACTTCCGGAACCGCAACGAGTTGCTCTTGGCCCATCAGTACAACGGCGTCACCCTCGACATCGAGCAGGCAAAACAGACGCTCGAACGGGTGTTCGAACTGTGGGGTCGACCGGTCGCGCTGAAAACCATCGTCAAGGAACTCGACGAACACGACATCGAGGTGGCCCGCAGGCGGGACCGGGAACCGGAACCGACGGAGAAGGGACGGTTGATCCGGTTCGACGGCGAGTCCTTCGAGGAAGAAGAGTTACGCGAGGAGGAAATCGAGGACATCGCCGCAACCGACATCGATTACGACACGAAGCCGGACGACTGGCTGTGAGCCGGAATCGATTCACGGTGGAAACCGAAAGCCGAACCGAGGTACGGGACATCACGGAGCGAGTCGAGGCTGCGGTCGCATCGAGCGACGGTGAGACGGCGACGGTCTTCGTCCGACACACGACCGCCGGCGTGACGGTGAACGAAGCCGAGGTGCGGCTGCTGGAGGATTTCGAGCTGTTTCTGGAGCGTCTCGTCCCGTCGGACGGCTGGGCACACGACGAGATCGACGACAACGCCGATTCACACATGCGCGCGATGCTCCTCGGTTCGTCGGTGACGGTCCCCGTTTCGGACGGCGTGCTCGATCTCGGAACGTGGGGCTCCGTGTTGCTCGTCGAGTGTGACGGCCCCCGGAGGCGGACGGTCGACGTGATCTACTAGACGGGAGCAGATTTCCGTCTTCCGCCGATATTTGTGGCTGCGGCGACGTGATTAGCTATGACGACTGCGATCGTCTGGTTTCGTGACGACCTCCGAATCGAGGACAACCCGACGCTGCGAGACGCTACGACGGCGGCAGAAACGGTCGTGCCGCTGTACGTCTACGATCCACGGCGACGAGGGGAGACTGAGTACGGGACGGCAAAGATCGGTCCACACCGAGGTCGGTTCAGACGCGAGAGCCTCCTCGATCTCCGCTCGTCGTTGCGGGATCGAGGCGGCGAACTGTTCGTTCGTGAGGGGCCGCCGGAGGAGGTCGTCCCGGCGGTCGCGGAGGCGGTCGGCGCCGACGCGGTGTTCACGCAGACGAAACCGGCGACCGAGGAACTGCGCGCCGAACACGCCGTTCGTCGATCGATCGAGGATCTCGGAGCCGAGTTCCACCGCCGGTGGACACACACGCTGTATCACGTCAACGATCTGCCGACGCCGTACGACCGGATCGACGACACGTTCACCCCGTGGCGAAAGGAGGTACAGCGCGGAGCCGAGGTTCGGGACCCGGTCGCACCACCGGAGACGGTCCCGACGACGGACGACATCGACGCCGGCGAGGTTCTGACGCTCGATGCACTTGGAATCGAAGCGCCGTCGCCGGACGAACGGGGTGTGTTGCCGTTCGAGGGCGGCGAGACGGCCGGAAAGCGCCGGCTGGAGGCGTACTTCTGGGAAGAGGATCGGCTCCGGGAGTACAAACAGACACGAAACGGACTGCTCGGTGCGGATTACTCCTCGAAGTTCTCGCCGTGGCTCGCCTCGGGGTGTCTCTCACCGCGGTGGATCCACGGGGAGGTGCAGCGATACGAGGACGAACGGGTGTCGAACGAGGACACCTACTGGCTCGTCTTCGAGCTGCTGTGGCGGGATTTCTTCCAGTTCCAGTTCGTCAAACACGGGTCGGATTTCTTCGGACGTGACGGAATCCGGGGCGTCGAAAAGCGGTGGAAACGAGACGAGACGGCGTTCCGTCGGTGGGCAGACGGCGAGACGGGCGTCCCGTTCGTCGACGCGAACATGCGGGAGTTGAATCGGACGGGCTACATGTCGAATCGTGGCCGGCAGAACGTCGCCTCGTTTCTGGCCGACGCGCTACAGGTCGACTGGCGGTGGGGTGCGGCGTACTTCGAGGAACAGCTCGTCGATTACGACGTGGCCTCGAACTGGGGCAACTGGGCGTATCAGGCCGGCGTCGGCAACGACTCCCGGGACAACCACTTCAACGTGCTGTCACAGGCAGAGCGGTACGACGGGGACGCCGAGTACGTCCGGACGTGGCTGCCGGAGTTGGAGGCGTTGCCGCCGAAGTACGCCCACAGACCGTGGCGGATGAGTGAGTCCGAACAGGCCGAATTCGGCGTCGAGTTGGGCATCGATTACCCCCGACCGATGATCGACGTCGAGGCCAGATACGACGAACTGCACCACCAGTGAGACGGCGGATCGGCCGACGCTACCGCTCCGAGGCGGTGTCGTAGATCGCCTCGACTTCGGCTTCGAATCGCTCCGCGATCGCCTCCCGACGGAGCTTCATCGAGGCGGTCAAAAGCCCGTCCTCGGCCGTCCATTCGGTCGGGAGGAGGCGGAACTCACGGATTCGCTCGTGTGGCTGTAGCGACCGGTTGACAGCCTCGATCGCCGTCTCGACCCAGGATCGGACGCGGTCGTCCTCACACCGGTCTGTCTTCGAGTCCGGAAGTGACAGATCAGACGCCTCGGCCCACGCCGCCATCGCCTCGAAGTCGGGAACGACGAGTGCGCCGACGAACGGGCGGCTGTCGCCGACGAGCATGATCTGTGCGATCGGTTCGCTCGTGGTGCAGTCGTCTTCGATCGGTCTTGGAGCCACGTTTTTCCCCGTATCGAGGACGAGGAGGTGCTTGAGGCGGTCGTGAAACACCAGGTAATCGTCGTCGCGGCGCTCGATGAGGTCGCCGGTGTGAAACCAGCCGTCGTCGAAGGCTTCGTCTGTCGCCTCCGGGCGGTTCCAGTACCCCTCCGTGACGCTCGGACCACGGACGAGAAGTTCGCCGACCGGACCGTCGGCAACCGCCGCTCGTGCGTCCGTGACGCCGGTGTCGATCCGGTATTCGAGGTTCGAAAGCGGCGGGCCAAGCGTTCCCGGCCGCAGGTCGTCGGGTGGGTTGACCGAGACGACGGGCGAGGTCTCCGTCAGTCCGTACCCCTCGAGGATCGGCAGTCCCATGCCCGCGAACACCTCTGCGAGGCGGATCGAAAGGCTGTCGCCGCCACAGAGCAGGAACTCGACGTTTCCGCCCATCTTCTCGCGAACCGTGGCGTACACGAGTCGGTCGAACAGGGCGTGTCGAATGCGGAGCACCGGGCCGGGGTCGTCGGTCCGTGCCCACTCGCGGGCCGTCTCGACGGCCGGTTCGAGGATCGGCTCCGGCGTTTCCGCCCGCATATCCTTATAAATGCGTTCGTACACCCGCGGAACGGAGGCGGTCGTGGTCGGAGCTATCCGTTCGAGATCCGCGGAGAGTGTCGACGGCGATTCGGCGTATCCGATCGTCCCACCCGTCGCAAGCGTGGTGAACTGTCCGACGACTCGCTCGAAGATGTGTGCAAGCGGCAGAAGCGACAGCGTGGTCGTCTCGGGGCCGTAGACCGCGGGGCGGTCCGGATGCGGGCCGTGTCGCCGCCAGAGCCCGTCGACGTTCGATCTGATGTTGTGGTGTGTCAGTCTGACGCCCTTCGGCTCACCCGTCGTCCCCGAGGTGTAGACGAGGGTTGCGAGGGCGTCGGCAGGCCGGCTCTCGATCCAGTCGTCGTACGCCGACGGCTCGAAGAGGTCACGGCCCCGTCGATACACCGCCGAAAGCGTGTGAATGTCCTCGCGGCTCGTTTCGACCTCGTCGATCGTGACGATAAACGACAGCGAGGTCTCGTCCTCGACGGCGATGACGCGGTCGAGGAGTGTGCCGTTTTCGACGACGATCCCGGCGGCGTCGGCGTCGTTCAACAGAAACGCGATCCGTTCGGGGTCGGACTCCGTGTAGAGGGTCGTGACGACGCCGCCAGCCCCGAGGATCGCCAGATCGCTCCAGGTCCACTCCATCCGCGTCTCCGAGAGGATACCGACCAGTTCCCCGGAGTCGACGCCGAGGTCTCGAAATCCGGCGGCGAGACGGTGGACGATTCCGCGCAACGTCCGGTAGTCGACGGACGCGTACTCGTCTTCCGGTGCGTTCGGAACGACCGTCGGGGTGACGGATCGATCGTAGACTCCGCCCTTATAAAGCTGCGCGTCGCTGTCGGCGTGTCGCACCGCCGCCGTCTCGAACAGCTCCGGGAGGGTCGTCCCGTCACCGAGATCGACCGTATGCTGTCGCTCTCGCCGTTTCCAGGCCGTGTCAGTCATGCCCTTCGTAGTTCCGTCTTCCCGGGTCGACTTGAAGCTGTGGCAGCCGGCCGCCTCGAACGACAACGTTCTCCTGTCGGGCGGCGTAGATCGAACTGTGATACGCCCCTTCGATGCAGCACGGGTGCTTCCGTTCGATGTCGCGCCGGGGACGTGGCGGCTGGTGTGTCTCCCGCTTGCCGTCTGTCTCCCGGCGCTTCTGTTTTCGCCACCGGTGGCACTCGTCTGTCTCGGGGTCGCCGCCGCGGTCGTCTGGTTTCACCGCGATCCGGAGCGGTCGCCGCCGCCGAGCGGGATCGTCGCCCCTGCCGACGGACGGATATCCGTCCTCCGCACGGAGGAAACGGGAGCCGAACCCCGGGTTCGCGTCGGCGTGTTCATGAACCTCACCGACGTCCACGTCAACCGTGCGCCGGTGTCCGGAACGGTCGAATCGATCGATCACACACCCGGCGGGCACTATCCGGCCTTCAGCAAGGCCTCGGAGCGCAACGAGCGACTCACCCTCGACTGTGGGGACTGCGAGGTGACGCTGATCGCCGGCGCGGTCGCACGCCGGATTCACCCACACGTCTCGGTCGGTGAGCGAATCGACCGTGGCGATCGGATCGGCCACATTTCGTTTGGATCACGCGCCGACGTGTTGCTTCCGCCGGCGTACGACCGCGACGACGTTCGCGTCGAACCCGGACAGCACGTTCGGGCGGGCGAGACAGTCATCGTCGCCGAGCAGTCGGGCTGACGTCGGGATAGCCACATGCCGACGCGAAATTTAATACGGCGGCTCCGTTGAATCCGATCGTGTCGCGGCAGGCTATCGTACAGGGAGAGGTTCACGCCGCGGAGACCGACAAGCGGGCGCTCATAGAGCGTGATCTAGAGGAGTACGACGCGGTGTTCGTCGAGGGACGACGGCCGACGATCGTCGTTCGGGACCTCACGCTCGGATACGCCGTCTTCCTCGCCGGCTACGTGTCGTTGATGTGGATTCAGGCGGCGGTCGGGCGAATCGGCGGCCGGTTCACGAATCGGATCGACCTCCGGGCCGAAGCCGAGCGCCGGGGGGTCGCGTACGCGGATCGCATCGACGCCGACACCGTTGCGATCTACGGGATGGTCCCGCTCTGGGCGCGGCGTCTGGCCGGCGGCTGGCTCGTGACCGTGCTGGCAGTGACGCTTCTCGTCGGGATCAACCGCCTCGTCTTGGTGGCGTTCGTCGTGTCGCTGCCGTATCTGTACACCACGATCTGTGTGGTTGCGGTGAAACTCCTCGGCGGCGGCCGGGCGGGACACATGGCCGAACAGATCACGACGCTCGCGGAGGAACGCTCCTACGATCGGATCGCGGTGCTGTGTGGCGACGCACACCGGGAGGACGTCGGGGCGGCACTGGAGGACCGCCGGTGGTCGGTGACGACACATCGCAGCCAACACCCGCTACGGCGACTGTTGGGCGGGTGATTCGACTCTCGATCGAATTCGTCCGTTCAGTTACATTCAAATCCCGACTCCATCTCTTCGTGGCCAAAAAGATGCTCGCTAGGGGATTTGAACCCCTGTCGTTGGCTCGAAAGGCCAACATGATTGGCCGGACTACACCAAGCGAGCCCAAAAGAAAGTCGGCGGGGGCGCTGTATAAATCCTGCCTTTCGGCCGCGCTTGCCGACGGTTCGGCTCGTCAACGTCTCTCACAGCGCCGTAAGGAAACGTTCAAACAGCCACCGTGATACCCTCTGTTGTCTACAATGAAGCTCGAAAACGTCGAAACCGTGGCCGTTCTCGGTGCCGGGAACATGGGCCACGGGATCGCGGAGGTCGCCGCATTGGCCGGATACGAGGTCACCATGCGGGACATCAAAGAGGAGTTCGTCCAGAACGGTTACGAACAGATCGAGTGGTCGCTCGACAAACTCGCCGAGAAGGACCGAATCAGCGACGAGGAAGCCGAGGCCGCACTGGACCGCGTGACGCCACACGTCGACATCGAGGCGGCGGTCGGAGACGCCGACTTCGTCATCGAAGCGGTTCCCGAGAAGATGGACATCAAGAAGGACGTCTACGGGGAGGTCATCGAGCACCTTCCCGAGGAGGCGATCATCACGACGAACACGTCCTCGCTTTCGATCACCGAGCTATCCGAGGTGACGGATCGACCGGCGCGGTTCTGTGGGATGCACTTCTTCAATCCGCCGGTTCGGATGCAGCTCGTCGAGGTCATCTCGGGGGGCCACACCGACGAATCGACGCTCGAGGTGGCGGAGGGGCTCGCCGAGGCCTTCGGGAAGACGCCGGTCCGGGTCCGGAAGGACTCACCCGGCTTCATCGTCAACCGCGTGCTCGTCCCGCTGATGAACGAGGCCTGCTGGATCGTAAGCGAGGGGGCCGGGACGATCACGGAGGTCGACTCGACGACGAAGTTCGACATGGGACTGCCGATGGGTGCCTTCGAGCTGGGCGATCAGGTCGGCAACGACGTCACCTACCACGTGCTCGAGTACATGCACGAGGAGCTGGGCGAGGCGTACGAACCGGCTCCGCTGCTGGAGGAGGTCGTCGAGGAAGAGCGGTTCGGGAAGAAATCCGGTGAGGGGTTCTACGACTACGAGAGCGGCGACGGCGTCGAGATCCCACCCGATGCGGGCAACGACGAACTCCGGAATCGCCTGACCGCGGTGATGGCAAACGAGGTCGGCAATCTGGTCGGAAACGACGTGTCGGACCCGGATGCGATCGACAAGGCGATGGCACTCGGCGCCGGATTCCCCGACGGACCGGCGAAGATGGCCGACGGCGTTGGGCTGGAAGCCCTCGTCGAGACGCTCGAATCGCTCGAAGCGGAGACCGAACACCCCCGGTTTGTGGTCTCGGATGGGCTTCGGGCGGCGGCTGGGGACGGCGGCTTCTACGACGAAGACGACGACGGAGAGACGAGCTACGACACGATCGAACTGACGTATCCGGAGGAATACGACGACGTCGCACACCTCGTCATCGATCGAGAGGCGCGGATGAACACCGTCAGCGTCGAGATGCTCGATGAACTGGACGACGCCATCGAGACGCTGAGCGAGGACGACGAGGTTCGGGCACTGCTTCTCAGCGGTCGCGGCGACCGCGCCTTCTCTGCGGGAGCGGACATCACCTCGATGGCCGCCGGCACCACGCCGGTCGAAGGGCGGAAGCTCTCCCGGAAGGGCCAGGAGGTGTTCGGCGCACTCGAATCGGCACCGATGCCGGTCGTCGCCGCCATCGACGGCTTCGCCCTCGGCGGCGGCATGGAACTGGCGACGTGTGCCGATCTCCGCGTTGCCTCCGAGCGATCGACGCTGGGGCAACCGGAGGTCAACCTCGGGCTGCTGCCGGGGTGGGGTGGCACACAGCGCCTCCAGCACATCGTCGGCGAGGGTCGGGCAAAGGAGATCATCCTCACCGGCGAGCGGTACGACGCAGCCACGCTCGCCGACTACGGATTCCTGAACGAGGTCGTCGAAAGCGAGGAACTCGAAGCGCGCGCACTGGAGCTCACGGCCGATCTGGCCGCCGGACCGCCCATCGCACAGGAGTACATCAAGCGTGCGATGCTCCGTGGCTGGGAGGACACGGAGGCCGGCCTCGAGATCGAAGCACAGGCCTTCGGACAGGTTCTCGGAACCGAGGACCTCTCGGAGGGACTCGCTGCCTTCGAAAACGACAGAGAGCCGGAGTTCGAGGGTCGGTAGGACCAGCGACGAACCGGACGACCGAGGTCGGCGGCCGGCGACTGAGCCGTCGGTTACGGCTCGATTTTCGACGATCAGCTAAAACTTCTGGAGATTCTGGAGGTCGTGTTCCGTTCGGGCGAACTCCGAGAGCGGTCTGCTCGCGTGACAGTTCGGGCAGTGGAAGGTCTGAGATGGACCGGGAAGCTCCATCGGCGATTCCTGCCAGGCCTTGTTGCACTCAGGACAGAGCAGTCTAACAAACGTTTCCATACCGGCGGATGAGCCCGGAGTATGAAAACTCTTGTCACGGTTTCGAACACCGGGTCCGACGGCGCGTGGCCGGCGTCAGAAGGCAGCGGCGCTGCTCGCTTCGAGCAGTTCCTTGTATCGGTTCCGGATCGTGACCTCGGAGATGTCCGCGACCTCGCTCACCTCACTCTGGGTGACCTTCTCGTTGCAGAGCAGGGCGGCGGCGTAGACGGCCGCGGCGGCCAGTCCGACCGGCGACTTCCCCGAGAGCATCCCCTCCTCGCGGGCGGATTCGATCAGATCCCGCGAGCGGCGTTCGACCTCGTCTGAGAGTTCGAGATCCGAGACGAACCGGGGCACGTAGCTCTCCGGGTCCGCCGGCTTGACCTCGAGGTTCAACTCCCGGATGATGTAGCGGTAGGTTCGGGTGAGTTCCATCTTGTCGACCCGGGAGACTCGCTCGACCTCGTCGAGGCTGCGCGGGACGCCAGCCTGTCTGGCGGCGGCGTACAGCGACGCCGTCGAGACGCCCTCGATCGACCGGCCGGGCAGCAGGTCCTCGCTCAGCGCCCGACGGTAGATGACCGAGGCGGTTTCGCGGACGTTTTCGGGGAGGCCGAGCGCCGAGGCCATGCGATCGATTTCGCCCAGCGCCTGCTTGAGATTGCGTTCCTTCGAGTCGCGGGTGCGGAACCGCTCGTTCCACTTCCGCAACCGCTGCATCTTCTGGCGTTGGCTACTGGAGAGGGCGTTGCCGTAGGCGTCTTTGTCCTGCCAGCCGATGTTGGTGGACAGCCCTTCGTCGTGCATCATCTTCGTCGTCGGGGCGCCGACGCGTGACTTGCTGTCCTTTTCGGCCGAATCGAACGCGCGCCACTCGGGGCCGCGGTCGATTTCGTCTTCCTCGACGACCAGTCCACAGTCGCCACACACCGTCTCTCCGTGTTCGGTGTCTGCCTCCAGAGATCCGCCGCACTCCGGACAGGTGGTCTCGTCGGTCTGTTCGTCTACGCGCTCGTCGGTCTGTTCGATCGAATCGGTCCGTTCCTTTCGATACGTTCGGGTTGTGGTGTCGCTCATGGTAGTGTTGATGAACTGCTGTGGGCTCCGGCAATGGAGGGCCAGTTCGGGCAGCAAAGCCGGGGCGTTCCTAACATACTGTTAGTTCGAAAGGTATTTAAATCTTTTCCTCGTGTGCGTCCTGAAAACACCGAATACGACCGTCTGAGCCGATATACACGGTATCGTTCCACACGATGGGAACGATACTGAAAAAACCCTTATATATAATTGTTTCGCGGTGTCAGACGGCGAATAGATCGGTGTCGGACGGGATATCGAACAGCCCCATTCGCGCACCGGCGTCGAGCCAGCCGTGGCCGTAGGAAAACGCCGCGAGTGCGTTCACCGGGTCGTCGTGTTCCCGGAAGTGTCGCCCGTCTTCGAGGTAGGACTCTGCCATCTCTCGGTAGGCGACCGCGGCGTCGTGAAGCGGCGTATTCGCCGGGACCGCGGTGTCTGCAGCGTCGAGGGCTCCGGCGAGAAGTGTTTCGTATCGATCCACCTTTTCGTCGAGCTCTGCGGCCATATCGGAGACAGGAACCCGGGTGTAGTAAAGCTCGCTCACGGAAGCGCGGGGTCGTGGTCGGCACACGCCAGCACAACCTACTTACTCGATGGACGGGTAGCGGTGTGTATGACTGACGCCGACGACCACCGTCGTCTCATCGTCGCCGGATCCGGAATCGCCGGTCTGACAGCCGCCGTCTACGCTGCGCGATCGAACAACGAGCCGCTGGTTCTGGAAGGACCCGAACCGGGTGGACAGCTCACCCTCACAACGGAGGTCGACAACTACCCCGGCTTTTCGGAGGGAATCTCCGGGCCGGATCTCGTCAACGAGATGAAAGAGCAGGCAAAGCGCTTCGGCACGGAGGTCGACCACGGCGTCGTCACGGACGTCGAGGCCGGCCCGCCACACCGCGTCGAACTGCGGGACGGGACGGTGTACACCACCGACGCGCTCATCGTCGCCTCGGGTGCGTCTGCGCGAACGCTCGGCGTGCCCGGAGAGGACGAACTCATGGGCTACGGCGTTTCGACGTGTGCCACCTGCGATGGTGCCTTCTTCCGCGGCGAGGACATGCTCGTCGTCGGTGGCGGCGATGCGGCGATGGAGGAAGCTTCCTTCCTCACGAAGTTCGCCGACACGGTCTACATCGCACACAGACGCGAGAAGTTTCGCGCTGAGGACTACTGGATCGACCGCGTTCGGGAGAAAGCCGACGCCGGTGACATCGAGACCCTGAAAAACACCGAGTTACTTGAGGTGCACGGGACGCCCGAGGACGGCGTCGACCACGTCAGGCTGGCGGAACACCCCGACGGGTACCCTTCCGAGAAACTCGACGAACCGGAGACGAGACAGTACGACATGGACGTCGGAGCGGTGTTCCTCGCCATCGGCCACACGCCCAACACGGCGTATCTCGAGGGGACCGGCGTGACGATGGACGAAGCCGGCTACCTCGAGACCGAAGGCGGCGAGGGCGGCGGACAGACGAAAACCGGCGTCGAGGGCATCTTCGGCGCCGGCGACGTCGTCGACCACCACTACCAGCAGGCGATCACCGCCGGTGGAATGGGCTGTAAGGCGGCGATGGACGCCGACGAGTATCTGGAGTCGATCCCGGCCCGGTCTGCGGCCGACGCGGACACCGCGGCTGCCGACGACGACTGACCGCCGCGGTCGAACCGATTCTTCTGGAACTGCCAAATAGTGCCGCTGCGTATCGATTTATATTAGTACGTCGTGTACAATCCTGTGGTATACGTGCTGTGGCAGGCACTGTGGCAACCGAAACGGCAGACACCACGAGTGTGTGCTACCGTTCGGTCGGAGGCGGCAGGAAATGAATACGGAACAATATCAGACCTCTTCGTCGGCAAAAAGCAGTGTATCGCTCACAAAACAGGCTCACGGTTTATCATTTCACCCTCGAAAACAGCTAAACCGGCCGAACACGGGGGGTGACCGGAGATGCCGTCTGGACTGAAGCGGGATCTCGGACTCCCGGCGACGACCGCGATTGCCATCGGCGCGATGGTCGGATCGGGGATCTTCATTCTCCCCGGCATCGCGTTCATCGAGGCCGGCGGTCCGGCGGTCGTCATGGCGTTTCTGGTCTCTGCGGTGTTGGTGCTGCCGGCAGCGTTTTCGGCCTCCGAGATGGCGACGGCGATGCCGGAGGACGGCGGATCGTACGTCTACGTCGAGCGTGGCATGGGACCACTGCTCGGAACGATCGCCGGCATCGGAAACTGGTTCATGCTGTCGTTTAAGGGCGCACTCGCACTCATCGGTGGTGTCCCCTACCTCACGTACGTCGCACTCGAGTTTGGGATTCTGACGGCGGCGCAGATGCAGCAGATCGTCCTCCCGCTGGCACTCGGTCTCGCGCTGTTTTTCACCGTCATCAACATCGTCAGCACGTCCAGTACGGGTAGTCTGCAGTTCGTCATCGTCGGCCTGATGGTGATCGTGATGGGGTGGTTCGTCGTCGGCGGCTTCCCGGACATCGACCCGGCACAGACTCAGGGCGCATTCAGTGTCGGCGGCGAGGGCTTCCTCGCGGCGACCGCACTCGTGTTCATCTCGTATGCCGGCGTCATCAAGGTCGCCGCCGTTGCCGAGGAGGTGAAGGACCCGGGAACGGTCATCCCGCGTGCGATGCTCGGTTCGTTGATCATCACCACCGCGCTGTACGTCGCGATCGTCTACGTCGCCGTCGGTATCGTCGACGTGCAGGGTGCGATCGATCAGGGACTGTTGCAGTCCGATGGTGAAGGTGCGATCATGGCAATTGCGGCCGATCAGGCCCTCGGGGCGATCGGCGTGGTCGCCGTCACGGTTGCAGCGCTCATGGCGCTGGCGTCGACGGCGAACGCCGGACTGCTGTCTGCCTCCCGGTTCCCGTTTGCGATGGCGCGGGACAATCTGGCTCCCGATCGGTTCGCGACGGTCAGCGAACGGTTCAGCACCCCCGTGTTGGCGATTGCGGTCACCGGCGGAATGATGATGGCCATGATCGCCTTCCTGCCGATCGATCAGGTCGCGAAGTTCGGCAGCGCCTTCCAGATCATCGTGTTCATCCTCGTCAATCTCGCGTTGATCGGCTTCCGTGAGGGCGCAGTCGAGGACTACGAACCGGAGTTCACCTCTCCGCTGTACCCCTGGATGCAGATCTTCGGCATGGTCGGCGGGTTCGTCGTGCTCACGCAAGTCGGGACGATCCCGTTCGTCGGTGCCGCCGCGATCACGGCCATCTCCGTCGCGTACTACTACCTCTACGCGCGAAACCAGATGGATCGCGAAGGGGCGGCCCGCGATGCGGTCCGACGGAGCGTCGGCGAACAGGCCGTCGAGCGAACCCGAAGTCTGTTCGAAAGCGACGCCGAGTACGATGTCCTCGTCGCAACCACCGACAACACGTCAGAGGACGCAAAACGCGACATGCTTCGGATGGCGACCGACCTCGGGCGACTCCGAACGACGGTCGTCTCGGTCGTCGAATTCCTCGATATCCCACACCGGGTGTTCGCGGAGGACCACGCCGAGGTGCACGATACAGATATTCCGGAGTGGCTTCCGACGGATCCGGACGACGCACCGGAGTGGTTCCCCGATCGTGCCGCAAAGCCACCGACGCGGACGTCGGGTGGAATGCAGGTCAAACAGGACGATTCCGACGACCTTTCGAAGGAGTACCAGACTCAGATCGAATATCGAGAGATCGACAGCGAGGATCACAAACGCGCAATCGTCGACTTTGCGACGTACGAACAGTTCGATCTGATCGTTCTCGAGCGACAGCGCGAGGACCTCTACAAGCAGGTGTTCGGCAGCGAAACCGAGTGGCTCCTGAAAAACGCACCGTGTGACGTGATGTTGGTCGAGGACCGTGGGTTCGACGGTGCAGAGGAAATCGCCGTCGTCGCCAACCGTGGTGCGTACGATCCGCTGAAGCTCCTGATCGCCGATGCCGTCGCCGAGGAAACCGGCGCAGAGATCAATCTCATCCAGGCGATCCCCTCGGATCCACCGGAAACCCAGCGGCGGACGATCGAGGACTACCACAACGAGTTGATCTCGCTGACGACGGTTCCGACCCGATCGACCATCGTCGAAGCCGACGACGAGGTCGATGCCTACGCTCGGTTTGCGGAGTCCGCCGACCTGCTCATCACCGGCGTCGACCGCGGTGGTGTGGTCGGAAGTCTCCGTGGCCAGCCCGGCAACCAACTCGTCGAACAGGTCGACTGCACCGCGGTGATGGTCCAGACACACGACGGACGGGAGCGAGGCGGTATCGTCCGTCGGCTGCTGATGGATTATCTGTTCTCCTGAGCCGACCGCCACCTTCGACCGGAACGCCCTTTTGACTCCCCGTCGTGTATGTTGTATGTCTCAGGTCACGATTTCCATCGAGGGTCCGGACGGAGAAGACGAGGTCACGCTTCCGACAGCAATGCTCGATCTGCTGCGTGAAGGCGAGGAATCGAACGCCGAACTCGTCGGCGACCTCGCGTTGTTTTCCTGTGCACAGCGGATCCACGCCACCGTCCACCACGCCGAAGGTGGCGACACGGAGGAGTTCGAATCGATCGAGGCGGAGACGATGGAGCTGTTCGAGGAGCGATTCGGCGCGACCTACGGCGAGTTGACCGGCCACGATCACTGATCGTCGATCACGGTGTCCACCACCCAGCGGCGGGTGATCGAACCGCCAGCCGATCGGAGGACTCGATGATTTCTCAGGCTCGATCGGTCCGTTCGTAAACGACCGTCACGTCGACGTCGACGCCAGTTCGGTCACGTATCGCCGACTGGAGTGCCGAGGCGAGATCCGGCCGATCGCTATCGGCGTGGACGACGACCCGAGTCGGCGTCGGTGAGATGAAATCGGCGTCGTACTGGACGTGGACGGCTCGCAGTTCGCCGTCGACGGTCTCGGCTGCAGCCTCGTCGACCGCATCCTCGAAGGTCGCGTTGCTGCGAGCGTCCATCGATGCGGCACCGAGAAACGTCGACAGAAGAAGAATCGCGGCGAAAAGCACAGCGAATCGACCGAGCGTCACCCGGCGGGCACGGCCGGTTTCGTTCCAGTGACTCGGCCGATACCGCTTGATCCAGAAGGTCACGATCCCTGCGGCGTTGATCGAGAGCAGGTTCACGGCAACCAGAACGAACGCGCCGACGGCGAGGACCGGAGCACCGTATGCGATGCCGAGGCCGACGCTCGCCGCCGGCGGGATCAGCGCGACGGCGATCATCACACCGACGAGCGCCTCGTCTGCCCCGGAGGTCAGAGACAACGCGCCGGCCGCACCGGCACCGAGAGCGACGGCAAGGGCGAGCAGCCCCGGGTGTGCCCGCTCTGCGATCTGTCCGATCAACAACAACTCCAGGTTCGGGGCGACTGTGAGCCGGTATACGAATCCGAAGGCGGTCGCCGAGGTGATGGCGACCGTCACCCCGACGACCTGTGAGCGGATCCCTTCCCAAAACAGCGCGTCGTCGTTGATGACCGTGCCGACGCAGGAGGCCATCGCCGGTCCGATGAGCGGCGCGATCACCATCGAGCCGACGACCACGGACGCCGAATCCTCCAGCAGTCCGGCGCTTGCGACGACCGCACTGATGATCGTAAACGCCAGATAGTTCGGCGTATTCCGCGAGAGGTTCCGTGCCTTCGTCCGGAGTTCGTCCCGCGAGATCCGCTCGTCGCCGTCGGCCGTCTGCCGTTGTTTCGCCTCGAATCGATCGGAGGCGATCGTCTCGACCTCCGAGACCATCGTGTACCCCGATCGCTCGACGCCGATACTACGCAGCCGCGACAGCAGATCCTCGACCTCGGCGGCGTCGACCGGGATGTAGACGATATCCGAGTAGTCGCTGTCGGAGGTCTCCGGCGACATCGCGTAGTCGACGCCGGCCGCATCGAGGGTGGCGACGACGGCGTCGTGTTTGCCCTCCGGGACGAGCGTCTGGATCAGTCGCACGACGCCATTTCACCTCGGTTGGCCCGGTCGTCGGCCGGCGTCCACGACAGGACGACACCGTCGTCAAGTCGCTCGATGGCGTCGAGTTGGAGTCGGGGGAACGCCTCGGTGAACCCCTCGCCGTCGACGAGCGTCGGTGCGTCGCGCCCACCGACGACGACCCCGCCGACGTAGACGGTCAGACGATCGACGAGGTCGGCCGAAAAAAGCGAGAAGATGATCTCGCCGCCGCCTTCGACGAGAAGGCGCTCGATGCCCTTGGTTTCCAGTCGTTCGAGCGCCGTCGGGAGGTCGACCCGGTCTTCACCGGCCACGACGACCGTCACGCCGGCGTCCCGTAGCGCCTCGATCCGCGATTCCGGGGCGGTTTCCGAGGTCAGAACGTACGTCGTCGCGGCACCTCGAACCACGGCAGCGTCCGTCGGTGTCCGACAGCGGGAGTCGACGACGACCCTCGCCGGAGGGTCGACGTCGGGGCCGAAACGGTCGGTTCTGTGTGACTCGTCGTGTCGAAGCAGCGATGGATCGTCGGCGAGTACCGTTCCGATTCCGACCAAGACCCCATCCGATTCCGCTCGAAGGCGGTCGACGCGGGCGAAATCCGCCGATCCGCTGATCTCGATCTGTTCGCGACGCCGTGAGGAGAGTTTGCCGTCGACACTTTCGGCGGCGTTCACGTGGACGTACACAGACGCTTCGGAGGCGGGCAGGAACAAAACGGTTGGCCAAGGCGGTTACTCGGCGGCACAGCGGTTCGGCCCGAGTTCGAGTTCGATCGCCTCGGTTTCGTCACCCGGCGCCGAGTGGCCTCGATTGATGTCGATGATGCGCTCGTAGTTCGGCGGCTTTTCGACCGCAGATCCGACGATCCGATCGACGAACGCCGCGCGGTCAAGTTGCAACACCGGCGTCCCCCGTCGCAACTCACCGACCGTCGTCGAAACGCGTCGATCGCTCGAGCCGCCGTCCGTGTCCTGCGTCGAGACGTCGAAGTGACCCGGCAGGACGACGATGTCGTCCGGTTCGGCGAGCACCGTGCCGTGGAGTGAGTCGTACAGCATCTCGGCACCCGAGGCGGCGTCGGCGTCACCGAACTGGAGTTCGGTCCGGCCGACGGAGTCGAGAAACGCCGTATCGCCCGTACAGATCGCCTCTCGTCCGATCAGGTAACTCACCATCTCCGAGGTGTGTCCGGGCGTCGAGACGGCCTTGATGTCGACCGCACCGACTGACACGACCTCGTTTCGTTCGAGCGGGACGTAGTCGTGGGTGACGTTTCGGTCACTCGCCCGCTCGCCGAGATGGTACGGGACGCCGAGTTCTGCGGCGAGTTCGGGGCCGCCGCTGACGTGATCGGCGTGGACGTGGGTGTCGAGGACGCGACAGATCGTCCAGTCACGTTCGGCCGCCACCGCCCGAAACTCCGCCGTGTGTCGGGTCGCATCGATGACGGCGGCGTCGCCCGTCTCCGGGTCGGCGACGAGGTATCCGAGACAGCCTTTTGCCCGTCGGCGGAGGGCGACCACCGTCGCCGGTCCGGGCGTCGGAACGTCGATGGCGTCGTAGACGGCACTCCACGCGCGCATCCCGCCGTCGACGTACTGGACGTCACGGTATCCGGCGGCGGCGAGTTCGTCGGCCAGAAACCGCGAGGCTTTGCCCTTCGCACAGATCGTCACGATGGAGTCGTCGGGAGCGACGCCGAGCTGTCGGCGGAAGCCGTCGGCGTCGAACTCGTGATCTGGTTTATAAAAGAACTGTCTGGATCCGGGGATTCGCCACTCCTCGAAGCTCTCCGCTTCGCGGGTGTCGACGAGCGTGAAGCTGTCGTCGCCGTCGAGTCGGTCCCGGAGTCGTTTCGCGGAAATTTCCTCGGGGTGGATCGCTGCTGTCATACGAAGGGTTGCCGTTCGCTCGTAGTTACCTTTGTGGATGGCCCCTCAGACCTCTCCGTCTGCTCCGGCTTCGAGTCGTTCGTAGCGCTCGCGGAACCGCGCCTCACAGGATTCACAGCAGAACGCCCGGTCGTCGCCGCCGATCGTCGCCGTGACGCCCTCACTCGTCACGGTGTTGCCACACTCGACGCACTCCAGTCCGAGACGCGCATCGCCGAAGGACGGATACCGGTCGGAACCGGCAAGCGGCGTGACGTCGATCGATTCGACCGCCTCGGTGTCGAATACCGATCCGAAGTGGCCGTCGAGTGCCTCGCCGGGAACCGCCGCGATCACGAACAGCCGGCTGTCGGCGGTGACGAAGACGCGTTCGACGCCGTCGACCGCCGACAGCGCCTCTCGGACGGGGTCTGTCTGCCCCGGTTCGGTGGTGAGTTCGACGGCGACCCGGAGCCCATCCCGGAGGACGGAGCGGTTGACGTCGATCGTGAACCGGTCGATGACCCCCACCTCCTGCAGTCGGTCGATGCGGTCGCTGACGGCCGGTGCCGACAGTCCAACCGCCTCGGCGAGGTCGCTGTAGGATCGCCGGCCGTCCTCGAGTAAGAGCCGTATCAGCTCCCGGTCGGTCTCGTCGAGATCACGCATACACGGATCGAACGCGGCGGGACAGGAATCCCTTGCGGGTGTCCTCGGGACGTTCGAGGAGTGTGACGCTCGAACGGTCTCACTCGAGTGACTCGGCGTAGCGGTAGTCGACTTCCGTCGCCTCCGGGGCCGTTCCGTCGAGTTCGATCTGCCAGCCGTGGAGGACCGTCGGATCGTTCAGCGCGTTCGTAAGCGTCGTTCGGACGCCGAGGACGTCGACGCCGTAGTAGTCCCGGGGGACGCCGTGGAGATACTGGAGTGCGGTCTCGAAGAGGCTCCGCATGCCGCCGTCGTCCTCGAAGTCGAAGTGTTTGTACGCGCCGGCGGCGACCTGTACCATCCCGTGGAGGAACTTACTTTCCGTCGAGCCCCGCCCGTAGTTGTACCACTCGATCTCGAAGCAGTCGTGTGATTCGTGATACGCGCCGGCGTTGTACAGTCGAACGCCGTGGACCACCGCCGTCCGGAGGGTGCCGTGTTCCCAGCCGTTGGAGATCCCGCGATCGACGGACCAGCCGGTCGGATCACCCGACGGCGGTGGCGGAACCTCCGGATCGATGGTGTGGTCGTTCACGGTCGGTTTACGACCGGAGGCTGGAACGGCAGGAACAAAAACCAACGGGGCCGGGTGAACGGGACGGAGAGCGGTTTTTATATATCGGCGGCTGGAAGATCGAACGATGACAGCCGACGACCCGCCGGAGATCCCGATCGTCTGTTCGGAGTGTGACACGAGAACGCGGGTCCCCTTCGACGAGTTCGAGGCGGCAATCGAAAGTCACAACGAGAGCGTCCACGCCGGAGAGTCGATCGCAGAGGTCGATCCGGTGGTCCGTGAACACCTCGCCGATCGACTCGCGGAGGAGCTTGGACTCCTGGAGTGATGCTCGAGCAGTTCGACGCCGAGCGGCCGATCGTCGGAATGGTTCACCTGCCACCGCTACCGGGGGCACCGGGATTCGACGACAGGGCGGCGGTGGTGGATCGGGCACGATCCGACGCGGAGGCGCTTCTGGACGGTGGCGTCGACGGCCTGCTCGTCGAGAACTACGGTGACGCGCCGTATTATCCGGAATCGGTGCCGAAACACGTCGTCGCGTCGATGACCGCCGTGACGAGGGCGGTCGTCGAGATGGCGGACGTTCCCGTCGGTGTCAACGTGCTCCGGAACGACGCCGAGGCCGCCGTTTCGGTCGCGGGTGCGGCCGACGGTTCTTTTATAAGAGTCAACGTCCACACCGGCGGACGGCTCACCGACCAGGGTGTGCTCTCGGGGCGGGCACACGAGACGATCCGGCTCCGGGATCGGATTGCGCCGTCGGTCGACGTACTCGCGGATGTCGCCGTCAAACACTCGAGTGCGATCGCCGATCGATCGCTCGAAACGATGGTCTCGGACACCGTCGAGCGAGGACTGGCGGACGGGATCGTCGTCTCCGGTTCCACGACGGGTGAAACAGCCCCGACGGACATCGTCGAGACGGTGGCGAAACACGCCGGCGGGACGCCGGTGTTCGTCGGAAGTGGGGTGACGCCGGCGAACGTCGGATCGCTGCTCGACATCGCAGACGGCGTGATCGTCGGAACAGCACTGAAGCGTGACGACGAGACGGACGCTCCCGTCGATCGGGCGGCGGTGAAGCGGCTGCTCGATGCGAGCCGGTGAGTGCGGAACGATAGCACAAGAGACAGTATCGTGCGGTGAGTACACCGGCGCGTGCCCAGATCAAAGCGAGCCGACGACCGCGACACGACGTGGCTCGACGTCGCAGACGACGTGATCGACGAGAGCGTCAGACGCGAAGAGGCAATCGAGATCACGGTCGAGGATCTCGAGGTCGACGTTCCGCTGTCGTTCGGCGCCGACGCCGAACACCTGGAGTTTCGCTTCGACGGCTCCGTCAGCGTACAGGCCGAGGGGGCAGGCGGGCCGCTGTACGCCTGGATCCGCTGGTGGGAGACGAGAAGCGAGTAGCGGCGGCCTCGGCCACCTCGACGGCCTCCGTTCGACGGCGGCTCGCCTACGGCTCCCGCAATATTGAGGCGTCGGGAACACGAGGGATCGTCTGTGCTCACGTCCGTGGTCCACGTCGGGGAACCCGCCGCACTCGGCGTCGGGGTTCAGCCATCCGTCATCGTCCATCTTCACGAAGGGGGGCTGCCCCGGATGCTCGCCTACGAACTGGAAGACGACGGAACGCTCGATCGGGTCCCGGGCACCTACACGCCCGACCCGACGGAGGAGCCACCGCATCCGATCACCGACGTGCTTCTCGGTCTCTGTCCGGAGGGGTCCGTCGCCGGCCAGCGGCTTCGGACGCTGTCGCAGAAGGCGGCGGCAAACGCCAGCGTGTCGTTCCGGGAGAAGATCTTCGGTGGCGACATCGGCCCCGAAACGCCGGGCTACGGGAGACACTTCGAGGCCCGGAGCCAACTCGAGGCCCACCGGTACCAGCAGGCGATCGTCGTCGGCTATCTGCCCGGGATCAGCGATTCGATGCGGTCGGCGATCGAGGCGAATCTCACCCGTCTCGACGCACCGATCTGGCGGATGACGGGCTGAGGTGGTGTCGATCTGCCGCGGGACATTTCTGCACCGGGTGCAAAGCGTCGGGTGATGCCACGGCTCCCCGGCGTCGAGACACAGACGGGTGCTGTTGCCCACGTCGACATGGACTGCTTTTATGCAGCCTGTGAGCGACTGCGTGAGCCGCGGCTCCGCGGAGAACCGGTCGTCGTCGGGATGGGATACGAGCCGGGAGAGACACACGGCGCCGTCGCAACGGCGAGTTACGAGGCGCGGGCCCAGGGCGTCGAGTCGGCGATGGCGATCTCTGCGGCCCTCGAGTTGGTCCCGCGGTGTCGTGACCGGAGCAAATCGGACGACGGAGCCGGATCGGCCGACGCCGAAGGCGAAGTCGACGGCGCGACCGACGACGAGGATCGGTCGTGTGGCTTCTACCGACCGGTCGATATGTCCTACTACGAGTCGGTGAGTCAGGAGGTACAGGCCGTGTGTGCGTCGTACGCCGAAACGCTGCGGGTCGTCTCGATCGACGAAGCCTACCTCGATTTCGGTGACGTGGACTTCGAAACGGCGGCCGACATCGGTCGGGAGCTGAAAGCCGAAATCGAGTCAGAAGCCGGCGTTGTCCCGAGCGTCGGCATCGCCCCAAACATGGCGACGGCGAAGCTCGCCTCCGACGCGGAGAAGCCGGACGGGTTCGTGGTCGTTCCCCCAACGGAAGTTCGGTCGTTTCTCGCACCGCTGCCGGTCGAGGATCTCCACGGGGTCGGTCCGGTCACGGCACGGGAGTTACGCGGGATGGGGCTGGAAACCGCCGGTGACGTCGCGGCGGCGACGGAGCCGGAACTCGTCGATGCCTTCGGAGAGCGGGGGCGAGAACTCCACGCACAGGCTCGCGGCGTCGATCCCCGGGAGGTCGAGCCTCGTGGACGGCCGAAGAGCCTCTCGAGTGAGTCGGCGTTTCACGAACCGACGGCCGACGTCGAACGGAAGCGGACCCTGATCCGAGAACTCGCCACGGAGGTGACACAGCGTGCGGCCACGCAGAACGCCCTTTATAAGACGATCGGGGTGAAGGTCGTCCAGCCGCCGTTCGACGTCAGCACCCGGGAGCGGTCGCTTTCGGGACCGATCGACGATCCGGAGTTGGTCGAGTCGATCGCCTGTGAGTTGCTCGAAGAATTCGAGGAGGTGTCGGTCCGCAAACTCGGCGTTCGGGTGTCGAATCTCTCCTTCGACGATCGGAAGCAGGCCCAACTCGCCACGTTCGAGGGGGACGCCGACGGGAGCGAGGACGGCGGAGCACGATCCACGGGACGGCAAAGCGGCGGACAGACCGATCTCACGGAGTTTTCGGAGTAAGACGGGCGTCTGACTGAACTCTTTGTACGGAGAGGATCTACGGTCGTGCGATGGGAGAGGGATCGAAACAGACGATCGAGGTCGGTGAGATCAGCCGTGGCGAAAACGCCGGTGAGTCGGTCGAACTGCCCGTCGTCGACGTGTTGACCGGTCGTGCATTCGTGACCGGGAAGTCGGGGTCGGGGAAGTCGAACACCGCATCCGTCGTCGCCGAAAAGCTACTCGACAGGCAGTTCGGCGTGTTGATCGTCGACATCGACGGCGAGTACTACGGCCTGAAGGAGGAATACGAGATCCTCCACGTCGGCGGTGACGAGGAGTGTGACCTGCAGGTCGGCGTCGAACACGCCGAAAAGATCGCCGATCTCGCCCTCGAAAAGAACGTTCCGATCATCCTCGACGTCTCCAGCTTTCTCGACGAATCGAAGGCACGAAAGCTCCTGACGGCGGTCGCAAGACAGCTGTTCAGCAAGGAAAAAAAGCACAAACAGCCGTTTCTGCTGCTCGTAGAGGAGATCCACGAGTACGTCCCAGAGGGCGGCGGAATGGACGAGTGTGGCCGGATGTTGATCAAGGTGAGCAAGCGGGGGCGGAAACACGGGCTCGGGATCGTCGGCATCAGCCAGCGACCGGCCGACGTGAAGAAGGATTTCATCACCCAGTGTGACTGGCTCGTCTGGCATCGACTCACCTGGGACAACGACACCAAGGTCGTGGGACGGGTGCTCGGAAACGACTACGCCGACTACGTCGAGGAACTCGACGACGGCGAGAGCTTCCTCATGACCGACTGGAACGAGGAGATCAAGCCGGTGCAGTTCGAACGGAAGCGGACCTTCGACGCCGGCGCGACGCCGGGACTCGACGATTTCGAGCGTCCGGATCTAAAAAGTGTCTCCGGCGATCTGGTCTCGGAACTGGAGTCGATCACCGACGAGCAGCGCAAGCGAGACGATCGGATCGAGGAACTGCAGCGACAGCTCCA
>JARWGK010000054.1:0-13039 GCA_040409725.1 Natronomonas sp.
ATGACGTTCAGACTCCCGTCGGCGTTGTACCGATCCATGCGAGCACCGAGCACCCACGCGGCCGTGAGTCCGGCAATCCCACCGACACCGTGGACGACCATCCCGCCGGCGAAGTCGTGGAATCCGAGGTTCGTCAGGAACGCTCCCGGACCGCCGTACCAGACGAGTCCCGACACGACGGGGTAGATGATCGCCGCGAGCAGGAACGTGTAGGTGAGATACGCCCGCAGCTTCGCACGCCCGGCGACCGCCCCGGAGACGATCGTCGCCGCCGTCATCGCAAACACGGCGCTGAACAGCCACATCACCCAGCCGTCGATGGCCGATTCACCGGTGCCGCCCATGTGTGCGGCATCGAACATCGCAAGCGGACTTGCCGATCCGCCACCCGCGATGCTCAGATTGTTTGCGATCCCCATACCGACGAAAAAGAACACCACGATACCGATCGCCCACGTCAGCATGTTCTTCGTGAGCTGGTTTGCGACGTTCTTCGAGCGTACCTGCCCCGACTCGAGCATCGCAAAGCCGGCGTGCATGAAGAAGATCAGGAAGATCGCGATGAGCGCCCAGACCAGATTCGTCCCGGTCGCGACGGTTCCGGGATCGACCTGAAGGGCAATCGCCTCAATCATGCGCCGGTCTCACCTCGTTCGGGTATAGATGGATGTTTGTCCACGCTATTCCACGTACAGACTGTCTTTGTCTTTCTGAACACACGAAACGGTTCCGCTATTCACACACATAAACCCTACAGTTAAATATGATAACTTTTCTTCCGGTTCGTTCGACGATCCACGGATTTTGGGGACAGTAATATCAATATAAGGGCGTATCACGTTCGGAAAGACGACACGTTTTGCCGTATCTCTGGACGAACGTCCATCGGAGTTCGTTCGACGATTCGGCCGAATCGGCTGCGCGCAGGAGGAGTGTATAAAAGGCCGGTGCGCTCACAGCGTCGGTGCAATGTCCTCGGCGAAATACGTCAGGATGAGATCGGCACCGGCGCGTTTGATCGACAGGAGCGATTCGTGGGCGGTCGCCTCGAGGTCGAGCCACCCACGGTCGGCGGCGGCGTGCAACATCGCGTACTCCCCGGAGACGTTGTAGGCAGCCACGGGTCGATCGAACGTCGAATCCACGGCGGAGACGACGTCGAGGTAGGCGAGTGCGGGCTTTATCATCACCACGTCGGCACCTTCCTCGACGTCGAGGGCGACCTCACGCAGTGCTTCCCGACCGTTTGCGGGATCCATCTGGTAGTGGCGTCGGTCGCCGAAGGCCGGGGCGCCGTCTGCGGCGTCCCGGAACGGTCCGTAGAATGCGGATTCGTACTTCGCGGCGTAGGCGGTGATCGGCAGGTTCTCGTAGCCGGCCGCATCGAGCCCACCACGGATCGCCCCGACCATCCCGTCGATCATGCCCGACGGGGCGACCATGTCTGCACCGGCGTCGGCGTGTGAGACGGCGATCGATTCGAGGCGCTCGAGGGTTGCGTCGTTGTCGACCGTCAAACGCGGATCCGTCCGGGCACCGGATTCGAGGATTCCACAGTGGCCGTGGTCGGTGTATTCACACAGACAGATGTCGGTGAGCACGTAGGCGTCGGTCTGTGTCGTGATCGCCCGGAGTGCGCGCTGGATTACCCCGTCCTCGGCGTCGGCACGACTTCCTTCGGCGTCCTTCGACTCCGGGACGCCGAACAGCATGACGGCCTCAACGCCCGTCTCCCGAACCTCCCGGACGCGCTCGACGGCCGCCGAGACGGGAACCCGTTCGTGCCCCGGCATCGACTCGATCGGCTGTCGGTCCTCGGTCGTCGCGTCGACGAACACCGGGGCGATCAGATCCGACGGGGAGAGCGTCGTCTCGGAGACGAGACCGCGGATTCCATCGGCTCTGAGGCGTCGCGGACGGTCTGAGGGGGACATACCGGTAGTTTCGGGCGGAGCGCTGTAAGTCAATTCCGGTCGTCGGAGATCACCGCTCGTCGATCGGGACGAACTCCTGGTCCGTCGGGCCGACGTAGCGGGCGCGGGGGCGAATGAGGCGGTTGCCGTCGTACTGCTGGAGGACGTGGGCGATCCAGCCGCCGGCACGGCTCATCGCGAAGATCGGCGTGTAGATTTCGAGCGGGATTCCCATCTGGTAGTACGTCGACGCCGAGTAGAAATCGACGTTCGGAGCCAGCCCCTTGTGTTCTGCCAGATACTCCTCGATTGCGACGGAGTAGTCGTACCACTTCATGTCGCCGGCCTCGCCGAGGGCCTTCGATTTCTCCGAGAGGATGCGTGCCCGTGGGTCCTTGACGTTGTAGACGCGGTGGCCGAATCCGGGGATGCGTCGGCCGCGATCGATGGCGTCTTCGACCCATCTGATCGGGTCCTTGCCAGACTCGTCGGCCTCGATGAGCATCTCCATGACGTCCTGGTTTGCGCCGCCGTGGAGACTGCCCGAGAGCGTTCCGATCGCAGACGTAATCGAGGCGTGGAGGTCGGCGAGCGTCGAGGCGGTGACCGTCGCCGAAAACGTCGAGGCGTTCAACCCGTGGTCGGCGTGGAGGACGAGCGCCATGTCGAACGTCTCCGCGAGGACATCGTCGGGTTCCTCGCCGTTGAGCATGTAGAGGAAGTTCGCCGCGTGGCCGAGGTCATCGCGCGGTTCGACCGGTTCCTTTCCGTCCCGAATGCGGGCAAAGGCAGCGAGTGCAGTCGGTATCTTCGCCGTGATGCGGCGGCCCTTGCCGTAGTTTGCCTCGATGTCGGTCGGATCGGCGCCGCTTTCCGGATCGTAGGCCGAAAGCGAAGAGACGATGGTCCGGAGTGCGGCCATCGGTTCCTCCCCCGACTCCGCGAGTTCCCGAACGAGTCGGAGAACGCCGTCGTCGACGTGACGCTCCGTTATCATCGACGTCTCGAAGGCCTCGAGCTCCTCTCGGTCCGGAAGGTGACCGTGCCAGAGCAGATAGACGACTTCCTCGTAGCTCGCCTCGTGTGCGAGGTCATCGATGGTGTACCCACGGTAGACGAGTTTGCCGGCGTCGCCGTCGATGTAACTCAACGACGACTCGGCGACGAGAACACCCTCGAGCCCTGTTTTCACTTCCTCGGACATATCCCATCGGTTCCGACGCTCAAGAAAAAAGGTTACCGTTCCGGTGTCGGTCGATCACACGGAAATCTGTCGATACCGCACATACACACCTATATACCGGCGCTAACCGGACATCCAGTCATCTCGATCCCGCTGTCGGGCGACAACTGTTCCCACCGCGGCTCCGACCGAACAGACCCCACCGAGGAGAATCGGCAGGTAGATTCCACTCGCTCTGATCGCCACGGTATCGCCGGTCGCTGCGACGATCGGAAGGGCACTGATCGCCGCGACCGTTCCGACGACGAACCCGTGTGCCGGCGCGACCTTCCGAACACCGAAAAAGAATCCAACGGCGAGACCACCGGCGACGACGACGGCCGCGTACAGCGGTGAGACCCCGGCAGGATCGAGTGAGAGGGCGGCTGCGACGAGTCGATCCGGCGTGTCGATCCGGAATTGGGCACCGAGTCCCGGAACCACGACGACAGCCGTGTACACGACGGAGCCACCGACGACGGCGGATGGGTGCCACCGGGTCTCCAGAGACAGCGCCGCAACGACCGCAGTTCCGACGGCACCGACGGTGAGAGAAGCGAATCCGGCAGTCAAAGCTACCACGGGGGTCTCGGGGACGGCCGGGGCGAGGAGCGTCGTCACGACCGGGACCCCGATCCAGCCGAAGAGTCCGACGACAGCCGCAATCGTGATCGGTGATCGGCGGCCGGAGTCGGCGTCGTCCGTCGCAATCGCCAGGTGGTAGGCCTCCCGTCCGACGAGGATCGATACGAGCAACACGACGATGGCGAAGGCGAGAACGAAGGCGAGGGCGGCCCAAAACAGCAGCGACTCCTCGGTTCCGGGAAGGTAAGCAAAGAGGACGAAGACGACGAGCGACACGACGACGCCGATCACGACGGACACGCGGGCGTGTCGCTCGACGTTCAGCTTCTCCACCATGGCCGCAACGCCGGGGCGATCCGGTCGGTCCGCTGTCACGGCCGAACCTATCGGCGGCGAACACAAAGCCGTGACTCTTCTCCGTGGACGGATCCGACCACCACTTACTCAACGGTCGGCACCGATCGAAGCGTACGATGCTTCGCTGTTCGGACTGTGACCGACGGTACGACGATCGGTTCCGCTGTGTCTGTGGCGCGCCACTCGACTTCGAGGAGTACTCGCTTCCGTCCCGACGGCCGGGTGACGGCGTCGATCCGGCGGCGGGACTGTGGACCTTCGAATCACTGCTGCCAGTCGAAAGGCGGGTGTCGCTCGGAGAGGGGTTCACTCCGCTGCTGGAAGACGACGAGGTCGTCGACGGGATCGACGTCTCGGTCAAACTCGACTACCTGTTTCCCTCCGGGTCGTTCAAGGATCGGGGCGCGACGGCGACGGTGTCGCGGGCCCTCGCCCTCGGCGTCGATCGGGTCGTCGAGGACTCCTCGGGGAACGCCGGGGCGGCGATCGCCACCTACGCCGCCCGAGCCGGGATCGATGCGGAGATCTACGTTCCGGCGAGTGCGCCGCAATCGAAGACGGCGACGATCGAACGAACCGGCGCCGACATCGTGGCCGTCGAGGGGAGTCGGGAGGCGGTCACGGAGGCCTGTCTCGATCGAATCGAGGACGCCGAGGACGCCTGGTATGCGAGTCACGCGTGGCGACCCTCGTTTCTCGCCGGAACGTCGACGATGGCCCACGAAATCGTCCACCAGCGCGGCTACACGGCCCCCGATGCGGTCGTGATCCCGCTCGGCCACGGAACGATGTTTCTCGGGGCGTACTACGGATTTCGGGATCTCAAGCGGCTGGGCTGGATCGACCGACTGCCGCGGCTTCTGGGCGCACAGGCCGCCGGCTACGCGCCCATCGCGGCCGCCTGCCAGGGTGGTCCGGGGGACGCCGATCGAAACGACCTCGCAGACGGCGTCCAGATCCGAGAGCCGATCCGTCGTGAAACGATTCTGGCGGCGATCGACGCCTCCGACGGCGATGCGATCGCCATCTCGGCATCGAAGACGGAGGCGTTTCAGGACCGGTTACACCGACGGGGGTACCACGTCGAACCGACGTGTGCGATCGCCCCCGCCGCAGCAGCCGAATACTACGAGCGTGGAGTCCTCGATTCCGGCGACGACGTCGTGATTCCGCTCTCCGGACGGAAGTGAAACGGGAGTCGGGGCGTCTCGATCACTCGACGGACGGCAACTCGATTTCCTCGCCGTCGACGAAGACGGTCGGCTCCCGGAGAACGCCGTCCATGTGGATGGGGGCGTCGGTGTCGCCACCGATGCCGGCGTCGTCGCCGACGGCGATGTGGACGGTCCCGCCGGCCTTCTCGTCGAGCAACACGCTGCCGATCAACTCGACGACGCCGAGGTTCGTCCCGATCCCGAGTTCGGCGAGGTTGTAGGCGTTCTGTCCGGCCTCTTCTGCGGCCGCAGCCAGATCCGCCGCGACCGCGTCGTCGTCGACGTCCGTCACGTAGCCGTCCTCGACCTCGAAGGTCACCCGGCGGCCGTCGAGTAATCCGTGTGGACGGATCGTCCCGTCGACGACGTATCGCCCGGTCGCGGATTCGGGGCTGATGAACACCTCGCCGGCGGGCAGATTCGAGAAGTCGCCGTCGTCGTGGACGATTCCGGTGTCCTTCATCCACGTTCGATCGCCCAACTCGAAGGTGATATCGGTCCCCTGTGGCGAGGTGACACGGATCTCCGTGGCGTCGCCGACGGTCTCGAAGGTCCTGTCACACTCGGCGGCGATGGCCTCGTAGTCGGCGTCGAGTCCGGTCGTGAAGACGGCCTCCGTGATGCCGGGCAGGGTCGCGCCACGGGCACCGGCCGCACTCGCTTCCGACCGGGCACGCGTGTGGCTGAGACTCTTCGTCGTCGGTGCGAGGAAGGCGTCGGCGGCTTCGAGTGCCGCCGCGACGGAGGCAGGCGGCTCTGCGCCGTGTTGTGGTCCCGGCGGATACTGAACGATCGTCGCGTCGGCGGCCACGTCGCGTCCGACCTCGTACAGCGCTTCACCGATCGGACGGCGTTTGTCGTCGGTGACGACGAGAAAGTCGTCGGCGGCGTCGACGGCGAGACACTGGTTGACGGCCGTTTCGGCGGCGGCGATAACCGCCTCCGGATCGTCGATGTCGATCATACCACAGGTTTGGCCGCCTGCGGGATAGGCGTTTCCGGCGGATTCGGCGGTCCCGGTCGACGCCGAGGGCGAGGGCGCATCTACGAGAGAAACGGTTATTCCTGTTCGGAGTCGAATCCGAGACATGACAATCGGGGTTGCGATCAACGGCTACGGAACGATCGGCAAGCGCGTCGCCGATGCGGTCGAAAAACAGCCCGACATGGACCTCGTCGGTGTCGCAAAGACGAGTCCGAACCACGAGGCACACCTGGCGGTCGAAAACGGGTACCCGCTGTACGCCGCGATCGAGGATCGGGCGGCGGCGTTCGCCGACGCCGGCATCGATATCGCCGGACACGTCGAGGAACTGATCGAGGCGGCAGACGTCGTCGTCGACGCCTGTCCCTCCGGGATCGGGGCCGAGAACCGCTCGATGTACGAGAAACACGACACGCCGGCGCTGTATCAGGGCGGAGAGGACGCCGACGTCGTCGACGTGTCCTTCAACGCCCGGAGCAACTACGCCGACGCGGTCGGCGCCGACCACGTCCGCGTCGTCTCCTGTAACACGACGGGACTCTCACGACTCCTGGCCCCGCTTTCTGCGGAATACGGGATTCAGAAGGCGCGCGTGACGCTCGTTCGTCGTGGCGGCGACCCCGCACAGAGCGACCGGGGACCGATCAACGACACCCTGCCGGATCCGGTGACGCTGCCGAGTCACCACGGCCCGGACGTGAACACCATCTTCCCGGATCTGGACATCGACACGCTCGGATTGAAGGTGCCGGTGACGCAGATGCACACCCATTCCGTGAACGTGACCCTCGAAGCGGAACCGACGGCGGAGGCGGTTCGGAACCTCCTCGCTGCCGAGGATCGAACGTTCGTGATCCCGGCCGAACACTCGATTGCCGGCGCGGGCGACATCAAGGAGTTCGCCATGGATCGCGGTCGGCCACGCGGTGACGTCTGGGAGAACTGCATCTGGTCGGAATCGGTGACGGTCGAGGGCAACGACCTGTATCTGTTTCAGGCGATCCACCAGGAATCCGACGTCGTGCCGGAGAACATCGACGCGATTCGGGCGGTGCTCGGTGAGACCGACGCGGCCGAATCGATCGCGACGACGAACGACGCACTCGGCGTCGGATTCCGATAGTGCTCGGCGAGGCCGGCGCGACGCGGCTGCCACAGAGCGAAGCCTTTTGACCGGGAACGGCGTAGCATCGGTATGCGCCGCGATGACCGCGACGACCCCTTCGACGACATCTTTCGGGAAATCGAACGAATGATGGAGGAGATGACCGACGGCGTCGACACGACACCGGCTGACGCCGGGTTCGGCGGTGACGCACACGTTTCGATCTACGAGGACGAGAAGACGGTCCGTGTCGTCGCCGACCTCCCCGGTGTCGAGAAGGACGACATCGGGATCAAATGCGACGGCAAGACGGTCACGATTGCCGCCGGAAGCAACCACCGCGACTACGAGGAGCGAATCGATCTTCCGGTTCGGGTCGACGAACACTCCGCGGAGGCGACGTTCAACAACTCGATTCTCGAGATCACCTTCGAACGCGCCGAAGACTCCGCCGACATCGATCTCGACTGATTCGTTTCAGGACCGCGCCGTTTCTTCGATCATCGCCGCGAGATCGTCGTAAAATCCCGGATCGTACTTCTCTGCGTCGTCGATCGTCGGACGGGCGTTCGTTTCGTTGACGACAGTTCGATCCGGCGTTCGTAACACGTCGACGCCGAGATAGTCGATATCGAGGGTCGACGCGGCGGATTCGGCGAGTGAGCGCAACTCCGGGTCGGGATCGACCGCGACTGCCTCGGCGCCGCGGTGAACGTTGTGCTTCCACCGGCCGTCGGCCCGTTGTGGGTCCGAGAGACGGCGTTCGACGCCGCCGACGCAGGTGCCGCCGACGACCATCAGGCGGTAATCGCGGGCCTCCGGGAGGTACTCCTGGACGAGAAACGACCGGTCGCCGGTGGCCCGGTAGTCGTGGACGAGCGAGAGGTAGTCACAGACGCCGAGAAACGAGTCCAGATCGGTCGCTTTCAATACGCCGATTCCGCGGGTCGTCGAGTTGGGCTTGACGACGACCGGCGGGTCGAATCGCCGAAACGCCGCGACGAGCGCCGACTCGTCGGCTGGATTCGAAATCGAGACCGTCTCCGGCGTCGGAACGCCGCCGCGATCGAGTCGCGCAATCGTCTCGGCTTTGTTGCGGGAGCGCAACACCGCCTCCCGGTCGTTGAGCCACGGAATCGAGAGTGCGGCATCCGCGACGCCACCTTCCATGAGCCGCGAGGGATAGACGAATCCGACGTCGAAGTCGCCGTAGGCGTCGGCGGCTCCGGAAAGGGGGACGGCTCGCTTCGTCGTCGAGAGGTGTTCGGCCTCGATGCCGCGGTCGGCAAGCGGCCCCCGCATCCGGTCGAGCGTCTCGGCGTCGGTCGCAACCGCCAATCGAAGCATACCCGACTCCTCGGCTGGCAACGGCTTCAACCCCGCGACGCGAGGTCGACCCACGGGCTCTGTGAATGTGTCACCGCTCCGGATGTGTCGGGAGGTCGAACCCGCCGCGGACGAGCGGCTTCGCGATATGTCTGCGGGCGCGCGGCGGGACCTCGTACCAGCCGATTTCGAGGTCCCGGTCGATCGACCGTTCGACCCGTTCGGCGGCGGTGTCACAGTCACGACAGCGGTACCCCTGATCGCGGCCGGCGGAGGACATCCGGGTGCCGCAGTCGGGACACGTCGGCGTCACGAGTTCCGTCCGCCGGAGGGACCGGACCGCGAACTTCTCGAGTTTGAGCGTTCCGTCGGAAACCTCGCCACAGACGGTGAGTTCGTCGCCGACCCGCAGCGAACGGACGTGATCCCGGAACCGCTTCGTCGGTTCGAAGGCCGCACACTGCAGCGTCTCGTCGAGTTCGAAAAAGACGTGACCGCCACGGCGGGTTTCCGGGGGCTCAGAGACGGTTCCATCGAGCCGGTAGCTGTACCCGTCGGATGCGTCTCGGATCGATCCGTCTCTCAGGTGGGCGTCGGTTCCCTGATTCGTTCGGAACGTCCGGGCGGCGGCGACGGACTCGGAGTCGATTTCCGCCGCAACGGCCTCACAGGCCCCCGGGTCGTCGCCGCGGATCCCGTACAGCACCGGCCCCGGCGTGTGGGGGACACAGACGAGTTCGCCAGCCTCCCGGTCGACCGTATCCCAGACGGTCGGATAGGCCGTCGCTGCGGCCTCGAAGACGGACTCCGGGTCGACCTCGCGGTCGGTCCCCCACCGCTCCCGACGGCGGTAGGTGATGCGTTCGTAGGTCCACTCCTCGACGGCGCGGTCGGCGCCGACGGCCGCGAGTGCGCCGATTACACCGCGTCCGTTGCCGAAGCCGCGGTGTCGGTGCCCGGCCGATCGACAGATGTCCCGGGCGCGTCGTCTGGAGCAGTGATCGGTCACCGCCCGCCGACAGAAGTCGGCCGTCGCGTCGTCGATCGTCTCGGCGACGACGACACCGGGGTTCGTCTCCTCGGAGTCGGCAGCCACGCGGTCGACGATCGAACAGGCGGTCTCGAAGGCGGCTTCGGGATCGGCCGTCGTGTGGACCGCGAGGGCGGCGTTTCCACGTGTCTTGTGCTCGACGGCGGGGTTACAGCGGAGCAAGACGAGCTGTGTCGCACCGACCTCGCGGGCGATCCGGTCGGCGACGTAGGTCGTACACATGCCGGCGTCGCGGGCGTCGGTGTCGTCGAGGCCGATGATCGTCACAGTCGTGTTTGCGGACTGCCGCACAACCCCGTTTCGGTCGCGTCGGACGCCGAGACGGGCGGTACTGGCACAACACATTTAACCGACGGCTCATTTATATGAGGGTATGTCACGGAGCGCGCTGGTCGGCAACATCACCGCACTGCTCCAGGATGCGGGCTTTACGGTGAGCGATCGGTGTGCCATACGCCCCCGGAGCTTCGACCTCGCCGCAAGACGCGGTGACGACGTGTTGCTCCTGAAGGTGTTGTCGAACGTCGACGCCTTCGACGGCGCGACCGGAGCCGAGATGCGCCGACTCGGCACGTATCTCGATGCGACGCCGCTCGTCATCGGCCTCCGAACACGCGACGAGGAACTGCGTCCCGGGGTCGTCTACTTCAGACACGGCGTCCCGGTGTTGTCGCCGGACACCGCCGTCGATCTGTTCGTCGAGGAGGTGCCACCGCTGATCTACGCCGCACCCGGCGGGTTGTACGTCAACATCGACGGCGACCTGCTGGAAGACGCCCGCGACGAACGAGAGATGTCACTCGGCAAACTCGCGAACGAACTCGGCGTCTCCCGACGCACCGTCTCGAAGTACGAGGACGGCATGAACGCCTCCGTGGAGGTCGCAGCCGAACTCGAGGACATCTTCGATACGCCGCTTGCGAGTCCGGTCGACGTCCTCGGCGGAGCGGAGGACGTTCGAGAGGAAGACGACCCCGGTGAACCCGAGGCCGATCCGGACGACGCCCATCTGATCACCGTGCTCACCCGCGTCGGCTTCGAGGTGTACCCGACGGTTCGGGCCCCGTTCAAAGCGGTCAGCGAGGACGAGGAAGAACAGAAGCTGCTGACGGGCCACTCCGAGTTCAACCAGACCGCGGAAAAACGCGCCCGGATCATGTCCTCGGTGGGTGAGATCACCCGAACGCGTTCGGTGTACGTGGTCGATCGCGCGACACAGGAGTCCGTCGACGACACCGCACTCGTCGAACGCGGCGAAATCGAGGATCTCGAGGAAATCGCCGACCTCGAGGACCTCATCCAGGAGCGAACCGGCGTCGAGAGCTCTGCCTGAGCGATTCGCTAGCGTCGGCGGAAGCCGACGCCCCTCTCGGTGTTTTGCGTCGAAAGGCGACCGCCACGACCGTCGACAGCGATCTGTTCGTCGTATCCGTACGCTTCGACTGCTCGAATCCGTTTGCTATCGCAGCATACGATTTATTATTTATATCGGGCCGGGAGCCGAAGCGATTTCAACCGTCGCCGCCGACATCTCCACATGACAGAGACGATTCGTCTGGCGACGCGGGGCTCCGATCTCGCTCGTCGCCAGACGACGGCGGTCGCAGAACGGCTACGGAACCGGCGACGGGACGTCGAGTTGGTCGAGGTCGAGACGACCGGCGACCAACTGCGCGAGGAGTTGATCCACCGACTCGGCAAAACCGGGGCGTTCGTCAGAAGTCTCGACGAGAAGGTGATCGACGGCGAGGTCGACGCCGCCGTCCACTCGATGAAGGATATGCCGACGGAGTTCCCGGAGGAACTCGTCGTCGCCGGCGTTCCCGAGCGTGCACCGGCGGACGACGTTCTTCTGACGCCCGACGGCGGCGGGCTGTCGGATCTACCCGAAGGCGCGACGGTCGGAACCTCCAGTCTGCGCCGGAAGGCACAGTTGCTCGCCGAGCGGCCCGATCTGAACGTCGAACCGCTGCGCGGAAACGTCGATACGCGCGTCGAGAAGCTGCTCGCACCGGCGCTTCAGCGGGAACACCAGCGACGGATGGAGGCGGAGGGAGACGATTCGGAGGCCGAGACGGCCGAAAACGGTGAGACGGAGGACGATGAAACAGGAGAGTCGACGGAGACGGACGAAGCCGAATATGACAGAAGCGTCGAGGAGTGGTTCGACGGCCTCAGTGAGATCGAACGACAGGCGCTCGGGCGTGATGTCGAAACGGAGTTCGATGCGATCATCCTCGCAGAGGCCGGGTTGCGGCGAATGAACTTACTCGAGGGACTGTCCACACAGCGGCTGTCGTCGTCGTTCGTCTCGGCCCCGGGACAGGGGGCGATCGCCGTGACGGCGCTGGACGGTGATCTGGCCGAGGAGCTACAGGAGACGCTCGATCATCCGCGCTCTCGGGTCGAAACGACCGCAGAGCGGGTCGTTCTCGAAGAGCTCGGCGGAGGGTGTGTCGCACCGATCGGGATCTACGCCATCCTGCAGGGCGAATACGTCCACACCCGGGTCAGGGTGCTGTCACAGGACGGCAAGACGGAGGTGTCGGCGACGCGGGATCTGCCCGTCGAAACACACGCCGAAACGGCGCGAGAATTCGCCGCAGATCTGGCGGCCGAAGGCGCCGAGGAGTTGATTCGACAGGCACGGAGGGCCGAACCGTGAGCACGGTGTATCTCGTCGGAAGCGGTCCGGGGGATCCGGAACTGCTCACCGTGAAGGCAAAGCGGCTGTTGTCGGAGGCGGACGTGGTTCTCCACGACAAACTCCCCGGGCCGGAGATTCTGGAGGCGATTCCGGAGGACAAACGCGAGGACGTCGGAAAGCGCGCCGGCGGCGAGTGGACGCCACAGGAGTACACGAACCGGCGGCTGGTCGAACTCGCAGAGGACGGAAAGACGGTCGTCCGGCTGAAGGGTGGCGATCCGTTCGTCTTCGGCCGCGGTGGAGAGGAGGCAGAACACCTCGCCGAACACGGGATCCCCTTCGAGTACGTCCCCGGAATCACGAGTGCCATCGCCGGGGCCGGGGTCGCCGGAATCCCGGTGACACACCGGGATCATACCTCCTCCGTGTCCTTCGTGACCGGCCACGAGGACCCGACCAAAGACGAGTCCGCGATCGACTGGGCGGCACTCGCCGAGACGGGCGGAACGATCGTCGTGTTCATGGGCGTCGGCAAACTGCCAGCCTACACCGGGGAACTCCTGGCGGCGGGAATGGATCCCGAGACGCCACTCGCCCTCGTCGAACGGGCGACGTGGCCGGACCAGCAGGTCGC
>JARWGK010000055.1:0-43287 GCA_040409725.1 Natronomonas sp.
GGTCGAGGAGATCTACGAGGAGACGGTGAAGGACCACGTCCACCAGCGGTGGTGATCGATCGAAACCGGATCGCGACCCTCTATCGAACAACAGAACGGATGGCCGACGCCTCAATCGAGCAGCCGTTCGCCGAAGTGATAGACGATCCCGGCCGTTGCGCCCCAGACGATGTGAGTCAGGAGAATCGCCAGAGAGAGGTTGGGAAACGGAACCTGCACTCCGAGTGCCAAAAGCCACGCCGGCATCACGATCCCCGCGGCCACAGCCCAGAGCACGATCCCGAGGACAACGGCGATCCCGATTCGCCTGAGAGCGCCCGAGACGTACGAATCCGGCAGGACGAGCAGGATGACCGCGTAACCGAGTCCGAACACGACGCTGTGGAACTCGTGGGCGATCCACCCGACGACGACGTTCTCTGCGCCGTACAGCGAACCGATCGTCGGGATCGTGTCGCCGAATAGCTCCATCGTCAACCCCATCGTCACCCCGGCGATCAATCCGGTGGCGATTGCGAGAAGGAGCTGCGGTGTCTTCAGTCCCGCAGGTACCAGTTCCCAGCGATCGCGGTCCGGGGAATACTCGGTGCCGTCGTGACGCTGCAGTGTCACCTCGATCGTCGTCCCGTCGTCCGTTACGTCCGTCCGGATGCTCCCGCCGAAGTTCTCGACGAGGAGACGGACGATATTCAGCCCGAATCCGGTCGTCGGGTCGTCGTACTCGGTGATCGCTCCATCGGCGAGCAGCCGCTGTTTTTCGGCTGGCAGGCCGGGGCCGTCGTCGCCGATCGCAACAGTTGCCTCTCGACGGGTCGTCGTGATCGACACGGTAATCTGTGGTCGGTCGACGTTGCTGTGTGTCACCGCATTTTCCAGAAGGTTACGGAAGACGGTCTCGAGGTGTTCGTTCGCCTGGACGGTGATTTCGGGGTCGATATCGGCGACGTCGTAGTCGGCCTCCGGATGCGAGGAACGGACTGACTCGACGGCTGCTGTGAGTTTCTCTCCGAGCGCCACGTCTCCGACCGACCGATTTGCAGTTTCGGCGGTATTCGAGAGGTATTTGATATCCTCGACCGTATCGATCGACTGCTGGGCCTTTCGGGCGATCACCGACGCTGCCTGTTCGTCGGCGTCGTCGAGTGATTCGGCATACCCTTTGATGATAAACGACGCGTTGATGACCCGATCACGGAGGAGTCGATTGAGCAACACGAGTCGGTTCGCCCGGTTCTGAAGGTTGTCGCGCTGTTGATTGACGTGTGCTGCATAGAGTCCGACCAACGCGCCGGAGGTCGTCCCCCACGCCAGAAAGTTCGACAGGAATTTCTGTGATTCGAGGACCGCTATGTCGGTGAAGGAGCCGGGTGCCGTCCCGACGAGTGTCAACGCACTTATAAACAGTGTCGCACCGGTCCCGATACCACACCACCGGACGACAGTCGAGACGAACGATCGATCGTAGCGCCCGACTGCGAGACTCAGGCCGAAAATCGTGAGCAAGAAGACGAGAAACAACGGAACGAGTCCGACGAAAACGAACGCTACCACGTCGTCTGTGGGCGTAAGGCCGACGATCAACTGCGCCACGACGAACCCGAGAAGCGCAATGGACACCCCGCCGCTGATGCTGTATCTGTCCATCACCTCTCACCTCCTCCGAGACATCGATGGCAGTCCAAACCGAACCAGTCGGATCGGCTCCCCATACAGTATCGGTTAGAATTCATGCGTATAAACAGGCGGTGCTTGTGTGGATTCGTCCCATCACCGACGAACCATCCCGACGAACGTCGCGTCGGCCGACGTTCGGTCGGTGTTGAACGACAGAACTTTGGCTTCGATCACGTCACCGACCTCGATGTCGGCCGGGACGTCCTCGACGAACAGGACGAATCCCTCGACCTTTCCGACGGCGACGCGCTCCCCGGAGTGGTGGTCGGTGAATTCCGTGATCCCGAACTCGTGGGTTTCGCCGAGATCGACCGGTGGCTCACGCTTCTGTGCCGCCTCGTGGGCCTGCCGGGACTGTGCGGCGTCCGATCTGCCGCCGCTTCGGAGGACGAGAACCAGGATAGCTACGAGTAACACGCCACCGACGCCGGCACCGATCCAGACCAGATCCATACGAGCGTCTGCAGCGGAGACGACAAAAAGCCAACCACACGCTCGCCGACGGCCCCGGAAATACAGCCGGTCGTTATATACGTTTGCCGTCCGGGGTTCGGGTATGCGCGCTGCCGTTTTCAGAGGTCCCCGAGACATTCGGATCGAAGACGTGCCGAAGCCGGAAATCGAGGAGCCGACCGATGCGATCGTCCGGGTGACACACACCGCGGTCTGTGGGTCGGATCTGTGGTTCTATCGCGGCGACAGCGACCGAGAGGTCGGATCACGCGTCGGCCACGAGCCGATGGGAATCGTCGAGGAAGTCGGCGATTCGGTCCGATCCGTCGAACCGGGCGACCGCGTTCTCGCACCGTTTTTGATCAGCTGTGGCCGCTGTGAGTTCTGCCGAAAGGGCCTGCATACGTCGTGTGAAAACGGCGACTCCTGGGGTGGAGACAACGGCGGTGGACAGGGTGAGTACGTCCGGTCGACACACGCCGATGGGACACTCGTCCGCGTTCCGGATCGACACGCCGACGACGAGGCGACGCTCCGGTCGTTGCTCCCGCTGACCGACGTGATGTGCACCGGCCACCACGCGGCGGTGAGTGCGGGCGTAGAGACCGGATCGAGCTGCGTCGTCGTCGGCGACGGGGCCGTCGGTCTGTGTGGCGTGTTGGCCGCTCGCCGGCTGGGTGCCGAACGCATCGTCGCCGTTGGCCACCACCGCGATCGACTCGATCTCGCGGAATCGTTCGGTGCGACGGAGACCATCCACGCCCGCGGCGAGGAAGCGATCGAGCGAGCCGTGGAGACGACGTACGGCGGGCCGAATCACGTGCTGGAGTGTGTCGGTGCCGCCTCGGCGATGAACGCCGCAATCGAGATCTGTCGGGACGGCGGAACCGTCGGCTACGTCGGCGTTCCACACGGCGTCGAATCCGACGGGATGGACGTCCTCGGGATGTTCCGGAGCAATATCACGCTGCGTGGCGGGGTCGCGCCCGTCCGTGCATACATCGAGGATCTGATGGACGACGTCCTCGGTGGAACGCTCGATCCGGCACCGGTGTTCACGAAGACGGTCGGTCTCGACGGCGTTCCCGAGGGATACCGAGCGATGGACGAACGCGAGGCGATCAAGGTACTCGTCAAACCGGAGGCGTGATCCCCGGCATCGTTTTTATACCTCCGGATCCGGTGTCTCCGGCGTCTCGACGTTCACCCGCTCGTGAATGTGCCCGTTTCGGGTCCGGAGGTGCTTCGGCTCCCGGTCGTTTTCGACGGCGAGTACCTCCGCGACGATGCTGTGGGCGATCTGATACGGCGAGCCACCGCCGAGGTCGAGTCCGATCGGCGTGTACAGCGACTCCAGTTCTCCCTCGGTGAACGACCGGCCTTCCGCCTCGAACTCCGCTAGCATCTCCTCGAAGCGTTCCGTCGGACCCATCAGGCCGATGTAGGGAACCTCCGCATCGAGCAGCCGTTCGACCGTGAGACGGTCGTCGATGAAGTTGTGCGTCATCACGACCGCGTACGTTCGGTCGTCGAGATCGAGCGTCTCGTCGATCTGTGCCGGTGCTGTCGTGATCGTTCGATCCGCGTCGGGAAACCGACCCTCGAGGTCGACGGCACCGCGGAAGCCGACGACGGTAACGCGAAAGTCGTTCAACGCTGCGAGTTCGGTCACCGGACCGACGTCGTGGCCGGTTCCGAATACGAGTAGTTCCGGCGGGGCGGACAGTCCGTCGACGAACACCGAACAGTCGTCGACGGTCACGACGTCTGCCCGTCCCCGGTCCGTGAGCTCCGTCGCCGGATCACGGAGTACGTCTGCCGGCCACGTCCTCGTCTCCCCACCCACCGCCTCGAAGCGATCTTCCTCGGGATAATAGAAGGCCCGATCGCCGTCTTCGAGCACCGCGTTACCGTCGATGACGGTCAGGACGGCCACGTTCCGTCCGTCAATAAAGGCCTCGGCCGCGGGTCGATACGTCGAATCCAGCGGTTCGAGCAGCACACGGATGATTCCGTTACAGCCGACGCCGAGTCCCCAGACGTCCGCTTCGTCTTCCATCAGATCGTAGACGACGAGTTCCGACTCCCCCGTTTCTCGAACCGTCGCCGCGGCCGCACGCAGTTCGTCTTCGAGACAGCCTGCGGTGATCGCACCGACGCCCGTCCCGCCGTCGTCCAGAAGCATCTTCGCTCCCGGTCGCCGGTAGGCGTTGCCGTCGACGGAGACGATCGTCGCAAGCACGTCCGTTCCGTCGGCATCGAGTCGCTCGTAAACACGCTGTACGACCTCGGTTTCGGGAACACTCCAGTTTCCTGTCATGGTTCTGTGAATCGATGTGATCGGGACGCCGCGATACCCTCGACCGCACCGCAAACCGCGTACACCTTTTCGACACCGCGTTCGTGGAGGTCGGTTCCACACCCACCCTCGGCGATCACCCGACCGGCCTGCCGACGGTCGGAGACGACTGCACCGGCGACGATGTCGACACCGGCTTCGAATGCTGGTGTCGGCAGGAAGGAGGCTGTCGCGCCGACGAGTACCGTCGTCGCGGACCGAGCCAGTCGAATGTACCGATCGACACCGCCGTAGACGAATGCCGATCCGGTGGTGAACACGACGTCTGCACCTTCGATCGCCTCCGGTGCCGTCTCGGGTGTGAACGTCTCGACCGAAACCCCGGGCGGTGTCTCCGGTAGCTCCCGATCGACCCGTTCGACGACGCGGACCTCCACGTCGCTGAACTTCCGAAACGCCGGAGCGAACAGCCCGACCGTGACGATACACTCGACGTCGTCTTCGAGTCTCGCCATCGGATCACCGCGCCGCCAGTCGACGTACGGCTCCGAAAGCGCGTTGAGCGTCGCCAGTCCGACGGCTCGTTCGACGCTTCCGGTTCCGGAGACCGCCCACTCAAGTGCCTCTTCGACGGCCAGATCGCTCGTCTCGGGGATCGGGCCCTCGGGACGGTGGGCAACGCCGGCGGTGATCGCCCCGGCGTCTCGCTCCCGGCCCGGCTCGTCCGTGGCGCTGGCCACCTCGACGAGCAGCGCCGCATCGCCGACCGTCACCCCTGTGATCGTCGCCGTCTCGACCGCCCCGGCCGCAGAGAGTCGTTCGATCGCCTCGGAGACGATTCCGTCTTTCATCCCCACCACCGGCCGTCCGTCGCCGTCCGTCTGGGATCGTACTCGTAGCCGATCGATCCGCCGAGTCCACGATGCTCGATCTGACGGGCCGCCTCCGCGAGATCCGCCGGCGACGCGAATCCGAACAGTCCGTCGACGTACGGCAGCGCCGTCGCCATTCCTCGCGACCGCGGTTCGTAGTCGGCCGACACCGCGAGCGGGTTCAGCCACACGATCGATCGGGCGCTGTCCGCGAGCCACGTGATCCCGGCCTCCATCGATTCCGCGTCACCGACGTCGAGGCCGTCGCTTACGATCACGACGACGGTCCGCCTGTCGACTGCGTGGGGGTGTTCGTCTCGAATCTGTTCGAACGCCGCACCGATCTGTGTTCCACCGCCCCACGTCACCTCGGCTCGTCTGAGCGCCGCCGCCGGATCGCCTCGCTTCTCCGTGAACTCCCGGGACACGTCGACGAGGTCGGTGTCGAAGAAGAACACCCGAGCCTGTCGGGCGGCCGCCCCGAGCCGTCCCACGACGGACAAAAGCGTCGTTCGCTCGATCGTATCGAGCACCGACCCACTGACGTCGACGAGCAGACAGCAGCGCAGTTCACTCGGCTTCGCCCCCGTCGTCGGTCGTTCGAGCACGAGCCCACCGGTTTCCAGACTCGACCGCAGCGCCCGTCTCACCTCGATTTGCTCCGACGTATCGGCAGGGTGTCGACGCCGTCCCGGCAGTCCGGAGAGTGAATCGATGAAGCGATCGACGGCAGCCGTTTCCGTGGCCGAAAGCGCCGCCGACTCGACGTCGACCGCCGTACTCTCTCCTCCTGGGCTGTATCGACGAGCGTCCTCGCCGCCGTCGTCGACGGCCCGCTGACTCGTCGTGTGGCGCTTCCCGGTCGAAATCCTGACCTCCGGCGACCGATCACCGTCGGCTTCGAGTTCCGGCGGATCGTCCGCTTCGAGACGATCGGAATCCGAGTCCGTGGCGTCCGTCGATCCCCCACCGTCTGCGCTTTGGTCCGCCGTCGGGCCGTCCTCTGCTGTCGCGATCCGATCCAGTCCGCCCTTGAGCCGCTGCCAGAACGTCGGAAAGGCCGCCTCGAAGGCCTCGAGATCCGTCTCGTCTGTGACGAGCGTCGAACGCAAGGTCGCGGCGACGACGTCTCGATCCTCGAAGCCGACGACGGCGAGGCCACGTGCGGCATCCAGACTCCCGGTCGTCGGAACGGCCACACCACGGCCTCTGAGATCGGAGACGAACCGGAGCAGTTCGCCCAACACGTGCTGTCGCGCCGCCGGAAAATCCGGCGTGTCGGCGCTTGTTGTTGCGTTTTCACCCGCCGTGTCGTGGCCTCGCCGTGTCATCGTGTCACTCGACCCGTTCCGTCGCGGCGGCCGCTGCCTCCCGTAGCTGTTCGAGCAGTTCCGTGTCGACCCGGTCGATGTCCTCGACTTCCTTCAACAGACAGCCAAGGGTCTGTTCGATCTCCTCCGGCGAAATCGGCTCGTCGGTTTCCTCGATGCGGAGCGTCGAGACGGCCCGTGCCCAATCGAGCGTCTCGGCGACCCCCGGTTGTTTGAGGAACGATTCCTCCCGGAGTCGCTCGACGACGCCACACACTGCGGCGGCGACCGCGGCGTCGAGTTCCGGCACCTTCCGACGAACGATCTCGTATTCCTCCTCGAAGGAGGGGGGCTCGACGTGTAGATACAGACAGCGCCGTTTCAGTGCGTCACCGAGTGCCCGCGTCCGATTCGACGTGAGCACGACGATCGGCGCCGCGTCGGCCTCGATCGTCCCGAGTTCCGGGATCGACACCTGGAAATCCGACAGGAGTTCGAGCAGAAACGCCTCGAACTCCTCGTCGGCTCGGTCGATTTCGTCGATGAGCAACACCGGTCTGCGGTCGGCCCGCAGCGCCGTCAAAAGCGGCCGTTCGAGGAGATACTCCTCGTCGAACACGGACGGCGACGTTTCCCCTCCCCGATCCGATCGGGGTGTGTCGTCGAGCCCGGATCCGACCGCACTCCCCGACTGCACCGAAAGCAGCTGTTTCGTGTAGTTCCACTCGTAAAGCGCATTTTCCGCCGTCAGCCCCTCGTAACACTGCAGACGGACGAGTTCGGTTTCGAGCCCCGAAGCGAGCACCTTGGCGAGTTCGGTTTTCCCGCTTCCGGGAGGTCCTTCGATCAACAGCGGTCGATCGAGACGAAGTGCGAGATACGCCGTCGTCACGAGCTGTTCGTCGGCCACGTAGTCGGCCGCCTCGAACAGCTCTTCGAGGTCCTCGCGGCTTCGGTCCCCGATCGGTTGTCGTGTGTTCTGACTCATGCCGGACCCGTCGTCGGCTCCGTGTACGCCTCCGGATCGTTACGGAAGGTGTCTGCACAGCCGTGACAGCAGAAGTACACCGTTTCACCGTCGTGATCGACGCTCACCGACGTTTCCGGATCGACGGACATCCCACAGACCGGATCGATCACGCTCTCGGCTTCGGTGTCGCCTGCGTCCTCGTCTGCCGACTCCTCTCGTTTCGACGAGCGATGCTTCTCGACGGGCGTCGACGTTCGATTCGTTGCGTCGACGACCTCCGCTAAGACACTCACCGCAATCTCAGACGGTGTGTAGGCCGCCACGTCGACACCGGCGGGGTTCGTCACCGCCGCAGAAACCGTCTCGGGATCGACCGACAGCAACCCGGCGGCCCGTTCGATCACCTCCGCCGCCCGGGCGTCACTCGCGATCAGGCCGAGATACGGCGCCTCTGTGTGTACCCCTGCTGCGACGCCGCGAGCGTCGAACTCCCCCATCGAGGCGACGACGACGAACGGCGCCGTCCCGACGCGAGAGCCGATTTCCTCGGGGTCCGTCGTCGAGATGACCGACGCCGACGATCCCAGGTTTTCGTCCGCCTCGGGAGCGACGATCGACACGTCGAGTGTGAGCTCGGACGCCAGTCGGGCGAGGGCACGCGCCGTCGGCGAGTCACCGACGATCAGAAGCTCTCGGGTCGGCACGACCGGTTCGACGAACACCTCCAGTGTGCCCTCGCTGTGACACGTCATCGGATGTGCCTCGATCCCGGGTCTGTCGACGGCAGCCGGATCCGGCGACAGTCCGACGAGACGAGGTTCGTCGTCTTCGAGTGCGGATACGGCGACGTCCGCCACCGTCGACTGCGCACAGGCGGCTCCCCCGATCCAGCCGTGTAGCTCACCGTCGGCGGTCACTATGCCACGGTCGCCGACGTTTGCCGACACCGGCGGCTCGCGTCGAACGACGGTCGCCCTGGCGTACGGCTCTCGCCGTTCGGCGAGTCTTGCTTCCAGCGCCTCGATGGAGTCCGGATCTGTGCTCGTCTCGTCTGGGCCTGTGTCGTGTGTCATGTGGGGTGTCCAGGGGTCGTCAGTCGTCTGCGACCCCGCCGTCGTCGGCGAACTCGATTTCGACGTTCGCCGATGGCTCCTCCGCGAGGCCGGCCTCGTCTAGCTTCTCCCAGACGACGTCGGGCGTCATCGGCATCTCGACGTGAGAGATGCCGCCGTGTGCCATCGCATCGACGACGGCGTTGACGATCGCCGGCGGCGATCCGACGGTGGGTGACTCACCGACGCCCTTCGCACCGATCGGGTGGTGTGGCGACGGGGTGACCGTGTGGCCAGTCTCGAACTCCGGGATCTCCATCGACGTCGGCAGAAGGTAGTTCATGAAGTCACCGCCGGTGACGTTGCCGTTGTCGTCGTAGGTGACGTGTTCAAGCATCGCCGTTCCGATCCCCTGGGCGAGACCACCGTGGATCTGGCCCTCGATGATCATCGGATTGATGCGGTTGCCGCAGTCGTCGACGGCGACGAACTTCTCGAAGTCGACCTCGCCGGTCTCACGATCGACCTCGACGACGACGATGTAGGAGCCGAACGGGTAGGTCATCTCCGGTGGATCGTAGTAGTTCGTCGCCTCGAGCCCCGGTTCCTCGCCGCCGGGATGGTTCATGTAGGCGCCGGCTGCGATTTCGGTGATCGTCACCGAGCGATCGGGCGCACCGGCGACGTGGAACTCGCCGGATTCCCGATCCCACTCGATGTCTTCCTCCGCGGCTTCGAGTTCGTTCGCGGCGATGGATTTGGCCTTGTCCCTGACCTTGCGGGCGGCGACGGCAGCAGCAGCACCGGCGACGGGCGTCGACCGCGACCCGTAGGTTCCCAGTCCGTACGGTTCGGTGTCGGTGTCACCGTGTTCGACGGTGATGTCGTCGACGTCCATGCCGAGTTCCTCGGCGACGATCTGAGCGAAGGTCGTCTCGTGGCCCTGTCCCTGCGTCTGGACTCCGACCCGCAACACGGCGTTGCCCGTCGGATTGACGCGCAGATCGGCGGAGTCGAACATCTCGATGCCGGCGATGTCACACTGCTTGCCCGGCCCGGCGCCGACGACCTCCGTGAACGAGGAGATGCCGATTCCGATCAGCTTGTCTGCATCCTCCTCGATTCGGCGCTTCTGTTCCTCTCGATAGTGTTCGTAGTCGGCCATCTCCAGGGCCTTATCGAGCGCCTTCTCGTAGTCGCCGGAGTCGTAGTTCCAGCCCGTCGCTGACTCGTAGGGGAAGGCATCCGAGGGGATGAAGTTCTTCCGTCGGATCTCGGCCGGATCGGCGTCGAGTTCGTCGGCGAGCACCTTCACCATCCGTTCGATGAGGTACACCGCCTCTGTGACGCGGAACGAACACCGGTATGCGACGCCGCCGGGTGCGGTGTTGGTGTAGACACCGGTGAGTGACCCGTAGGCCGCCTCGATGTCGTAGGATCCGGTGAAGATGTTGAAGAACCCTGCCGGGAACTTCGACGGCTGTGCCGCGGCGTTGTACGCGCCGTGATCTGCGAGAACGTCGACCTTGACGCCCTCGATGATCCCGTCTTCCGTCGCGGCGATCTCACCGGACATGTCGTAGTCTCGCGCGAAGCCGGTCGTCTGGATGTTCTCCGACCGCTCCTCGATCCACTTCACCGGCTGTTCGAGGACGTAGGAGGCGGCGGCGGAGACGACATAGCCGGGGTAGATCGGCACCTTGTTGCCGAACCCACCGCCGACGTCGGGGCTGACGATCCGAACCTTGTGTTCCGGAATCCCCGACACCTGCGAAAACAGCGTCCGGTGGGCGTGTGGGGCCTGAGAGGTCATGTGGACCGTCATCTTGTCCTTGCCGGGATCCCAGTCGGCCACGCAGCCACAGGTCTCGATCGGGGCCGGGTGGAGCCGCTGATACAGCATGTCCTCCTCGACCGTCACGTCGGCCTCCTCGAACACCTGGTCCGTCGCCGCCTCGTCGCCGGTTTCCCAATCGAAGATGTGGTTGTCTTCCTGGCCTTCGATGTCGTCGCGGACGAGGGGTGCGTCGTCCTCGAGGGCCTCCTCGGCGTCGACGACCGGATCGAGGACGTCGTACTCGACTTTGACCTTCTCTGCGCCGTCCCGTGCCGCGTATCGATCCGTCGCGATCACCGCCGCGACCTCCTGGGACTGGAACTTCACCTTGTCGTTGACGAGGACGTCCTGTGTGTCGTCCATCAGCGTCGGCATCGTCGCCAGATCGTGTGCGAGTAGGTCCTCTGCGGTGAGGACGGCGACGACCTCGTCCATCGCCTCCGCGCGTGAGCCGTCGATCTCCTCGATTCTGGCGTGGGCGTGTGGACTCCGGACGATCTCACAGTGGAGCATGTCCGGCTTCTTGATATCGTCGACGTAGTTGCCACGGCCGGTGATGAAGCGTTTGTCCTCCTTTCGCGTCACCTCTTCGCCCATGCCGCCGCGGCCGTGGCCACAGTGTTTCTCCGGCTGTGGCCCCTCGTCGTTCGGATGCTGATGCTCTACCGGTTCGGTCGTGTTGTCTGGTTCACTGCTCATTCTGAGTCACCTCGCGCGAGGTCGTACTCCCGATCAAGTTCTGCCGCCTCGACACCGCCGTCGGCTGCCGGCTGTGCCGTCTCGGTTAGCTCCTCGGCGGCGTATTCGATCGATCGAACGATGTTCTGATAGCCGGTGCAGCGACAGAGATTTCCGCTTATGGCCTCCCGGATCTCACCCTCGTCCGGATCGGGGTTTTCGTCCAGCAGAGCCTTCCCGGACATGATCATCCCCGGGGTGCAGTAGCCACACTGGAGGCCGTGTTCCTCGCGGAATCCCTCCTGAATCGGATGGAGTTCCTCGCCGGCCTCGGGGAGGTCTTCCATCCCCTCGACGGTCATGATCTCGCTGCCGTCGGCCTGGACGGCAAACAGCAGACAGGATTTCACCGCCTCGCCGTCCTTCAACACCGTACAGGCACCACAGTTGCCGGTGTCACAGCCGATGTGCGTTCCGGTGAGATCGAGATCCTCGCGGATCGCATGGACGAGCAGCTTCCGCGGTTCGACCTCCAGTTCGTGTTCCGTTCCGTTGATCGTGAGTGTGATCTCTCGTGTCGTCACTGGTGGACCCTCCGTTTGACGAGTCCGGCGCGCTCTGCGGCGTCACCGAGTGCGCGCTGGGTGAGTACGTCGATCATCCGTTCCTTGTATTCGGCGTCGCCGTGTTCGTCCGACTCCGGATGTGACTGCTCGGCCGCCAGATCGCCGGCCTCCTCGAACAGTTCCGTGCTTGGACGCTCACCCTCCAGATGCTCCTCTGCGTCCGTCGCACGGACGTTCGTGATGTCGACGGCCGTCAGGGCGACCCGAGCCGTCTCGATCGTTCCGTCGTCGTCGAGGATCAGCCGCGTCGCGACGCCGGCCATCGCGTAATCGCCGACCTTTCGCTTCAGCTTGTGGTAGGCGCTTCCCTCCCGTTCGACCGGCGTCGGGACTCGAACCTCCGTGACGAGTTCATCCTCACCGAGTGAGGTGTCGTACGGCAACAGGAAGAACTCGTCTGCGGGGATCGTCCGCTCGCCGTCCGGTCCTTCGGCGACGATTTCGCCGTCGTGGGCGAGGACGACGCTCGCCCAGTCGCCCTTCGGATCGGCCTGTGCGAGCGATCCGACGATCGTCCCCCGGTTTCGGATCTGTGGATCCGCAACCAGCGGCGCACAGTCGGCGAAGCTGCCGTAGGACTCCTCGATCATGCCCGACTCCTCGACGTCGACGTGTCGGGTGAGCGCACCGACCTTCAGATACTCCTCGGTCTCTTCGAGATAGTCGAGTTCGTCGATACCGTTGATGTCGACGACCGTATCGGGGGCCGCGAGTCGGAACCGCAGCATCGGAACGAGGCTCTGTCCCCCGGCGAGGATCGTCGGCTCGTCGAGACTCTCCAGCAGACTTACGGCCTCGTCGACAGTCGTCGGTTCGTGGTGTTCGAATTCTGCTGCTTTCATGGATCGGTGCTCAGATGAGGTTTCGAAGCTTGCTCGTCACGCCGGAGTCGGACTCCTCCTCGACCTCGGTCATCCGGCTTTCGATGCTCGTAAAGAAGTCGTTGACAATCTTGTCGGCGACCGGATTGATCACGCGGCCGCCGAGTTGTGCGATGCGACCGGAGATGTCGGCTTCGGTCCACCACTCGATCCGGGAGCCCTCCCCGTTTTCGAGTTCGTGGATCTTCATCCCGGAGTTCATGCTGAAGCTACTGCCGCTTGCGTCGCCACCGCCGCTTGCGGTCATCCTGAACTCGTCGTCGTCTCTGTCTTCGATCGTGACCGTCGTCTCGAAACGCGGCTTGACGCTGCCGACACCCACCTGCATCAGGGCCGCGTACTTTCGTTCCTCGAAGGCCCGGTCTGCGACCATCTCGGGATCGGCGTCCGGGAGCGTCTCGACGTCCTCCTCGGATTCGTACTCGTCGAAATTGAAGTCGTCGTCCATCGGCGTGATGTACCGACAGCCCTTCAGTGAGTCCCGTACAGCGATCGGATCCGACAGAACGATCCAGGCCCGATCCGGCGAAACCCCCTCGAGTTCGAACTCGCCTTCGAACTCCATCTACTGACCCCCCTCCGATTCGACCACCTGATGTCCGCTGTTACTCGACCTTTTATAACCCTTCACTATGTGCATACTATTATTCCAAAGCACACTAACAACCATGGAGAACATAAACGTTACCGATACTGAAATTTGTCCGACACGATTGACCACACCCGTACACAGCCACCCATGACCGGCGAGAATGCACCGACGATGGAAGATACGGAGACGATGATCGACGTCGAAGCGGCCCGCAAGCGACTCCTCGACCTCCGGACGACCCTCCTGTCGACGATCGAAACCGAGGAGGTCGAAATCGACGAAATCGCCGGACGGACGCTTGCCGAATCGCTCGAAGCCCCGGGCGACGTGCCCGAACAGAGCCACGCGACGATGGACGGCTTCGCCGTCGACGCGACCGAAGCCGGCCCCTACGAGGTCGTCGGCGAGACGTTTCCGGAGGACGATCCGGCGGCCATCTCGTCTACGGAAGCGGTTCGAATCGCCACCGGCGCGCCGATCCCACCGACGGCAAACGCCGTCATAAAACGAGAGGAGGCATCAATCGAGAACGGGTCGCTCCGTGGTCCCGACGTCGAACCCGGAACGTACGTCTACGAGCGTGGAAGCAACGTCGCCCACGGCGAGTTGCTGTTCGAGGCGGGTGAGCGGCTCTCACCGAAGGATTCGCTGCTTCTCGGCGACCTCGGTATCGAATCCGTGACGGTCCGGAAGCCCTTCGAGGTTGGCCTGCTCGCGACCGGCACCGAGATTCACGACGGGCGGAGCCGTGACCTCGATTCACCGATGCTCGCCGGACTGTTCGAACGCTGGGATCACGCCCCGACCCACGAGGGGAGCGTTCCCGACGACTACCAGCGGGTCCGAGACCGGATCGACCGCCTCGCGGACACGTACGACGTCGTCGTTACGACCGGCGGAACGAGCGTCGGCGAGAAGGATTACGTCGTCCGTGCACTCGATGCCCTCGGTGAGGTGTTGTTCCATCGCGTCCGCATTCGCCCGGGAAAGCCGATAGCCGTCGCCAGACTTCCGGACCACGACGCCGTCGCGGTTGCCATCCCCGGCAAGCCCGTCGGCGCACACACCGTCACGACGCTCGTCGCCCGGCCGCTGTTCGTCGGCGCGACGCCGCTGCCGACGGTCGAGGCCGAACTGACCGACCGCGTCGGGGTCGGCCCCACCGGTTTCCAGTACGCGATACCCGTCACACTCGACGGAGGAACTGCGTCGCCGCTCGGACACGTCGACTCGCCGCTTCCGGTGTACGAGGAGACGTTCGATCCGAGCGTGCTCTCCTCGAGCACCCGCGCGACGCGCGCCGACGGCGTCGTCCTGACGACCGACGGCCTCGACGCCGGTGAATCCGTCGACGTCGTGTGTTATCCGACGATCGAGCGATGATCGAGACATCGCTACCGATCATCGATGCGACGGCGATCGACCCGCCGGACCGGCGGCCGTCCGTCGCCGGCGTGTTGCTCGCCGCCGGAACGAGCAGCCGATTCGGAGCCGAGAACAAACTCCTCGCGTCCCTCGACGGGACGCCGATCGTTCGACACGCCGCGTCGACCCTTGCCGGTAGTGCCCTCGATCCGGTCGTCGCCGTCGTCGGTCACGACGGAGATGCGGTGCAGCGTGCACTCGAGGGACTCGACGTCGAACCGGTCGAAAATCCGGCGTATCGATCCGGCCAGGCGTCGTCGCTCCGGACCGGGATCGATCGGATCGCGGAGCGTGACGTCGATGCGGTCGTCGTCGCCCTCGGAGATATGCCGACAGTCTCCGAGGAGACGATCGAGACACTCGTCGCCGCCTACGCAAACGGCGTCGGTGACCCGCTCGCTGCCGCCGTCGACGGCACCCGCGGCAATCCGGTGTTGTTCGGCCGCCGACACTTCGAGACACTCGCAGACGTCGAGGGTGACACCGGCGGCCGCAAAATCCTTCTGACCGATCCAGAGAGCGCGCTGATCGAGGTCGACGACCCCGGTGTTCGGTACGACGTCGATACTCCGGCGGATCTGTAGGCCCGTCCGTTCCGACATCGACCGGGGGAAGCCGCCGTTTTCGGCCGGATTGTCACCCGACGTCGTCGGCGTCGACCTTCCTGACGATGATCTCGCCGTCTTCGACGTGCCACTCGATCCGATCGCCGGCCCCAACCGACAGAAAGTTGCGAACGGGTTTTGGAACAGTTGTCAGGTTTTTCTCCGATACCTTCGTATCCGTGAGTGCACCCATCGGATAGTACGCCGGTCGTAGTGCATACATAGCTTTCGCTAGGCAAAGAGACGAGTTCTCACCCCAGACTCGGGCTCAACCGCTCGACCGCCAGCGGTGGGCCCCGCCCTCCGAGGCCTGCGCGTAATCGAGATTGCCACGGTTCGATTCGAGCAGCGTTTCCCCCGGGGCGTACACGTGTGCCTCGGGATCGAGCCGGCGGAGAAGACCCCGTTCGGCCATCGTCGAGAGGATGTCCTCGACCGTCCGTTCCCGCCCGGCGACGAGATTCGCCTCGTCGACGATTCCGTCCACGTCGACGCGCCCTTCGAGAAGCGCGAGTCTGATCGCAGCCACCCACGCCGGTTCACGCTGCATCTCTCGGCACACGGAACGTCAAACGAACTGGTTTGAATTAGGTGTTGTGCTGTAACCGGATCCAGTTTCGTCGTCGGCCGACTGTCGCTGCTGAATCGAATTCCGGACAGTGGTTTCTGCCACGCGAAAAACGGCAACGACAACAGATATCAGCAGGTCTAAACCGGAGTACATCCGATTGTGACCAATACGAATGTCCGGATCGAGTTCAGTTTCGCTTGGAGATGCTACGGCGGAACCGGGGGAGATCACCGTGGGTCGACTGCCGGTCGGAGAGGCGAGAGACGGTTCTACCGTCGCACTCCCTGTCTGCGTCGTCAACGGTGCAAACGAGGGGAAGACGCTGTACGTTCAGGCTGTCTCCGACGGAAACGAACTCAACGGACTCGGCGTGATTCGGCGCCTCGTTCCGCGACTCGATCCGGAGGCCATCAGCGGCCAGCTCCTGATCGTCGGGATCGTGAACTACTACGGCTTTCTCGTCGCCGAACACCGGAATCCGATCGACGACACAAAGATCAATCGGACGTATCCCGGCAACACCGAGGGAACGGCCTCCGAGCGGATCGCTGCCGCGACCTTCGAGGCGGCGACGCGGGCCGATCTGGCACTCGATCTCCACCAAGGGTCGACCTCGTGTATGATCAACGAAGCCCGGGTCCGGTGTGGACACCGCCACCGACTGCACCGGGACTGTCTCGAACTCGCAAAGACGTTCGGCTGTGGGCACATCCTCGATCAGAAGGGGCCGTCGGGGCAACTGGCCCGCGCGGCCACGGACGAGGGCGTTCCGACGATCGATCCCGAACTCGGCGGATCGGTCGGCTTCGACGAACAGTCGATCCGAACGGGCGTCCGAGGGATCTTCAACGTGCTGTATCACTACGACTTCCTTCGGGGGGCGGTCGAACGCAGCGAACAGACCCGTGCAACGGGCTTCGAGCAGTACGGCTCCCCCGCCGGTGGCCTCGTCTCCTTCGAGGTCGAGTTGGGCGATCGGGTCTCCCGCGGCGACGTCCTCTTCGAGATCACCGATCCGTTCGGACAGCAAAAACAGCAGGTCGAATCGAACACGGACGGGATATTCTGGCGTCACCGCCGCCTCCCGCAGGTTGCAAGCGGCGAGTACGTCTGCTCCGTCGGGACGAGCATCGACCAGTACTGAGATCCGGACATGAAAGGGTTCAGTGAGGAAAAGCGAACGCAACTGGAGGAAGCACTCATCCGGGAGGCGAGCGAACAGTTCACACGGGATGGCCTCGAGGGGACGCGGATCGCAGACCTCACTGACGCCGTCGGAATCGGAACGAGCACCTTCTATACGTTTTTCGAGTCGAAGGAGGCGCTGTACCTTCGGGTTCTGCGTCGGGAAGCCGAGCGAATCAGCGCGGAGATCGAACGCGAAATCGACGATGCAACCTCTCTCGAACGCGAGGTGGCGGAGATCCTCCGATACGTCTTCGAGGAACTGGAGTCGAACCGGCTCTACTATCAGTCGATCGTCGACGACGAGCGTCGGGTCGCCGGCGAGGAACTTTCCGACGAGGCCATTCGGCGGAACTACGACGAGATACTGAGTCTCTCGACCGGCCTCGCCGAACGGTGGACCGAACACGAACGATTCAGCGTCGACGACCCCGAACTGATGGTCAATCTCGTCCGAACGATCGCACCGTTCGTCACCCAGCGTGAGCGACTGCAGCGAGAGGCCGGCGAGGAGGCCTACGAGGCGGTCAAATCCCTCCTGATCGAGACGCTCGTCGACGGACTCATCGACCAACCACGGACGGAGTGAGCGCCGTCGTTCGTCGCCGATCGCACACGGTTTATACCCCCACCGATCGTACCGAGGCGTGATGGTTTCCCAGCGAGCGCACCGAACCACCTCCTTCATCGCGATGGACGTACTCGAACGGGCAAACGAGCGAGACGACGTCGTCCACCTCGAGGTCGGGGAACCGGATTTCGAACCCCCCGAGGCCGTCTTCGATACGGCCGTCGACTCGCTGCGGTCACACAACACCACGTACACGACTGCACGCGGCAAGGAGGCGCTCCGTCTGGCCATCGCCGCCCACTACGACCGGGAGTACGGGGTTTCGGTCGACCCAGACCGGATCTTCGTCACGCCCGGGTCCTCTCCCGGCCTCCTGTTGAGCTTCGCGGCGACGGTCGATCCCGGCGAGACGGTGTTGCTCACCGATCCGGGCTACGCCTGCTATCCGAACTTCGTCCGAACCGTCGACGGACGCGTCCGGACCGTCCCGCTTTCGGCCGACCGGGGGTTCCAGCCGCGTCTCGGTGACTTCCGAGAGGCGATGGATGACGACGTCGCGGCGCTTCTGCTCAACTCCCCGGCGAATCCGACCGGTGCCGTCCTCGACGGACAGACATTACGAGACCTCGCTGGACTCGCAGCGACACACGACGCCATGGTCGTCTCCGATGAAATCTACCACGGGCTCTCTTATGACACGGCGGAGCATACGGTGCTCGAATACACGGACGAGGCGTTCGTCCTCAACGGGTTCTCGAAGCGCTTCGGGATGACCGGATGGCGACTCGGATGGGTCGTCGTTCCACCCTCACACGTCGAGGCGTTCAACCGTCTCGCACAGAACGTGTTGATCTGTGCACCGAACTTCCTCCAGGATGCCGGTGTGACGGCACTGGAGACCGACGCCGAACTCGACGCCGTCCGCGCGAGTTACCGCGACCGACGCGATCGGCTCCTCGAGGCGGTCGAGCGGTGGGGTCTCGATCTGGGATACACCCCCGAAGGGGCGTACTATCTGCTCGCCGACGTGAGCGAGTTTTCGGGCGATTCGGTCGATTTCGCCAACCGTCTGCTCGACGAGGCTGGCGTTGCGGTCACCCCTGGGATCGACTTCGGTGACCGTGCGGCGACGTACGTTCGACTGTCGTATGCGACCGACGCCGATCGAATCGAGGCGGCGATCGACCGGATCGACGAGTTTCTCGAGACACGCGACTGACGACGACCCGACGACAGCTTTACTTTCGGTCCGGTCGATTCGGTGTGCATGGAACACACACCTGTTGGCGATCTGATGACCGAACCCGTTTTGACGGTCAACGCGACCGATTCCGTCCGTGCGGTCGGCAAAGCCATGCGCGAAAAGGGGATCAAATCGGTCGTCGTGATCGACGAATCCTGCCAGCCGAAGGGGATACTCACGTCGACTGACTTCGTCGAAATCGCGACGACGGACGTCGACATCACCGATTCGACGGTCGAAGACTGGATGACCTCGGGCATCTACACGGTCTCACGGTCGGAGGCCGTCCCCGTCGCCGTCGACGAGATGCTTGCAAGAGAGATCAGCCACCTGCCGGTCGTCGACGACGACGGGACCGTCGTCGGCATCCTGTCGATGACCGACATCGTCACAGAACACGCCACCGGGACGCAGGATCTCGCCGAACTGTGAGCGGCGGTGAACCGAGACGTCGGCAGTTCGTACCGAAAACGAACGGTTGAACCGTTTGGCTGTCGGAACAGCGGGTATGTCACCCCTCGTACCTGCGGCGTTGGATGCCGCAGCGCTGTTTCCGAACGGACTCAGCCACTACGTCATCGGCGGTGTGTTGATCGGTCTCGGGACCGTCGTCATCTATCTCGGGACGGGCATCATCCCCGGGGCGAGTACGTTCCTCGAATCGTCGCTTTCCTACGTTTCGAAGGCAGAGCGGTTCAACCAGTCTCGGTTTCTCGAATCCCGTGACTGGCGGATCGTCTTCACCCTGAGCATGGTCGCCGGCGCCGGAATCTACGCCATAGTGTTTCAGGGCGGCGTGTGGTTGACCGAGGTCCAGCCGTGGCGGCTGTTCGCCGGCGGGGTCCTCATCGGGATCGGAACCCGAATCGGCCGGGGCTGTACCTCCGGACACGGCGTCTGTGGCGTCGGATCGCGCTCGCCGGCCTCGATCGTCAACGTGGCGATCTTCCTGTTCGTCGCCATCGGGACCGCACTCGCCGTCGCCGCGGCGGGGGTGACACCATGAGTTCCGGCGGTCGACACCCGCTTTTTATGCCGCTCGTCGCGGTCGGCGGGCTCCTGTTCGGATTCGGGCTGGCCTACAGTGAGATGGCTCGCCCGGAGGTCGTGCTGTCGTTCCTGCAACTCGTCGATCTCGGTCTGCTCGGGGTGATGGGCGGTGCGATCGTCGTGACCGGAACGGCGATCGGAATCGCGGTCAAAAGCGGACGGCGGGCACCGCTCACCGGGGCCGCCTACACCCGTCGACTGAAGAAACTCGACCGGAACACGGTGTTTGGCGGCGCCGTCTTCGGCGTCGGCTGGGGCCTCTCGGGTATCTGTCCGGGTGCCGCATACGCGAGTCTCGGCATCGGGAACATCACCATCCTCTACGGCATCGCCGGGATGTTTGCCGGTGCCTACGCACAGGGACTGTTCCGATCGATGTCCTCGGATTCGCCGGCTGCAGCCGTCGGCTCGGACGACTGATACCGCCTCAGCCCTGCAGGGCCGATTCACTCCGGTAGACGTACGCCATCGACAGCCCGGTGTCGTCCGTCGGTGGGTCCGCCGGCAGCGATCGGAGGCTCCCGGACCCGGGGCGAACGGTGAGTCCGAGCGCAACGGCATCGACGACGGCAGCCACGGAAAGCTCGTAGCCCCCCGTCGACTCCGCGACCGACTGCACCGTCGGCGGCGCGTCACGGTCGAATTCGGCGAGTACGCGCATTCGTTCGGCGTAGCCTGCGGCGACCGACGGCTCGTACTCCGGCGGTTCGCCACCGAAGGCCGTATAACAGACCTCCGGATGCGCCTCACAGAACACGGGACGTGCTTCCTCGATCGCTTCGAGAAACGAATCGACGGCCGCGATTTCGTTGCTTCGATCGAAGGCCGCGGCCGACAGACTTCGCCCCGTCTTCCGTCTTTGGACCCGCGTCGCCGCCTGATGTCGCTGCTTTCGACTCGCCTCACGGACCGGCGCGGCGAAGACGGTCTCCGATCGCTCTCCGAGTATCGCCCGCGCCGCCCGTTCGTTCGGCCGCGGTGTCTCGTCCGTCGGCAGACCGATCGGAACGTCGATCGCAATTTGGGTCGCCGTCTCCTCGTACTCGGTCCACAGCTCGCCGATTCCCTCGAAGATCGCCGTGTGGTCGTATCCGTCGCTGTCGTAGACGACCGCGAGAAACAGCCCCGAACGGGCGACGACCCCGAGGTAACGTCCGCTCACGAGTTTCGAAAGCGGCCCGACCGATATGTGCCTGTCGCCGACGTCGGACCTCCGTCTGACGGTCAGTCGTGTGGATGGAAGCGCTTGATCGCCTTCCGGACGGCATCACTATCTCCGAGGAACGTGACGTGATCGCCGTATTCGAGGACGTCGTCGGCGCTGGGGACCCGTGCGTCGCCTCGTCGCCCGATTTCGGCGACGATACAGCCGTCCGGAATCTCCGCGTTCAACTCACCGATCGTCTTCCCGACCAGACTCTCCGCCGTCACCTCGATCTCCTGGACGTCGTGTGCGTCGCCGATGTCGTTCATCCAGTGGGCGAGTGCCGGTCGCTCGATCTCGTTGTCGATCGCAAACGCCGTCGCCGAGGAGACGTCGATCGCCGTCACGTCGAGGGTGTCGAATGCGTCGACGTTTTCGGGTTCGTTGACCCGGGAGTAGACGTTCTCGACGCCGAACTTCGAGCGGGCAAGCTGACAGATGAGGAGGTTGCTGTTGTCGTTGCCCGTCGCCGCAACGACGATCTTGGCGTCTTCGACGCCGGCCTCTCGCAGCGTCGAGGCGTCGGTCCCATCGCCCGACTGGACGGTGAATCCGGCCTCGCGTGCCTTCGTGAGTTCGTCGTCGTTGGATTCGATGACGATGACGAACTCACCACGATTCTCCAGCCGTGTGGCGAGCGCCCGGCCGACCCGGCCGCCGCCGACGATCAGTGTGCGCATTGGTGTCACTCCCAAGAAGTCTCCGATCTGTCTCGACAGCCCGGCTTCCAGCACCACGGTCGCAAAGATGACGATGAAGACAGCGCCGAGCAGCGTCTGTCCGGCTTCGGCTGCTGCCGGATCGCCGGTTCCCGCCAGTTCGATCGCAAACAGCGTCGCCACGCTCGCGGGGATGATTCCACGCGGTCCAACGGCGCTGAGAAATAGCCGTTCGGGGCGGGTGAATCGCTCGATTCCGACCGTCGACAGCCAGATGACGAGCGGGCGGATGACGAGCGTCACCGAAAGCACGACGCCGATTCCTGCGATGCCGAGCGCCGCGATCGCGTCGAGATCGATGAGAGCCGAAAGCGAAATGAACACGAACGACAGGACGACGAGCGTCGCATCGCGGCCGAACACCTCCATCGTTTCGCGGTGTGGCAGCGGGCGGTTGCCGAGGATCATTCCCGCAGTCGCCGCGGCGGCGATACCGGCCTCGGCGGCGAAGGCCTCCGCGATGCCGTACGACCCGACCGCTGCGGCAAGAAGCAGGAACCGCGCCGCCTGTGGCGCACTCTCCGGGGTGATGTCGGCCCGAAGCAGCCAGTCGACGATGCCGGCGACGAGGATGCCAGCGGCGACACCGACGCCGAAGCGAGCCAGAAACGCAAAGAAACTCTCTGCGACGCCACCGTCGCCGACGACGAGCGTCTCGAAGACGACGACGGCAGCGATCGCCGCGGTGACGTCGTTGATGATACCTTCACTTTCGAGCAGACTGGCGACGTGTTCCCGCACCCGAACGACCTCGAGGATCGGCGTGATGACCGTCGGACCGGTCGCCACGAGCAACGCGCCGATCAAAAGCGCCGTCGCCCACTCCGTTCCGACGAGAAGCCGGACCGCAACGGCCGTTCCGAACAGCGTGATGATCGCTCCGAGGGTGACGAGCCGAAGTGTCGCCTGTGATGCTTCCCGAATCCGTTCCAGCCGGAGGTCGAAGGCCCCGTCGAAGACGATGATCGAGACGCTCAATCCGACGATGACCGAGAGGCCATCACCGAAGGTCTCCAGGGTGACGATGCCGATTCCTTCCGGCCCGAGTGCGAGGCCGATGAAGATCAAAAACAGTACGCTCGGAACCCGCAGCCGCCGGGCGACGAGCTGGGCAGCAATCCCAAGAATCAGTATCGCCGCAACGATCGGAAGCGCCTCGGATGCCACGACTCTATTGGCTCTGCGAGAGGCAAGTAATTAATTCATCCGCTCGCGGACAAAGAAGAGGGGTACGACGAACCCGCGGATCTGGATCGAAAGCAAGAGCAACCCAAAACGACGAACTGTGACCACCGACGGTGTCGAGCCCGCCGAACTCGGACACGCGTCCGGATTCGTCGGGGACTGCGCCTCGCTGCGACGGAGTGACTACGAAAGCGACATATATCCCAGTACACGATGAGAACACATGACGAACGTTCGAGTAGTTGGAACGGGAATTACGTCGTTCGACGCTCACCCGGATCGAACCGGGCGAGATCTGTTCGCGGAGGCTGGTCTCGAGGCAATCGACGACGCAGCGGTCGATTCCGACGTCGTCGAGCGACTATACTACGGGAACTTCATGGGAGAACTCGCCGAGCATCAGGGCCACCAGGGGCCGATCATGGCCGAAGCGGTCGGTATCGACGCACCGGCGACACGGCTCGAAGCCGCCTGTGCTTCCGGCGGCGTCGCCGTCCGTGAGGGCGTCCAGGCGATCCGAAACGGCGAGGCGGATGTCGTTCTCGTCGGCGGAGCCGAACGCATGACCGACATGGGAACGGCCGCGGCCACGGACGGCCTCTCCATCGCCGCCGACGACCTCTACGAGATCAGCGCCGGGATCACGTTCCCGGCGGCGTACGCGCTCATGGCGTCGGCGTACTTCCAGGAATACGGCGGAGGCCGGGAGGATCTCGCACACATCGCCGTCAAAAACCACGACAACGCGCTGGCAAACGAGGTGGCACACCTCAGATCCTCTGTGACGGTCGAGGAGGCGCTCGATGCGCCGAACGTCGCATCCCCACTCGGACTGTACGACGCCTGTCCGATCTCCGACGGTGCCGCAGCCGTCGTCCTCGCAAGCGAGGAGTTCGCCGACGAACAGGGCATAGATGCCCCGGTTTCCATCACCGGAACCGGACAGGGCGGCGACCGGATGGCGCTTTCCGACCGGGGATCGATGTGTCGAACGCCCGCGGCGGACGACGCTGCGGCCGAAGCCTACGCCGACGCCGGGATCGAGGCCGACGACATCGACTGTGCGGAGGTTCACGACTGCTTTACGATCGCCGAGGTACTCGCAATCGAATCTCTCGGATTGTTCGAACCCGGTGAGGGAATCACCGCGGCGACGGAGGGCGTCACGACGCGGGATGGCGACGTACCGGTCAACCTCTCCGGCGGCCTGAAAGCGAAGGGCCACCCGGTCGGTGCGACCGGCGTCGCACAGATCGCGGAGTTGACGGACCTGCTCGTCGGCACTCATCCGCGAGCCGACGCACTCAGCGATCCCTCCATCGGTGTCGCACACAACGCCGGTGGAACAGTCGCGTCTGCGACCGTCCACGTCCTGGAGGTGGGACGATGAGACACGCCGGCTACGACGATCTTCTCGATGCGATCGAGGCAGGCGAGGGGTACTGTCTCCGGTGTGAGAACGGACACAGCCATCTCCCGCCACGACGCGTCTGCCCGGACTGTGGCACACAGACCTTCGAGCAGACGCCGCTTCCGGACTCCGGATCGGTCGTCGTCTCCTCGAAGGTCGACGTTGCGACCCCCGCCTTCGCCGACGATGCACCGTACGTGACGGCGATCGTAGCCTTCGGTGACGTTCGGATCAACGGCATGCTCGACGTCGATCCAGACCGAGAGATCGACCCCGGCTTCGTCGTCGGACTCGACGTGGCTCGGACAGAAACGGACGGCGAACGAGTGATCGTCTTCAGACCGCGATAGCGCCCTGACTCAGGCCGTCAGCCGTTCGTCTTCGAACGTTTCGACGAACTCTTCGGGATGTTCGGCGTGGACGAGTAGATCTGCGTTCTCGAACACCAAGAACCGGGCCGAGGCTTCCTTTGCGAGTTCCTCGCCGACGGACGGAGGAGGCAGTTCCGTATCCTCACCCCACAGGATCGTCGTCGGAATCTCGGTTGCTTCGATCGCCGCCCCGAGATCGATATCGAGACTCAAAAAGCCCGCGAGGAACGATGCCGGCGCGTATCTGGCCCCTGGCTGGTGGGTCGTCGTCCAGTCGTAGTTCACCCACTCTTCCGTGACAGACGCCTCCTGTGCGAAGCCGTGATCGCTGAGGAAATACCGGATCGACGGTTTCGATGCGATCAGATTGTACAGCCCCTCTCCGATCACCGGCGACCGGAGCAGAGACCGGAGCCACGGCCGTTTCTCGCCGAAGGCGTTTGCTGCCGGACAGATGAAGACGAACTCACGCGGTTTGTTTTCCTCGGCCAGTTCCTCGACTGCGGCGGTTGCGTACGCAGCCGACAGCGACTGGGCGACGACCGTCGGTCGATCGGTCCGATCGGCGACGAAATCACGCACGAAGGCGACGTACAGCGAGCCGGAGTACAGAAGCGGCGGACGATCAGAGTGACCGAATCCGGGGAGATCGGGGGCGACGACGTGGTAGTCCTCGGAAAGCGCATCGACGATGTACCGGAATTCGTGGCTCGATCCGGCGACGTTGATCCCGTGTAGCAGCAGTAGATCTGGGTTCTCCGGATCACCCGCTTCGGTGTATGCGACGTCGAATCCACGCCACCGGTACGTCGACATCGGTCGACCGAGCGGCGGCGCCATCTCACCTGCACTCCGTTGCAACACGCTGTTTCCAGCAGCCACGGCAGCCAACCCGGCGGCGGCCCCACCGAGCAGTCGCTTCAATCCCATACCGGAGCATGGTTCGTGATCTGTATATGTGTACCGACGGCCACGTGCCGACGCCCGAGGCCGAATCACAACACTTTGGCCGGCTACCGATTGAGATGGGTACGTGGATTCGAACACAACGGAGGAATCACCCGATAGCCGCCGCAGTTGGCTCGTGGCCACACTCGGTGCCGTCGGGATGGTGTTCACCTTCGGCACCCCGACGTCCTACGGAATCCTTCGCCGCCCACTCAGTGAGGCATTCAACATCTCTCCGGTTGCGCTGTCGACCGTGTTCTCCGTCATGCTGTTCACGTTTTTTATCGGCTCGGGGCTCGTCGGTGCCTTCGCCGCTCAAGTTCCGAGCCGGCGTGTGATACTGGCCGCAGCAGCCGTCTCCGGGCTAATCGCTCCTTCGCTGTACGTCGTGGAGTCGTTCGGTTCATTGCTCGTCGTCTTCGGCCTGCTCGGACTCGCACTCGGGACCGTCTTCGTCCTGCTCGCTTCGGTCGTTCCACGGTGGTTCGACCGGCGTCGTGGCACCGCGACGGGCCTCATATTCGTCGGCAACGGCCTCGGGTTGTTCCTGCTACCGCCGATCTGGCAGTTCGCCATCTCCTCGTTTGGGATTCGACGTGCCTTCCTTCTCATCATGTCGGTGACCGCCCTGACGTTTTTTACGGCAGGGCTCGTCTGCCGTCGGCCGGCGTGGGCAAGCCGGATGACGACCACGACGGACGAACTGCTCGGGTGGATCTGGGGGCTTGCCCGCCTGCGCAGCTTCCAGGCGATGTTCGTCGGAATGGGACTCGCCTTCGCGTGGTATCAGCTGCTTGCCGGCTACGCCGTAGATCTGTTTGCCGCCCGTGGACTGACCGAATCGGCCGCTCCGGTCGCCTTCGGGCTCGTCGGTGGTGTGAGCATCATCTCACGCATCGGTGGCGGGTACGTCGGAGATACACTCGGCGCACGACGGACGTTTCTTCTGTCACTCGGCTGTGTCATCCTCGGCATCGGGCTGCTCTTTGCCCCACAACTGCCGCTTTTCGGATTGGGGATATTCTGGATTGGAATCGGGCTCGGTGGATGTGCGACGCTGTACATTCCGCTTTTGATGGAGCTGTACACACCCGAAAAGGACACCGCAGTCGTCGGAATATTCAACATCTCCGCCGGGATCGGCGCACTCGCGATGCCGCCACTCGGCGCCGCAAGCGTCGCCCGAACCGGTGGCTACAGCGTCGCAATCCTGCTCACCCTCGGCTGTAGCGTCGCGGCCTTCGGGTTGATACTGTACGGAACTAGCTCATACGACCGACGGTGAAAACGAGTCGGGCACAGCCCACGCGGTCAGGGCAGCTTGACGCGCCACGTGGTCGCGCTCGTGTAGGACCACTTCTCGATCGATAGCTGGGACAGCGAATCCTGCAGTTGGATCATCAGGGCTCCGATCTCCTTTGCGGAGAGTTCGACGTCGTCTGCGATGAACTTGCCTTTCACGTATAGTTCACCGCCGTTTTCGGCTGCTTCGGCTCGGAGGTACTCTGCGAGACGCCGGGCTTTCTCTGAGAGGTCATCGAACTGCGCGTCGACTGATCTGTGGTGTTTGCTACTCATGATTGTGGGTGGCTGTGGCCGACGACGACGCTGAGCAGATTGATCGTGAGCAGGGCGGCTACGACCGACGTTCTGAACGCTGGTTCGACACTGTACAGCGCCGGCACGTACAGAAACGGGAGGACGACAGCGGTCCAGAATGCGATCGCACGAACGCCCCGTACGACGAGACTGAGCGAGTTGTCCGCTATTTCACGCAGCCCGCCGTGGAGGGCAGCCGGCGGGGAGGGGGACGTTGCGCGTGACATGATTCGACTCACCCGATCCAACGACCCCTACCCCTATATAAAGACACGAACGTTGGCGCTTCTTTGGGTGAATTAACGGACTGATTCGCCGCCACGTTCGTTTTATGCCCCGTAAAATGAATTCAAACGAGCTGCTCAGACGGCCGCAGAAATTTTACAAACGGTTCTCGATCGGTTTCACGTGCGAAACGAAGGTCGGAGCAAAGAGACGGCCGAACTGACAGAAAGTTGTGAACTGGGTGGTCACGGACCCCCAGTACCCGGGGGGTGCCCGGAGCGTCGGGCTCGGCCGGCCATCGCCACGCGAGCAGTTTTGTGTGTGGAACACGGTCGTGTGGTATGAAAAACCAGAGTGATCGCTTCGAGATCGGTGGTGAGACGGAGATTCGACGGCTCGGATTCGGCGCGATGCGGATCACGGGTCCCGAGATCATCGGTCCGCCGGACGACGAGAAACGGGCACGGGACCTCCTGCGACGTGCGGTCGAGATCGGCGTCGACTTCGTCGATACGGCCGACTCCTACGGCCCGGGGGTCAGCGAGCGACTGATCGGGGAGGCGCTCGACCCCACCGACGCCGTGGTGGCGACGAAAGCCGGCCTGTTGCGGAACACCGACGGCGAGTGGCTCCGGTGTGGCGATCCGGACTATCTCCGAAATCAGGCTCTCGTCTGCCGTGATCGACTCGGGACCGAGACGATCGACCTGTATCAGTATCACGCCCCCGACCCCCAGACGCCCTTCGAGGACAGCATCGAGGCGCTCGCCGAACTGAAAGACGACGGACTCATCGGCCACGTCGGTCTCTCGAACGTGACGGTCGATCAGTTACAGCGGGCCCGCGACCACGTCGAGATCGCGACCGTCCAAAACCGGTACAACGTCGCCAACCGCGCCGACGAGGACGTCCTTCGGATGTGTGAGCAACACGACATCGGATTCATTCCGTGGTATCCGATGGGTGCGGGGGATCTCGGCGAACTGACGCCGATCCTCGAGGAGATCGGAGAGACACACGACGCGACACCGCGTCAGATCGCACTGGCGTGGCTTCTGGAGCACTCACCGGTACTCCTGCCGATTCCCGGAACGTCGGATCCGGACCACCTCGAGGAGAACGTCGCCGCCTCCCGGATCGAACTGACCGACGCGGAGTACGATCGACTGACGTAGCGTGTTCCGCGATCTCACCCATCCGATCGAACCGGGGATGCAGACGCTACCGGGGGATCCGACAGTCGAGATCGAACCCGCAGCAACCATCTCGGAAGACGGATTCAGCGTCCAGAGACTCGCCTGCGGGAGCCACACCGGAACACACATCGACGCACCGAGTCACATGATTCCGGACGGCGACCCACTCGGCGACCGTCCCATCGAGGCGTTCGCCTTCGACGCCCAGTTCGTCGACGTGACCCCGTGTGAGCCACGCGGTTCGATCGGTCCCGATCGACTTCCCGACGTCCCCGAGAACGTCGATCTGCTCGTCGTCCGAACCGGCTGGGAGACGCACTTCGACACCGATCGGTACCTCGAGTATCCGTTCCTCACCGAGGCCGCCGGAACCCGGCTTCGAGACGCCGCCTGTGGGATCGCAACCGATACGATCAGTCCGGATCCGATGGCCGAAGCGGGGGCGACGGGGTTCCCGGTTCACCACGAACTTCTCGGCGCCGGACTTCCTATCGTCGAGAATCTCCGGAATCTCGACGGGCTTCCGGAGCAGTTCCGGCTGTACGCGTTCCCGCTTCCAATCGACTCGGATGGGGCTCCGGTACGGGCCGTCGCCGAGCTATCCCATTCGCGGTGACTTGGGTCACAGATACTGGATCAGGACGATCGCGGCGTAGGCTACGGTCAACATCACTGCGGCGTGTTTGGCTCCGGATTTCGCCGATCCGGTGGCCATCTTTCCGGCAACGAGGCCGCCGAGGACGCCCTGCACCGCGATGCTGTGGAACAACACGAGCTGGTATGCGTCGATGTCGACGTCGGCACCGCCGATGTCACCGATTCCACCGGGAGTTGGTGCCTGTTCGCCGCCGTCGGGGACCGACTCGCCGGGACTGATCGCTTCACCGGTCGGGATGTTCGGGATGAACTGCAGGCTGAGTGAGGCGATGATCGCAAGGAAGACGAAAAACGAGATGTAGATTATCACCTGATAGATCAGGATCTCCTCGCGTTGCTTCTTTTTCAGTCGCCGATCGAGCTGTGCCTCGTCGGCGGCGATGCGCAGCACCGGTGCGATGTTTTTGCTGGCTCTGAGTGCATTCGACATCAGGACGACGGCACGACTCACGAACACGGACTGACTGCGGTGAGACAGCCGAGCGAGTGCCTCCGTCGTCCGGGCACCCCACTCCAGATCCGTTCTCGTCTTCTCGATTTCGTCGGACATCCCGGGGATGCTGTCCGGGTCGATGCTCTTGATCGCGGCGTGAAGCGTCAGTCCTGCCTCGGTTTTGTCGGCGAGGCGGTCGATGAAATCCGGGAGCGCCCGGTTGATCCGCTGTAGTCGCTGTTCGTAGAAGAACTGTGCGACGGCGAAGGTCGTGAGGACGAAAATCCCAGCTTGAATGACGTAGTCGTCGACGACCGGGAGCCGAAGCTGGCCGCTCGTGGCTGCAACGTAGGAGCGCGCCACGACGTACGCCAGGGCGATGGGCACCGTAACGTACAGCAGGGTCGTGGGCGACCGCAGGACGGTCTCTACCGGATTCGTGAGCTTCTCGTGTATGGATCGAACACGGTCGTAGGCCTGGAGCTGTTTCCAGCCCTGTTCTTGGCTCGCGGACAGCGTCGGGCCGTACCTGGTGTCGTCTCGGCCTGCGGACACCGGATTCGAGCCGTCGGGAACGCCGCCATCGGGCTGTCGAACCGCACCCTCATCGAGGCTGACCGAATCGTCCGCCTCCCGTTTGCCGGTGAGCGTGTCGGTATCGATTCTGAAATCGTCCGCATCGGCGTCGATGCCGAGGCTCAACGCGAGATTGCCGACGTAGTACATGAACACGATGCTCACGCCGGGGACGATGACGTACACGAGTGCCTGCAGAAGCGGCAGCGTACCGCCGACGATCAGGCCGATGATCACGAGGATCGTGATCAAAAACAGCGGTCCGGCAACCAGCAGGCTCACGTACACCTCCGCGAGTGCGGAGATCTGCTCGAGGATGCGCTCTTGATTCGATTCCTTCTGCTGTTTGTACTGTTCGTACTCTTCTCTGAAGAACTCCGAGGCAGGGCGGCCGGACTGCAGCACGCTCGATAGGTCCTCCGCGAAGTTCGAAAACTCCTCACTCGGTGTGACGCGGGCCAGTTCCCTCGTCGCCGAGAGAAAGTCGGCGTTCGAGTAGTCGATGTATCGGAGCGAGATCTTGAACTCCTCTGCGGCCTCGCCGAAATACGACGCGTTCTCCGAGAGGATCCGGGTCAGTTCCTTCTGTGACAGGCCACCCCGTGACAGCGCGTACATAAAGGCGACCGTGCGTGGCAGCGACTCGTCGATCATCAGTTCACGGCGATCGACGGTGCGGCTGATCCGGTTCCAGCGGTAGTAGAACGTGGCGAGTCCCAAGACACCACCGACGACGCCACCCGAGACGATGAGCAAGAGCAGAAACTGTCCCGTCGTCAGCGTCGGTAACGCGAGTACACCCGAAACGAACGACAGCGAATCGGGCAACATTCCGGTGAGAACCTCCTCGGGTATCGCAAGTACGCGAAGGAATCCGATCAGCAGATACAGTCCGGTCAGACCGCCACCCAGGGCGGCGATTGCGCTGTAGAGATACGTCTGTGAGGCGTAGGACCGATACATGGTGGACTGTCCGGAGGCGCGAATCAGTTTGATCCGGTTCGTCCGCTTTTCACTCGGGCGATCGGCGTAGCTTCCGAACACGAACAGTGCGATCCGAGCCAGCCGCGATTCGAGGGGGTCCGACACCCGGGCAAGCGGTATGATCGACAGGATCGCAAGGCCAACGAGCAGCGGCAGATACGACGAGAGCACCCCGAGTACCATCTGTCGTATCAGTCCGCCATCTGTGGGCTCTTTTGCTTGCTCTCCTCGATCCACTCCATCACCGAGTCGGGGTCGATCCGGTACTGGTTGATGATTCGTGTGAACCGTTCGATGTTGCTGACCTCGAGGTCGACGAGATGCGACAGCACCCGCTTTCGGCGCTGGAACTCCTCTCGAAGTTCACGCGTCGACCAGCCCTTGGTTTCGGCGATCCGATCGAGTACGTCGCTGTCGGTGTAAGCCTCGTTGAACGTGTCGGTTGCGATGTCCCACTCGTACAGTTCCGAGTAGTTGAGGTCGTTCGTCTGCTGGTCGATGCCGGCGATTTCGACGATTCGTTTCGATCGGCGGACGCGCTTTCCGTCGACCCGGGCCTGCCGCTGTACACTCAGGATGTCTAGTGACTGTATCATCGCACGCGGCACGTTGATCGGATCGTTTTCGAGCCGGTTGATGACCGTCTGGATCGAATCCGCATGCATCGTCGAGTAGGTCGTGTGGCCGGTGTTCATCGCCTGAAACAGCGTCAGTGCCTCCTTGCCACGAACCTCACCGACGATCATGTACTCCGGACGGTGCCGCAGTGCAGACCGGAGCAACGTGTACATTCCGACCGACGTTTCCTCGCTTTCTCCTTCCCGGGTCACACTGGCAAGCCAGTTTTCGTTTGCGAGTGAAATCTCTCTGGTGTCCTCGATCGTGATCACCTTCGAGGATTTCGGAATGAACATCGAGACCGCGTTGAGACTCGTCGTCTTTCCCGATGCCGTCCCGCCGGCGAAGATGAGATTCATGTTGTTTTCGATCGCCAGCCAGAAGTAGGTCATCTGCTCCAACGAGAAGGTCCCGTAGTTGATCAGATCGACGGGCGTCATCGCCGTCTCCTCGTATCGTCGGATCGTGAAGGCCGATCCGTGTGCCGAGACCTCCTCGCCGTACACCAACTCGCCACGGGAGCCGTCGGGAAGCGTCGCGTTCGTGATCGGTTCACCGACGCTCAGCTCCTTATCCGACATCTGTGCGAGCCGGATCACCATGTCGTCGAGTTCCGCCTTCCCGATGACGATGTTCGTCTTGATGTCGCCGTACTCGTCGTGATAGATGAAGATCGGCTTGTCGTAGCCGTCACAGGAGATGTCCTCGATGTGTGGATCGTCCATGAGCGGGTCGAGCAGACCGTAGCCGATGAACTCCCGGTGCAAGTAGTAGAAGATCTTGTAGAAGGATTCCACCTCGAGTTGGATTCCGTACTGGTCGAGTACCGTCTGCATCTCCTGGCGGAGTACGGATTCGGAGTCACCGCCGGAATCGGCCCGCCCGAAGACGAGTTGATCCCGGACATCGTCACGGAGACGATCGAGTAACTCGGATTCGAAGTCCGTGAGAGACGGCTCGACCGTGTGGTACTTTTCGGTGTCTTCCTCCGTGTCGTAGTAGACGACGACGAAGGCAAACGGCGGATCTGTCCAGTAGCGCTCGATTTCCTCGGCGTGTTCCGGCGGTTCGTACTCCACCAGCCGGTCGTGGAGTCCCGGCTGATACCGTCCGATGGCGAATTCCGACGATCCGAAGACCCGGATTCCGCGCTCGATAAAATCGAGCAGATTCGAGGTGGACATCTCTTGTGGGTGTGCGGTTGTCCTCTATACGTCCCCCCACGGATTTAAGCTTTGCACGGGGGAAACAGCGACCGTCGGACGGATCAGTTGGTGATGTCGAAGTCGTCCGTGAGGGATTCATCGTCGTCCTCGTGGGTAAACACCACCGTGTAACTGGGTCCCGTGTTCGCTTCGCTAGTGTCGACGCCATCGATCCGAATGCTGATTTTGTTTCCCTCACCGGGACTGTCGTCTGCTCCGGCGACGTAATCGAAGCTGTACACGTCCGAGGAGGCGATCACGTCGCGTATTTCACCGTCACCGTCCATCACCGACTCGGTAGCATCGAGGTAATCGATACCACTGTTCTGTTCCGTGTCCCCCTCTCCTTGGGGAAACTCGATTCGTACCGTATCGCCCTCTTCGACAGCGCCCCGAAACCTGAAGGAGACGTCCTGTGTTTCACTCGGTCCCTGCTGGACGTTTCCTGCTTCCACATTCGAGATGCTGTTTTGTCCCTCTCCCGGCGGTCCGTTTCCGCCACCGCCCTGTTCGAACTCCGGCTCCTCCGGCGTCGGCGGCTGTTCGTTCAGCCCCACGTTCGCACAGGACACCTCGATCGCCTCCTCTGGATCGAAGACGATCTCGACCCGCTCGCCGTCCTGGTTGACCTCCTCGACGAAGTCGATGCCGTCGAGCAGCCTCGTCTCCCACTGCTCTGCGGTGTAGAGACTCGGGATCACGATCTCGAGGTCCTCCATCTCGGTCGACTCGACGCCCGATCCCTCGACGTCGATCCGCGTCGTTCCCGAACTGCTCGTCGAGATGTCGCCGTAGACGAGGATCAACCCGACGCGTGGGTCGTCGTCGCGGACGAGCCGCTGACTCCCGAGGAACGTCCCGCCGCTCGACTGCGTTGCCGTGAAGCGGTTCTCGTAGGTGATCGCCTGGGCGTTCTGGAGTTCGTTGTAGTTCGGCGTGTACACGACCGACCGGGATTCGGAGGGGCCGCCACAGAAACTCCCCTGAAGAGCACCCCGGTTTTGGGCCGTACTCGATCCACGGATCTCGACCTCGCCTGCTTCGGTCGTCTCCAGCGTTCCCGACGGTGGCGGTGGATTGATCGTGAAGGTCCGCTGTGGGTACTGCGTCCCGAGTGTGAACGTCGCAGACCGCTCTTCACCGCTGTTTGCGGCGTTGACGACGGTGCTCTGGAAGAGTTCGAAATCCTCCTGGATCTCCTGGAAGTGTTCGAACTCGACGGCCTCGTTCTGTGAGGGAACGGCCACGGCCTGGTACGTCGAGAGGGCGAGAATCCCGATTCCGAAGACGAGGATGAATCCGATCACCGGGGCAACCCCACGGGTGTCTCGCCCGATATCCATGCGATGAGGTTGTCCGCCGGCGTATAAATCGCTGACGGGCGACCGGACCCGGTGGGTCGTCCCCGCGCCGCCGTCGGTACAAAATATTTAACTGCCGTGTGCTGATCTGTTAACCCACGCAGACTGGATCTGATACCGTGTCGAGCCACCACCCACACCCGCCTGCCGGTCACCCCGGACTAGTTCACGATGGGTAACCGACGAAGGCGGCAGGTCCGTGCCGTCTTTCTCGCCGCCATCCTAGTTGGCTCTGTCGTCGGCGGTGTCGTCGCCCCCGCCGCGATTTCGGAGGACGGGGTGGTGGCGGCGGCGACCGTCGACGATGAGGCAGTTTCTGACGTGGTGTTCGAGGAGGGTGTCGACGATCCCGACCACGCCTTTACTGTCGAAATAAGTGATTTCAATATACAGGGCGGTTCCACCGAACTCGTTATCGAAGACGAGGATGCTCCCGAAGAGTGGGAGGACGTGATCAGGGATGTCCGTCCGGAGGATTTCATCGTCGAGGTCGTCGGCCCCGACGCCAACGAAATCACAGTTCTCAATACGATCGTCGACCCCGAGGACGACAGCGGCGAGTTCGGAACGATCACCTTGGAAGCAGAAACTACCGACCCACTGGAGTTCGAACTTCGTGTCGCGTTCGAAAACCTGGATATTGACGATGACGTGGTGGAACCGGGAGAGCAGGACCCGTACTACAGACTCGTTGATGACGACGGCAATATTGATGATCCTATTGGTAGCACCGGCGACTTCTTTGGCGTTCACGAACGAAATGCACAGCAGTTGGACAATGATGAGCGGATATACCTCGATAAGGAACTGACCGTCACCGAGGATTCGAGCGGAGTCGATGGATTCGGCTTGCCGGATGAGAATGAGTTTGTTCGAGTTGCTCCGACAGAAATCGACGATGGCGAGCGCGTTCTCGCTGGAAGCGGTATCGAACTGCAGGTCGATACGAGCGACGGCGGGCGCTTCGTAGCGTTTTCGGCCGACGAACCGTTTGATTCTGCGGGAGGATACGTCGTGGTCGATGCCAGCGTTGAAGATGGAGATGTGATAGAAACTGAGGGTCGGATCAGATTCAGTATTTCCGAGCAGGAAATCGAAGGCGACTGGAGTGAAGATTTCGCCACACCGAACGATGAACTCGGTGAAGTGGAACTAGAGATTGATGACGAAAGCAGCTTCGAACGTACTGAATTCAACGTCCAGATCTCCGCCGATGGACTCGATTACGAGGATCTGGAAGATCTCTTCGGAAATCTCCCCGAGGCTGGAGCAAACGATCGGCCACGGACACAACCACAGGGCGATCAGCCGCGGTTCGACCAGCGAGCCGACGACGACGAGATCACGCTGGATGCATCCGATGAAACGATCGCCGCTGATTTCAGCGCGGTCGATTTCGATTTCGGAGTGTACACCTTCGATATCGAGGTGACCGATTCAACGGCGAGTACGGAAGCGACGATTGATTTCGGCGAGAGACGTGCCGTCTTTAGCCGAGACCTCTACACCCGTCCGGCGGGTGATATCGTCAACGTCACAGTAGATTTGACCCGAACCGAAGATGCGTACGTCCAGTTCGGAAATCCGGAATCAGGCTTCGTCGACATTCTGTATCTCGAAGACGACACCGGAAATGGCGAGGTCACTTTCCACGTTAATACCCGACTCGTGGGTACTGACCACTCCGAAATCGGCGGGATCGGTGACCGGGATTCACGGGCAGTCTACCACTCGGAGAACGATATCGTTCAGAGCTACATCCATGATGTCGAAGTGGGAGGGAGAGACGACCTCGAAATCAACGACGCACGGTTCTTCAGGGGTGACGACCTCGGCGACGGGGTCGACGAGGAAGATCTCGAAGAAGAGATCGACTTCACCGAATATCTCCTCGAACTCGAAACGATTCAGGAGGGTGAAGGCCCCCTCGATCAACTCACCCGACCATTGGCTCCGTTCGAGTACGATCTGGTCGTCGACATAGAAAACCAGTTCGTCGCAGAGGAATCCGAGACCAGTGCCGCAGAAGAGATTGGATCGGCAGAAATCGATCTGATTCAACCGAGCGTCAGAAGTGTCGACCGGTTTATCGGGCCGCGAAACGAGTCGGACGAACCCCGTGATGTCGAGGATCTCACCGAGAATCTTACGCAACGTGATACCACAGCGATCGGCGACCGATCGGTGATCCGGCTGGAAACGGACGGACTCGTCGGTGCGTTAGCAACGATCGATTTCATCAGAAATGGCAACGACATCAATCAGGGCATCAACACGAGTGTCGATGGAATCGACGACACGAATGTGGGTGATGGGTTCGATACGAACACGTTACACGAACTGGCCATCGAGGAAGTACCCTGGCTTGGCGAAGGGATAGCGTTCACCTACGAACAGGCCAATCCGACACCGAATCAGGAACCCAACGAACTGAACCTCCTCAGTGGAGACACAGCGTCGTATATATATATCGAACAACAAAAAGAAATCGAAACCGATCGAACGACGATCGACGAAGATACCGGATTCGTTTATATCGTGGTAAACTCAAACGAGGAACCGTTCGACCGTGAACTCGAAGATGGCGATGCATTCGACGTGGAACTCGAGTACGAGGGCGGAGAGGACGATCGGTTTCGGTTCGAAGATGTCGACAACGGTTTTGGTGAGGCAACCGGCGTCGTCGGCGGCGAGGATGGCGACCGGACCGATCCGGCCTACCCCTACTTCGATCCGGGACTGACCCGGTCTGCGGCGACGGAGGTCCGCTTCGAGGAACCCGACGTCGAGTTCGACAACGTAAACGGCGGCGAGGTCCAGATCGCTCCGGAGGAGGGGTCCGTCGTCTCCGGGGAGACGAACCTCGCACCGGAAACGAACGTCACGGTCTCGGTCCGGATTCCGCCGCCGGAGGACACCTTCGAGGACCGCGATCCGAGTTTCCTCACGCTGGATCGCTCCGACGTGCGGACGGACGGTGAGTTCACCACCACGTTCAACCTCACCGATCAGGTCGTCGGCGAGGAGGCCATCCTCGAGTTCGAGGCCCACAACGAGACGATTGCGACGAGAGATGCGGTGTTCAGCGACCTCGGGCGGGCCGAGGCTCCCTTCTTCCAGGCCGATCTGACGACGCCGTCGGCCGCCGAGGCGGGTGAATCCGTCGCCATCACGGCGACGGCGACCAACGTCGGTGAGACCGAGGGGACCGCAGAGACACGGCTGACGGTCGACGGCGACACGCTCGTCAGGGGGATCTTCGATCTCGACAGCCGCGAATCGCGGACCTTCACCGAGAACGTGACCGCCGACGACGAGGACCTCGAGGTCGTCTTCGAGACACAAAACGAGACACAGACACAGATCGTTCCGGTGGATCTCGACGATCCCGATCCCGAACCGGAGCCAGAGCCGGAACCGGAGACTGACCCCGACCCCGAACCGGAGCCAGAGCCGGAACCAGAGCCGGAACCGGAACCCGGTCCCGAGGACCCCGACGAAACGAACGGGATTCCGCTTCTTGGGATTCTCGGAGCCATCGTCGTGATCGCCGGCGTGATCGGCTTCGTGTACTACTGGCGGGAGATGCGCTGGTAACGGGAGAGACCTGTTGAAATATGTGGGAGGAACCACAAGCGTGAGTATGGATCGTGGCCGACGGGCCGTTCTCGCCGCACTCGCCGGTGCCGGAATCGGGACCGCGGGGTGTCTGGGCAGTGCCGAGGAAGCGACCCCGGAGTCGGCCGACCTGGAGACGACCGGTGCGGACGACGAAGCGCAGTCTCAGTCACAGACCCAGGAGACGACGGAGTCGGACTCCGAACGGCCGGAGCACCTCGACGAACTGGCGGCCGAGACGGAACAGATCCTCGACGAACTGGAGTGGTTCGCCGCGGAGTTTCCGGCGATCCGGCAGTCGTTCGTCGACACCGGCGAGGAGATAATCGAGGTGATCGCCGAGGTGGGTGAGACGATCACGCTCTCGGAACAGACCGTCCGCCGGCTCGACCGGGGTGTCGACCGACCGGCTCTGGACGAGGGGTGGCCCTTCGACATCGACGTCCGGACGACGCGGGAGATCTGGCGGTACGTGCCGATCGACTGGCAGCGACCGGTCGAGGGGCCACCCGAGGAGCGGCCACTCGATCCGGCGGAGATCGATCGATTGCGGGAATCGGCGGCTACGCTTGCGACGTCCTTCGAGGCGTTCGAACCACAGTTCCTCGGAGCGCGGAAGATCCGGCGGTTCACCGAGGAGACGATCGACGAGATCGCACAGTACAATCGGATCGAAGACACCGCGATGGTCGTCGCCGGGTTGGTCCAGTTGATCGACCGCTACCGGACGATCACCGGTCCGGAGTACGTCGACGAACACCTCTCCGGGAATCCGATCCAGAACCGGCTGGCGGAGTTCATGGCCGCAGACGACTTCCGAACGCTCGATGCACCGCCGCTTTTCGAGGTCGAGTACCGTGGGCGGCGGAGCCACACCGCCTTCGTCTACCCGGATGCAGTCGGCGGGGAACGGGAGGCGGAACTCTTCCGGGCGGAGCCGATGCGGACGATCGACGGATCGAGTTGGGTTCCGGACGGAACCCGGCTTCAGGACGTCGTCGAGCCGGTTTCGGTTCGGGCCGATCGACGCGACAGTAGCTACGTGATCGTCCACGCCTGGGAGTCGATCGCCGGTGACGATCCCGGATATTTCGCCGAGGACCTCCCCTCGGGAACCGTCTTTCTGCAGCGGTATCAGACCACGGCCGCAGCCTCGCGCGCTCTCGAGGAAGTCTTCCGGCCGCCGCGACACGTCCGACTCGATCCGGTGGATCCGGTCGGGTTTGGCCCGTCTGACTCGCCGTGGCAGCCGTTTAGCTTCCGCTTCGACGGCGAGCCGTGGTATGCGGCACTCCGGCAGGTGGGACGGCTCGTGTTCGTTGCCGGCGTGTCGAGACGGCCGTTCGATGGTCGGGCCGGGGGGCGGCGGGGCCACCGCGACGAGCGCACGCTCGGCGTCGACTGGCAGCGGCCCTTCGAGGGCTCCTGGCTGTGGCAGGAGTGAGCTTCGAATCTATTAAGCCCTGCAGGGCCGCCAACGGAGGTATGAAAGCAACCGCCAGGGCGCACCCGATACAGGGGCTGATCAAGTACCACGGGATGCGCGATCCGGAACTCCGGCTGCCGTATCACGACTCGATATCTGTCTGTACCGCGCCGAGTCACTCGAAGACGACCGCTGCCTTCGAGGCCGATCGGACGGAAGACGAGTACGTCGTCGACGGCGAGGTCATCACGGGTCGGGGCGCGGAGCGGATTCGATCGGTCGTCGATCACGTCCGATCCTTGGCCGACATCGACGACCGCGTTCGACTGGAAAGCGAGAACGACTTTCCGACGAACATCGGCTTCGGCTCCTCGTCGTCGGGCTTTGCCGCGGCGGCGGTCGCACTCGCTGCCGCCGCCGACCTCGATCTCTCTCGGCCGGAGTTGTCGACTGTTGCCCGCCGTGGCTCCTCCTCTGCCGCCCGTGCGGTGACCGGGGCCTTCTCTCACCTCCGGGCCGGGATGAACGACGCCGACTGCCGCTCGGAGCGGATCGAAACCGACCTCGAATCCGAACTCCGGATCGTCGCCGCCGAGATTCCGAAATTCAAGCACACCGAAGACGCCCACAGGGAGGCCGCAGACAGCCACATGTTCGAATCGCGGATGGCACACATCCACGCCCAGATCTCCGATATGCGGGATGCGCTTCGACGAGGGAGCTTCGAGGACACCTTCGAACTCGCGGAGGCCGATTCGCTGTCGCTCGCGGCGACGACGATGACCGGTCCCGCCGGCTGGATCTACTGGGAACCGGAGACGCTTTCGGTGTTCGAGACGGTCCGCAATCTCCGGGAGGAGGGAGTCCCGGTGTACTTCTCGACGGACACCGGGGCGTCTGTGTACGTCAACACGACGGAGGCGTACGTCGACCGCGTCGAGTCGGCTATCGGCGACCTTGGTGTCGACACCCGAGTGTGGGAGGTCGGTGGGCCCGCCGAAGTACTCGATGCCGACGCGGCGCTGTTTTGATCGGCTCGTCGATCAGTCGTCTGCGCCGCTTTCGGCCTCTCTGACGGCCGGAGCGTCGGCCACGTCGATTCCTCCGGTGAGCGTCCGGTGGGGGTAGGGGATGTCGATGCCCTCCTCGTCGAACCGTCGCTTAACGGCGGTGACGTACTCACCGCGCGTCTTGACGAAGTCGGCGCGGGATGGGTTGGCGATCCAGATGCGGGACTGCAGACCGACCGAGGAATCGCCGAGTTCCGTGAGCCGAACCGATGGGCCGGGATCTTCGAGGATTTCCTCGTGCTTTTCGGCTTCCTCCATGATGATGTCTGTCGCCTTCTCGATGTCGTCGTCGTAGCCGATTCCGAAGACGAACTTCAACCGGAGTTTCTCCCGATCGACGGGGTTTTTAACGACGTTGTCGGTGAGCTGTGAGTTTGGAACCGTCAGCAGTTCGTTGTCGAAGGTCCGGACGCGGGTGATCCGGAGGCTGACATCTTCGACAACTCCGGCATTATCGTCCCACTCGATCCAGTCGCCGATCTTGAAGGGTTTCTCGACGAAGATGAACACGCCGGCAACGAAGTTTTTCAACACGTCCTGCATCGCAAAGCCGATCGCCAGCGTGGCCGCAGCGGCGATGGTCGCAAGCGACGTCAGGAAGTTACCGAACCCGGCGACGCCGAAGGCGATCGTCACCGCGACGAACAGATAGACGATCCAGGTGACCTTCTTGAGGGGTCGCTTCGCGTGGACGTCCAATCCACGGGCGTCGAGCACCCGATTGACGACCGGCAGGACGAATCGCTTGCCGACGAGGTAGACAACGGCGAAGGCGACCACGAACAGCGCTCCGGCGACGATCGTCTCCCCGGCACTCGCCGCGATTCCCTCCGGGATACCTAGTGACTCCAGTACGTCGGCGAGAAATCCGCCCGTGCCGGTCGCCTGTCCGATCGGCAGGTTCATCGATGGAACACCCCGGTGTGGCCACGCGTTTCGACGACATCGGCGTCGACTGCCTCGGCCAGTTCTGCGGCCAGTTCCTCAGTCGTCGTCCCACCGCGTGCGGCACGGAGGAACTTCACCTTCACGAGATTTCGTTCCTGAAGTTGATCCGACAGTTCCTCGGTGACCGGCTCGATTCCTCTCTTTCCAACCCAGACGGTCACGTCGAGGTCGTGTGCTCGTTTTTTCAGGTCTGTCTCGGTCATAGACTGCCATTTAGTCGCAGACGATTTAAATATGTGTCAATTGATCCGGTAGTTTCGATCGAAATATATAAAAAGATAATGACTATTCCTGTTCGTATGGATATCGGTGGTGGTGGCCGCAGTCACAGGTGAGAACGACGTGGCCGTCTCGGGTCCGGACCCGGGCATTCCGTCCGGCGACGAGATAGACGTCGCAGTCGTCACAGCCGAATCGTCGAAGCGACTTTGGAAGTCGGAGTCGATTCCGTTCGGCGATCCGGCGTGCGCGACGGACGTACGCCCGCGAGAGATCGAACTCGCCGTCACGGGCGGCGTCTCGTGCGAGGTCGGCCAGTCGCTCGATCCGTTCTGCTGCGACGGTCACACCGGTCGTTCCACCCCGACCGGTATATAAACGTCGTTGCCGAGGTCGGTGAAGCCGGTAACTCGATAGAGGCGTCGCGCACCGAGTAGAAACGGTTTTGTGGCCGAGTCACGACCTACCGGTGGGAACGGCACGACCGCAAATCTGACTCGCCGGATTCCGGCTTGGGATTGCGGTAGTGCTGGCGCGGCGAGTCGATCGATTCTCGCTCTCGTCGTGCCGGTTACGAGTGCGGTCAGTGCAGTTCCAACTCACAACTATGGCACGAATGCACTCACGACGCCGTGGGGCCTCGGGATCGGACCGGCCCACGGCAGAGGAACCGCCGGAATGGAGCGATGTCGACGCCGAAGACATCGAAACACGCGTCGTCGAACTGGCCGAAGCCGGCCACGATCCGAGCCAGATCGGCATGAAACTCCGCGACGAAGGCGTCGGTGGCACCGCCGTCCCGGACGTCAAGCTGGCAACGGGAAAGAAGGTCACCGAAATCCTCGACGAGCACGACGCAGCACCCGAGGTTCCGGAGGATCTCCGGAGTCTGATGGCTCGCGCCGTTCGTCTCCGGGACCACATGAACGACAACCCCGGTGACGCACAGAACAAGCGGGCGCTGCAGAACACCGAATCGAAGATCCGTCGTCTCATCAAATACTACCGTGGCGACAAACTCGACGAGGAGTTCAAATACGACATCGACACCGCACGGGAGATCGTCGAGGCAGAATAGGATGTCAACCGTCGGAGCCACCGGAGACGACCGAGACCATCTGGGGGACACGCTGCAGAGCGCCGAGTTCGTCCGGCTACTCGGCACACGAGACGGTGACGCTCTCGCCGCGACCGGACTGCTCGCGCGGGCGTGTTCTGCGATCGAGACGCCGTTTCAGGCGAGTCTCGCCGCGGTGCCCGATGTTGACTCCTCGGAAGGAGACGGCGCGAGCGTCAGCGTCGGCTGTGCTGGCGGCGACGTCGAACTTCGTTCGCCGCCGCTTTCGGCGGTGGCCCTCGAGGCGGTCGACGGGTTCACCGAACCCGACACCGACGCGGTCGAACTCGCCGCCGCCGGCGT
>JARWGK010000056.1:0-12992 GCA_040409725.1 Natronomonas sp.
CTCCGCGAGGAAACCGACCTGACAGCGAATCTCGTCCAAGAAGCCATCCGGCGTGCCGTTCACGCCGTCGATAGTGGTGTTGACCGCTGGACGAACGGCAAACGGACGAACAAGCCAGAGTTTACCTCTTGGAGTATGGTCTATGACAAGCGGAGCGCGACATTTTACCGCAACAAAATCTCACTCTCGACGGTGAATGGACGCATCGAGTGTGAGTTTGAACTCCCAGCAGACAGCCCAACACCATACGAAGAGTACGTTCTTTCCGACGACTACGAGTTTCGCACGAGTACACTCCAGTACGATCAAGCCACCGACGAGTTCTACTTCCACGTCAAAACGCGAAAGGTGGACAAAGACGGTGAACCTGTTGAAATCGAGGATTCGGACGATACCGGGCACCAGACAGTCCTCGGTATCGACCTCGGTGTAAACAGCCTTGCCGTTTCGTCAACAGGTACGTTCTGGAGCTGTGACGAGTACGACCACTGGATACAGGAGTTCGAGAAGCGCCGCGCAGAGATACAACAGCGCGGGACACAAGCCGCTCACAACGCGTTGTTGCGGCTTGGAAAGCGAGAACGAGCATGGCGCAAACAGTACATCCATACAGTCGCCAACGAGATCGTCGACGAAGCGGTTGACCATGACTGTGACGTGATCGTGTTTGAGGATTTGACCGACATTCGAGAGCGACTACCCCACGCTGACTGGCATCACGTCTGGGCATTCCGTCGTCTTGTCGAGTACGTCGAGTACAAAGCGCCAGAACGCGGTGTCGCGGTTGAACAGGTCGAACCAGACCATACGAGCCAGCGGTGTTCGCATACTGATTGTGGCTTCACCCACGAAGATAACCGCCACGGCGAGCAGTTCCGGTGTCTCAAATGTGGGTATGAAATCAACGCGGACTACAACGGCGCGAAAAACGTCGGCCTGCGGTACATGCGGAAGCGACAACACAAACTGCGTTCCTCGCCCACGTCGGGGAGCGTAGACGCACCAGTAGACGTGCGTATAAATGGTGGGGCGTTGAACGGCGGCGGCTATCGGCCAACCGCCGACAGTTGATCGCCGGGAGTCCACATCAAAGCCCCTTCTGCGCACGGGCCGCAGGCCCGTTCGCATGGTCCGTGGGACTTCGGTCCCACGCTACCCTCAAGGACCGAGGCGCGTATGCGCCGAGGGAGTAGGGAGGGGTAGTTTACTGCTTCGTCCACCTCGGCCATGTTGGGCTCGCTCAGGCTTCCGAGAACCGAGTGAAGGCGCTTTTCGATAGCGACGACGCGAATCTGGTCGAGGCGAACTGAGGTGTCCTTCTCGAACGGTGACCCGTCCGCTTCGACCAGCACCTCGAACGGGTATCCTCGATGCGTCCCCGTCGCTGGAGCAACGATGGTCGTACTGGAGTTGCGATTTCCAATATTGTTTTGTACAATCACCGCAGGTCGAGTTTTTTCATCTCGTGGCCTTCTGCAGGGTCAAGACGAACGACGACGACATCGCCACGCCGAACCTCGACATCGTCGCTCATTCATCGAGTCCGTTCCACGCCTCGTCAGAAACCTCCGTCCACTCCTCAGCGAGATAATCGGCGCTCTCAGAAGCCTCGCGGTATGCGGCGGCTAATTCTTCTTTGTCGGGTCTATCAGATTCGACTTCGACGACGGCGATGGTCACCCGCTTGTTCGCGTACTCCGTCCCGAGATAGATCCGCCCCCGGTCATCGGTCTCGTTGGTTTGCAGGTCACGAGCATCCACTTTCGTTATATCACCCGATACGATTCACTTCTGGATAACCTTTACCCACTATTACCCACGAAGAAAAGTCGAAGGCGAGCGGCCGGCTTCCGACGGCTCGGCGGCGTCCAGAGTCGAGAGGGCCGGTCGAAACGGCTGGCGGGCGACGGTTCGGTGTGCGGAGGGATCTAACACACTTATGCGTCACGACGGTCAACTTCAGCAGAGAACGACCGCCCATGTGTGCACTCACAGAGACGATTCGTGTCCTCCACGTCGACGACGAATCCGAGTTCGCGGAGATGGCCGCAACGTTTCTCGAACGGGAGGACGACCGCTTCGAGGTCGAGACGGCGACGACCGCCGAGGCGGGGCTGGATCGCCTCGAGGACGGCGGCCTCGATTGCGTCGTCTCCGATTACGACATGCCCGGCCAGAGTGGCATCGAGTTCCTCGAAGCCGTCCGACGACGCCATCCGAATCTCCCGTTCATCCTCTATACGGGCAAGGGAAGCGAAGAGATCGCAAGCGAGGCGATTTCCGCCGGCGTCACCGAGTACCTCCAGAAGGAAACCGGGACCGGCCAGTACGCCGTCCTCGCAAACCGGATCGAGAAGGCCGTCGAGAGACACCGGACGCAGGCCGAACTCGAACACCGCGAGAAGCGGCTCAACCTGTTTTTCGAGCAGTCACCGCTCGGCGTCATCGAGTGGAACGAGAACTTCGAACTCGTCCGAATAAACGACGCGGGAGCGGAGATCCTCGGGTACACACAGGACGACCTGTGTGGTCGGAGCTGGGAGGCGATCGTCCCCGAGTCGGACGTCCCGGACGTCGATAGCGTCGTCTCCGATCTGCTCGCAAACGAGGGCGGATACTACAGCGTCAACGAAAACGTCCGAAAGGACGGCGAACGGATCGTCTGTGAGTGGCACAATCGCGTCATCGCCGACGACGACGGCGACGTGATCGCCGTCTTCTCACAGTTTCAGGATATCACAGAACAGACGGAACGCAAACGCGAAATCGAAGCCGAACGACAGTTCATCTCACAGGCACTCGACGCACTCGACGATGTCTTTTACGTGGTCGGTCCGGACGGCGAACTCCGGCGGTGGAACGAGTCGCTCCAAGAGGTGACCGGCTACTCGGCGACGGAGCTTTCGGAGACGACTGCGGTCGAACTGTTCGTCGAGGCGGATCGACCACGGGTCACCGAATCGATCGAGCGAACGTTACAGACGGGGATCGACCGAGTCGAGGCGGACCTTCGGACGAGGGACGGCGAAGCGATCCCGTATCAGTTCTCCAGCCGACTGCTCACCGATGCCGATGGCTCGGTCCTCGGCATCGCAGGTATCGGACGAAATATCTCCGAACAGCAACGAAAACGGCAGGAGTACGAACGAACGCTCGATCTTCTCGATCAGACACAGCGGATCGCGGACGTCGGCGGCTGGGAGGTCGATCCCGAGACTCAGGACGTGTTCTGGTCCGATCACATCTTCGAGATGCTGGGGTGGGAAGACGGCGACGAGCCGTCCCTGGAGACGGCACTCGACGTGTACCTCGAGGAGGACCGCGAGCGCGTCGGGAATGCGATCGAAGCCGCCGTCGCGGATCGGGAGCCGTTCACCGTGGAAGCCCGCTTCCAGCGGTCGGACGGCGAGATCCGCTGGTTCGACATTCACGGCGAACCGGTCGTCGAGGACGACGAGGTCGTGACGATCCGGGGGGCCGTACAGGACATCACGGACCGACGACGGCGGGAGGAAGTCCTCCGTGAGATGTACGACATCGTTTCGAACCGTCACCGTTCCTTCGAGGAGCAGATCCAGTTGCTTCTCGAACTCGGTCGACGGGAACTGGGCACGGACTACGGAACGGTTTCGAGAATCCGTGGCGACACGTACGTATTCGAGTTCGTCGACACGGACGACGGAGGAATTCGACCGGGCGATACGGTGCCGCTTTCGGCGACGAACTGCGAGTTGGTGGCCAGTTCGGAGCAAACGCTCGTCTTCGGAGACATCGAGCGAGACGCACCGGAGGAAACCCACCGGGCCGGATTCACCGAGTGGGGAATCTCCTGTTACATCGGTGCGCCGGTGTTCGTCGAAAACGAGGTGTACGGGACGTTCTGTTTCTACGACACGGAGCCACGCGACGGGCAGTTTTCGGACTGGGAGCAGACGCTCGTCGATCTGATGAGCAACTGGGTGAGCCACGAGTTACAGCGACAACAGACGAACGAACGACTTCAGAAACAGAACGAACAACTGGAGCAGTTCGCCTCGGTGGTCTCTCACGACCTGCGAAACCCACTCAACGTCGCCGAGGGGCATCTGGAACTCGCCCGGGACGAGTGTGAGAGCGAGCACTTCGACGCCGTCGCCGGAGCCCACGACCGGATGAACACGTTGATCGACGACCTACTCGCCCTCGCCCGTGGCGGGGACGAGGTGGGCGAACTGGAAGCGATCGATCTGCGGAGTCTCACGGAGACCTGCTGGGCGAACGTCGACACCGCCGGGGCGGCGCTCACGATCGATCTCGACCGATCGATCCGGGCCGATCGGAGCCGGTTGCAGCAACTCATCGAAAATCTCGTTCGGAACGCGATCGAACACGGCGGATCCGACGTGGCCGTCACCGTCGGCGAACTCACCGACGGATTCTACGTCGAAGACACCGGAACCGGCATTCCCGAGGAATCCAGAGAGACGGTGTTCACCGCCGGACACTCGACGAGCGACGGCGGGACCGGGTTCGGTCTCTCGATCGTAAAACAGGTGGCAGACGCCCACGGCTGGGAGATTCGGGTGACAGACGGCGCCGACGGCGGCGCACGGTTCGAATGCACCGGCGTCGAGTTCACCGATCGGTGACAGCCGTCGATACGGTGGTAACACCGGTGTCAGCGCGGATTGAAGTACACGGAACGCCTCTCTTCGGTAATGACAAGCGCCACAACCCCCGGTATCCACCACGTGACCTGTGTGGCCGGCAACCCACAGGAGAATCTCGACTTCTGGGCCGAGACCCTCGGGCTCAGGCTGGTCAAGCGATCGATCAATCAGGACGACGCCACCACCTATCACTTCTTTTTCGCCGACGCGGAGGGCACCCCCGGAACGAGCATGACGTTTTTTCCGTGGGAGAACCTCTCCGGCGGGAAGGTCGGCTCCGGACAGGTTTCACGAACCGCCTTCCGGGTCCCGGAGGGCAGCCTCGACTTCTGGGAGGATCGATTCGACGACCACGGCGTCGAATACGACGAGCGGATCGAGCGCTTCGGTGAGACCGTCCTTCCGTTCCGCGATCCCGATGGGCTGCCGGTCGAACTGATCGAAGTCGAGATCCCCGAGGACGATCCGACCGTCCCGTGGACGGAGTTCGTCCCGGAGGAAGCCGCCATCCGTGGCTTTCACTCGGTGACGCTTTGGCTCGCCGATCCCGAGCCGACGGAGGATCTGCTCCGGACGATGGGGCTTGAGGCCGTCGGAACCGAGGCGACGCCGGGTGATGTCCCCGGCGACGAGCGGACCCGATTCGCCGCATCGGGGCCCGTCGGAACCTACGTCGACGTGCTCCCGACCATCGAGTCGAGTCGACAGGGCCACGGGACGGTCCACCACGTCGCCTTCCAGACGCCGACGGACGAAGACCAGGAGGCGATGCGTCGGGCCGTCCAGTCTCTCGGATTGCGACCGACCGCACAGATCGATCGACACTGGTTCCGCTCGGTGTACTTCCGGGAATCCAACGGCGTGCTGTTCGAACTTGCGACGAACGGTCCCGGCTACGCGAGCGACGAACCGCTCGAGGACCTCGGCGGACGACTCGTCCTCCCCGGCGAGTTCGAGGCCCGGCGCGCGGAGATCGAATCGAACCTGACGGACGTGACGATTCCACGGGCCGACGGGGCCGCGGTCGACTCCGACTGATCGAAGCGACCGAACCACCGGCTTGTGCCTTCCGCACACCCCTCCGAGAACCACGATGAGCACACTACCCCCGGAAACGGAGATCGGACGCGTCGGACTGCGTGTCACGTCGCTCGAGGAGACGATCGACTTTTATACCGAGGTCGTCGGACTGGTCGTTCAGTCGCGGACGGCTGATCGAGCCGAACTCGGTGCCGGTGAGACGACGCTGCTCGTCCTGTGTGCCGACCCCGACGCGGAGCAACGCTCCCCGGATTCGGCGGGGCTGTTCCACGTCGCCGTTCGAGTTCCCTCGAAGGCGGCACTCGGGGCAGTGCTGCGGCGGATTCAGGATCGGTGGCATCTCGACGGTGCGTCCGATCACCACGTCAGCGAGGCGCTGTATCTCACGGATCCGGAGGGAAACGGCGTCGAGATTTATTACGATCGTCCCCGCGAGTCGTGGCCGACGACGGCCGACGGTCGGATCGAGATGGCGACCCTGCCGCTGTCGCTCGGGGACCTTCGATCAACAGCCGACGACGCCGACCCCGAGACGGTTCCACCGGAGACGGACATCGGACACGTCCACCTCGAAGTGACCGATTTCGGAGCGTTCCGATCGTTCTACGTCGACACGCTCGGATTCGATATCCGACAGGAGATGGACAGACAGGCGCTGTTTCTGGCCGCCGGTGGTTATCACCACCACGTCGGGGCGAACACCTGGAATCACCGTCGCCGACCTGCCGACGGCGAGTGCGGGCTGGCGTGGTACGAGATCAGCGTTCCGGACGTCGAGAGCCTGCGACGGCGCCTCGATTCGACGGGTGTTTCCGTCCGCCGCCTCGCCACCGGCATCGAGGTGACGGATCCGGACGGGATGGTCGTCCGAATCGTTCCGGCCGAAGGTCGATGACGGTGGGTCTCAGCCGTCGGTCGGCTCCGTCGGCTCGTACCGATCGACGAGTTCCGCGAGCGGCCTGTTGTTCTGTGTCGCATGCGGAACGGTGAGTGGCGAGACGCTGATCTTGCCGTCGACGACGGCCCGTCGATCGCTGCCCTGTGGATCGGCGATGTCTCCGGTCGCCATATGCTCCCAGATTCGATCGAAGATCGACACCGTACCGCCGTTGTGTTCGGCGTCCATCTCGTAGACGCGAGACGGGTGGGTGAGCTCCATCGTCCCGTTGCATTCGGCCGGAATCGGAGCGTTGACGTTGAGGTAATCCGCGGTCTCGAAGATCGCCGATTCGGCGGCGTGTCGAGCGAGATACGTGGTCGCCGCAACGCCTTCCCTGAAGTGTTCCGGAAGTGGGTCGAGCGTCTCGAAGTCGAACTCGCCGGCCGGGAAGTACACCGAGGTGGCGATCGATGGGATGCCGAGAAACGCTGCCTCGACGGCCGCAGAGACGGTTCCGGAGCGTCCCAGGACGTACTCACCGAGGTTTGCACCGCGGTTGCAGCCGGCGACGACGAGATCCGGATCGAGCGACAGCCCCCCGACACCGACGAGGACACAGTCGGCCGGGGTTCCCGAGACGGCGTATCCGAGCTCTCGTTCCGTGACCTCGACCTCCCGCGAGAGCTGTCGACCGACCGAACTCTGGTCGTCCGCCGGAGCAACGACCGTGACCGATCCCACCTCCTGAAGCGCCTCGGCCAGTACACCCAACCCGACGGCGTCGATGCCGTCGTCGTTCGTCAGGAGGATATCCATGGGCGTTCTGTGGCCGGACGGCACAAAGATTCATCGACCTGTGGCCGCCCCGCATCGGGTGTCCGGAGGCTCCGGCGTCACGCGAGTCGATCGACGACCGTCTCGTCGTCGACGACGAGGTTGTACGCCTCCTCGTCGTCGTTCCACAGCAGTAGGCCGTTTTCGATCCGGAGGAGACTCCCGTAGGGTGCACGCAGGATGGCCTCGTTGAGCGCAGACTCCCGGGCGACGACGGCGTAGTGGTCGACCGCCTCCGAGCCGTCGGAGATCTTGAAAAGCGGATTCCCCGACCCGAGATCCGGCGAGAGCTTCAAAACGGTGGTGTCGATCCGGTCCGTGACGTGGTCTTCGCTTTCGGTGAGCGCCGCGACCGACGATCGATCCGGCGTGTACTCGATGGCCTGCTTTCCGTCGAGGCGAGCGAGCAGGTAGGCGAACTGCACGTCGACGTTCAGATACGTCCCGTCGCCGTCGGCCGCATCGTCGAGACGACGCTGAAAGGATGGAACCGCGAGATCCGGCTTTCGGGTGAACGTCCAGCCGCGATCCGACGGTCGTTCATCGGGCCACAGCCGGAGCGTCGGAGCGTAGACGGTGAACTGACCGTCGTCGACGACCGCCCGCTCGATCGAGCGAAGCCGGGTCGCCGTCCGCTTTTCGGCCGGCGAGAGCGCAAGCAGCGTCGCGTCGTCGTCGAGAACTGCCGCGTATCGCCGAAGCACGGAAACCGGATCGGACAGCTCAGAGAGGACGTTGCCGAAGACGAGCAGGTCGTACGTCCCCTCGGGATCGAAGGCTTCGGCCGTCTCCCTGTGGATCGTCGTCCGGACGTTCGGACCGGTTTCCGCGAGCAGCGTCTCGAGGACGTCGGCGGCTGCCGACGGTTCGACGGCCTCGTAGTCGAGAAGCGACGCCTCCGGTAGGAAGTCGACGAGTCCGAGCGCCGGGCCGCCGACGCCGGCCCCGACGTCCAGCACCCGGAGTCGTCTGTCGAGGAGGCCGTCGGACGCGAGTTCGGCGAGGACGTACTGCATCGCCGCGTAGTAGTCCGGCAGGTGATAGATGGCGTAGGCAAGCGCCGTCTCCTCGTCGTAGGTGACCGACTCGTCGGCGAAGTACGCCTCCTTGAGTCGGTCGATGTGCGTTCGAAGCGCGTCGCCGGAGTCGCCCTCCGGCCACCCGGGGCCGTACGTCCTGATCAGCAGGTCCTCGAGTCGGCGGCTGTAGCGTTCCGGAAACGCCTCGACGCCACCGAAGGTCGGTGCGATCGGCTCCTCCTCGAGTGGCGAAAACGTCCCGTCTTCGCGTTCGTACAGCCCCAACTCGAAGGCGTGGTCCCGGAGCACCTGCCGGACGACCGCCGGATGGACGCCACCGGCGTACTCACAGATCTCCTCCGGGTCGATCGGCCGAACCTCACGGAGGTATCTGGCGCTGTCGAGGATGACGTCGGTGTCGGTCACGATTCGTCTCCTCTCGATTGAGTCGTGTCCGCGTCGTCCGCAGAGCCCTCCGTTCCTGCCGAGGGACCCAACGCGGCGGCACCCGCGGCGTCGTACAGTTGACGGAACGCTGCCGTGTCGGCGTCGGCGATTTCGGCTGCGGCCTCGGCGACGTCGTCTGCGCCGTCGAAGCGGGACTGTATCTCCGCGTACACCTCGCTGGTGTTGTTTACCATTCCGTCGACGGCTTCGGCGAGCGTCGCCGAAAGCGCCGTCTGGAACCGCTCTTCGACGGGGTGGGCAGAGAGTGCGTACGCCAACACCGCGGTGTGGGCCCGTGCCTGAACGGTCTCCATGGCACGGTCGTGTTCCTCGGGTGTGGTCTCGAAGACGTTGTTTCCGGCCGCAGACAGCGATTCCCGGAGGCCGGCGATCGCCGGGCCGCGGGCATCGACGACGACCGGAAGGTTCCCCGGGGCGTTTGCCGCCGAAAACAGCGGATGAAAGCTCGCCCGCTGCCGTCCCGGGGCGTGTTCTCTGAGTGCGGCGACGGCGTCACGCATCTCGCCGGCGACGTCGACGACGGCCTCACTCGCCTTGTGTGCGTGGCTTTCGATCGCCTTCGGCGTCGCGGAGATGGGCACGGCGACACAGACGACGTCGAAGGTCGCCTCGGTGTCGAGTGAGACTGCTCGACCGCCGGACAGCGATTCGGCTGCCTTCCTCGCCTGCTCGTGGTTTCGATCCGCGAAGGCGACCGCCTCGGCGTCGCTTGCGGCGGCGAACCACTGTCCCATCTCACCCGATCCAACCACTAACAGTCGCATAGCACATCTACCGACGCACCGCTCAAAAGGCGTTCGCTACCACACGAACCGTGGTCAGACGCCTACAGACGCAACTGCTTGTCGTACTCGGTGAGGTTCTCGTAGCCGTCGTCCGTGACGACCACGAGGTCCTCGATCCGAACGCCGCCGACCTCGGGGTCGTACAGCCCCGGTTCGACGGTGATCACGTGTCCGGGTTCGAGCGTTTCGTCGCCCTCGCCGATCCGCGGTTGTTCGTGAATGTCCAGTCCGACGCCGTGGCCGGTGGTGTGGATGAAGCCCGTCTCCGTGGAGTCGTCGCTCCGGAGCGTCGGAATCCCGGCGTTTTCGTACACGTCACAGACCGCGTCGTGGACGTCGCTGACCGCGACGCCGGGAGCGATCGCATCGAGGGCTGCCCGCTGTGCCTCCGCCGTCAGATCGTACCACCCCGCGACCGTCTCGTCGGGGGCACCGACACAGAACGTTCGCGTCATATCCGCGTAGTACCCCGACTCCTTCGATCGGGGGAAGATATCGACGATGATCGCCTCGCCGGCCACGAGTGGACCGCTTCCGCGGTCGTGGGGATCTGCGGCGTCGCTGCCGCAGGCGACGATCGCCTCCTCCATCGCACAGCCACGCTCCAGCAGTTCGAATTCGATTTCGCGCTTGAGTCGCTCACTCGTCAGCGGTTCGCCGTCGTGGTGGAGCACTCCATCGACGACCGTCGCAGCCGAGAGCCGGTCCTCGACCCGGGCCATCGCAGCCTCGTTTGCCCGCTGTGTCGCCCGAATGTGATCGACCTCCTCGTCGGTTTTCCTCGCCCGAATCGACTCGACGACACCGTCGTGGTCGGCGGTGACGTCGATGCCACAGTCGCGGAGGCCGTCGGCGGTACCGAGCGGGAACTCCGCCGGACAGGCGACGGCGTCGACGCCGTGATCGTCGAGAAACGCCGCGAGCGTGCGGTGTTTGCCCTCCGGTCGACCGTACTCCGCGACGTTGTCCCGCAGTCCGTAGCTCGAATGGCGGGCGACGGACGATGCGCGTGCTTCCTGTTTTGCCCGTCCGTACTCGAGCGTCGAAACCAGCAGATGTACCTCACCGGTGTACAGCGTCACGAACGGGTCGGGGGCGGTGAAGCCCGAGAGGTACCGCTGGTCTGAGTCCTCGCCGTCGGCCTCGATCAGGTAGCCGTCGACGCCCTCGGCGTCGAGGTAGGAATCGAGATCGGATAGATCGGGGTCCATACGAACACTGTCGGACCCACGACCAAAGAGCTACCTGACGCGCCGCCGGACCGCCGGAGTCGGTAGTCTCTTTTCGTATCGCCGTATCGATGGGGCATGGACGTCACTGTCTCTCCGTCAGCGCTCCGGGGAACCACGCGAGCACCGCCGTCGAAGAGCTACACCCACCGGGCGATTCTCGCGGCAGGATACGGCGAGGGGGCTGTCGTCTCCGATCCGTTGCAGAGTGCCGACACGCGGGCGACTGCTCGCGCCGTCGCTGGCTACGGCGGAGCGTGTGAGTGGAACGACGGAACGATCACAGTCGAGGGCTTCGGCGGCGACCCGGAGACGCCAAGCGACGTGCTCGACTGCGAAAACAGTGGAACGACGATGCGACTGACGACGGCGACCGGCGCGCTCGTCGACGGATTGGCGGTGTTGAGCGGCGACGACTCGCTTCGATCGCGGCCGCAGGGACCACTTTTATCGGCACTCGAAGACCTCGGCGCGCGGGCGGAATCGACACGGGAAAACGGACAGGCGCCGCTCGTCGTCGGCGGCGGTATCGACGGCGAGTCCGTCGCCATCCGTGGAGACGTCTCCTCGCAGTACATCACCGCGTTGCTCATGGCCGGTGCGGTGACCGAGTCCGGACTCGAGGTCGAACTGACGACGGAGCTGAAGTCGGCGCCGTACGTCGACATCACACTCGAGGTGCTGGCGGATTTCGGCGTCGAAACGACGGTTCTCGGAGGCGAAGGAACGGAGGGGATTCGCTCCGCCGGTGCCGATGGCTTCCGCGTCCCCGGGGGTCAGACGTACGATGCGGGCGACGGGTACGCCGTTCCCGGTGACTTTTCGTCGATGTCGTATCTCCTCGCCGCGGGTGCGCTCGTCGGCGACGGCGTCACGGTAGCGGGGGCCCGGCCGAGTGCACAGGGTGACGCGGCGATCGTCGACATCCTCGACGAGATGGGTGCAGACATCGAGTGGGGCAGAACCGAGGGTGTCGTGACCGTCGAGGGCTCGGAACTCGAAGGGATCACCGTCGGCGTCGCCGACACGCCGGATCTGCTACCGACGATCGCGGCCGTCGGAGCCGTCGCCGACGGGACGACGCGGATCACCGACTGTGCACACGTCCGGCTGAAGGAGACGGATCGCGTGGCGGCGATGGCGAGTGAACTCGAACGGATGGGCGCCGTCGTGACGGAGCGGGACGACGAACTCGTGATCGACGGCGGTGAGACGGAACTGCACGGTGCGACGGTCGACGGCCACCACGACCACCGCATCGTGATGGCACTGTCCGTTGCCGGACTCGCCGCAGACGGTGAGACGACGATCGAGGGCGCCGAACACGTCGACGTGTCGTTTCCGGACTTCTTCGAGACGATGGCGGAACTCGGTGCGACGGTCGTGACCGAGTAGCGCTACGGTTCGTCGTCGGTCCGGACACCGTGTGCGCCGTTTCTGCGTCCGGCCTCCGGCGTGATCCGGATGAACTCCGCTCGTTTCCGTGCCGTCGTGAGGTCGTGGGCACCGGCGTAGCTCAGCCCGGATCTGAGTCCGGCGGCAAACTCCTCGAGGAACGCTTCCGTGGCTCCGGTGTACGGCGTGAGTCCCTCGACGCCTTCCGAGGCGACGACGTCAGATGTCTTGTCGCCCCGCTCCGTCGCCGCCGCCTTGGTCGCCATCCCGCGGGTTCGCTTGTACTGGTTTCCGTCACGCTCGACGAGATCGGCCGGCGCGCTGTCCGTTCCGGCAAGAAGGCCACCGACCATCACCGCATCGGCACCCGCAAGCAGCGCCTTCACCGCGTCACCGGAGCGGCGAATGCCGCCGTCTGCGATCGTCCGGACACCGGCGTCGTGGGCTGCCGGGACACAGCGTTCGATCGCGGTGAACTGTGGGACCCCGAATCCGGTCACCTCCCGCGTCGTGCAGTGTGACCCGGGTCCGACGCCGATCTTGATGCAGTCTGCACCCGCGTCGGCCAGATCGGAGACGCCTTCGGCGGTGACGACGTTACCGGCACACAGCGGCACCTCGAAGCGCTCCGTGAGTTCGTCGACCGCCTCGAGTGTTCGATCGAGGTGGCCATGGGCGACGTCGACGACGAG
>JARWGK010000057.1:0-12907 GCA_040409725.1 Natronomonas sp.
GCTGCTTCGCGAAGCAGCCGATGAATCGGCCGAACACCGCCATCGACTGGAGCGGCTGGTCGGCGAACTCGATGCGGATCCGGTGGCGTACGAAGAAATCGAGAAGCTGGTGTCGGCCAGATACGAGTCGGAGGCGGATTTCGACGGCGTGTTGTACGATCAACTCTGCAACGAGGAGACGGCCTACAAGTTCTACGACGACCTGATCGCGGCGATCGAGGGGTCGGACGTGCAGTTCAGTATCGAACGAGAGCGGCTGCTCGACGTGTTGTACGAGATCCGCGAGGACGAAAAGGAGGGGGTCGAGGAGGTCACGGCGCTGATGGAGTCTCAATCATGAACACGCAGAATCAGTATCTGAAGTCGATCTATCTGGTACAAAAACAGGAAAACGGCCCGGCTTCGACGGGATCGATAGCCGAGACACTCGGCGTCAGCCCGGCGTCGGTAAACGAGATGATCGGGAAGCTAGAGGAACGCGGGCTCGTAGACCACGAGAAGTACAAGGGAGTCTCGCTTACGGAAGATGGTATTTCCGCGGCCCGGGACGCTCTGCAGACCTACTGTATCATCGAGCGGTTCCTCTGGGAGGTACTCGAAGTCGAGGATTTCCAGACCGAGGCAAAACAGCTCGAAAGCGTCATCGACGAAACGGTCGCCGAACGGCTCGATACGATCATCGATCGTGATCCGGACTGCCCGGACTGTTTTGAGGCGGAGGCCGACGCCTGTTCGCTTCTGGAGGTCGTCGAATCCGAGGCTGCAGACTGACGGCGGGTACCGCTTCCTTGAAGTGCCGTCCGACAGTACCTTCGGTTGCAGTCCCGTGGTGTAGTGGCCAATCATGAGGGCCTTTGGAGCCCTCGACGGCGGTTCGAATCCGCCCGGGACTACTAACAAATTGTTACGAATCCCTTGAGAAACATCATTCGCACCGCCGAAACCCGCCTCGGAACCCGGAACGCGAAGACGCGATCACACCCGCGGCTGAGAGGCGCGCAGTAATAGGAGCACCGGAGAACACTCGCTGCGGATCTAGACGGTCGCCTATCCGTCGCGCGCCGCCCGCAACTCCTCCTCGCCGACATCCTCGAGAGCCTCGCTGGCCACCACGACGAACTCCTCCCACCACTCCCCGTCCACTTCGTCCACGGCCTCGATGTCGCCTTCGTAGATGGAAACGATCACGTCCTCCCACACACCCATAACCGCTCTCGCTGACTCTATCTCCTCACCGTCGAGTTCTATCGGGGCACCATCGACGGGATTCCCGCTGAACTTGGTACCGAGCGGAGTTTCGTACACCTCGACTTCCGCACGGCCATCCTCAACCCACTCGACGTATCGGCGCAACGCGTCCCCGTCTACATCGCCACTCACGCATCACCACCTCGTGCTTCTCGCATCTCCTCCTCGCCGGTGTCGAACTTCTGCTCGATGTTCCCCTCGTACGCATCACTCGGCACTCCGTCCTCGAAGGCGTCCCGCGGGAAGTACCAAGCGTCGACATCGTAATGCAACGCCTCGCTCCAGTAATCCTCGCAACCATCGTCGGCGTCGTCATCAGCCTCCCGGTCGCGTTCATGGCCGCAGAGAACATCGCCCCGCTGCCGGTGTATCTGTTCGCCCGTGGGTTGATCATGATCTCCCGGGCGTTTCACAGCCTCATCATCGGCGTCATCGCGGTGAAGGCCGTCGGCTTCGGACCGCTTGCAGGCGTCATCACGCTGTCGTTTGCCACCATCGGGTTCTACGGAAAGATCCTCGCCGAGGATCTCGAAAACATCGATGGCTCCGAAATGAAGGCGATCAGGGCGACGGGTGGCAACACGGGTCAGACGATTCTCTACGGCGTCGTTCCACAGGTGATGCCTCGCATGATCGGTCTCGCCATCTACCGCTGGGATATCAACGTCCGTTCTTCGACTATCATCGGCATCGTGGGCGCCGGTGGAATCGGGTTCACACTCGTCGGCGCCTTCGACAGGTACCAGTTCGATTTCGCCATGGCGATCATCATCGTCATCGTCGCCATCGTGCTGTTGGGTGAGGGCGTCAGCGCGCTCGTACGGGGGCGGATCGACTGATGAGTCGTCGGAAGTACACCCTACAGGACGGCAAATGGGAGGTTTGGAACCGCCACAGCCGCCGGACACGCCTCGCTCGGTTCGCCGCGCTGCTGGTCGTCGTCGTCGCCGCCGGGTTCGCCTACCAGGAGTTGGACGTCCGCTACGAGTGGGTCGTGATGGCACCGCGAGAAATCAACGATCTGCTCACCCGCATGTATCCACCCAACTACGGATACACCGGCGAGATCGTCGGGCCGATGATCGAGACGATCAACATCGCGATCCTCGGCACCGGGTTTTCGGCGCTGCTGTCGATACCGGTCGCGTACGCAGCCGCGAGAAACACGGCACCAAACCGTCTCGTCTACGGGGTCGGACGGATGATCATCACCGTGACGCGGTCGGTGAGTACGATCATCTGGGCGCTCATCTTCGTTGCGCTGTTTGGACCCGGGGCACTCGCCGGTGTGTTCGCGGTCGCAATCCGGTCGGTCGGCTTCATCGGCAAGCTGCTGGCCGAAGCCATCGAGGAAATCGACGAGGGACAGGTCGACGCCCTGACCGCCGCCGGGGCAACCGGTCCACAGCGGCTCATCTACGGAATCGCCCCACAGGTCATGCCGATCTTCGTCGGCGTCTCCACCCACCGATGGGACATCAACATCCGGTCATCGACCGTCCTCGGATTCGTTGGAGCCGGCGGAATCGGACTCGAGTTGGTCGCCAGAATGGATCGCCTCCAGTGGCAGTCGGTCTCGATGATCCTCGTCGCGATCCTGATCACCGTCGTGGTCAGCGAACTGGTGTCCGCGAAGCTCCGCTCACAGGTCAGTTGAACCGACTCCCGCGTGTATCGACGAGTAGTCCGCGGGGGCGGTTCGCTCCGTGGTCATCGATGACAAATCTACCGCAGTAGCGGCAGTGTAGCCGCCGTTTCATTCGAGAAACGACGCCGCGTCCATATCGTAGAGGTCCCACATCGTGATCTCGGCGTTGCGTATCTCCTCTGTACGGGGATGGCCCTCCGTCGTGAGATCGCTCCACTCGAGGACGCCGGGGAAGATGAGTGGGATGGTATGTGTCGAAATTCCCTCCCAGTCCGGCTTCCCGCCGCCGGAGCGTTCAGCGACGAGTTCAGCCGTCTCGTCGCCGTGATACTCCGGTTCGACGCCGAGGCCGAGTTTGTACGGGTAGGCCACCCAGTGCCAGCGTTTCCCCGCGCCGTGGTGGATCGCCGGTGTCCAGGTGTAGCTGCCACCGGGTTCGAGTTGCTTCGTGTCGGCGGGGTGGTCGGTCTGGAGATCACGCCACATCTCGACGACCCACTCGCCGTTGTCCCACGTTCCGGTCCCGCGCCAGTCGGCGGCACTTCCGTGAGGGTCCCGAAGCGGCCGGCGGGGAATCATCGCCCCCTCCCACTCCGCGACGTCGGGGTCAAACTCGACTGCATCGTCGAGTTCGAGTGCGTACGTGCCGTCCTGCTGGTCCGGAAAGTTACCCGCCTCGATCGCGTGATAATCGAGGGCTCCACCGTCGACGACGTCCGGATCCCACATGAGTTCGGGGCCGTCCTCGGGGTCCCACTCCTGGGTCCCGTAGGTGTTTTGTCCCTGATCGCTGTGGCGGTAATCGAGGACGTGGTGGTCCGTTCCGTACCCCTTCGGGTTGCTTCTGTGGGCCCGCCACATCGGCAGATCGAGGAACACGCCGTCGGCTTTGAGTTCTGCGAGTTCTGCCTCGGATCTGACCGCTCGCCAGTCGTTTTCCCACCACGCGCCCTCACAGGCCTGTGGAATGTACTTTCGGATGTCGGTTTTGCCGAGGCCGTCGTCGCCGAAGTGGTCGTGGTCTCGCACCGCCGATTCGGAGGCCTCACTCGGCAGCGAACGCATCCCGGTGTGGACGGTCAGCCAACCGCCGAACTCCTCGAACCCTTTCACGGAGCCGTCGTCGAGCAGGAAGCTCACCCGATCCTCGTAGAAGCCGGTGTGGTCGTCGCCGTTCGTGACCCACGGAGAGGGGTCGGCGAACTGCCGCCACTCGCCGTCTAAATAGACGAGCATGTCGTGGATCCAGCCGCCCGGGTTGGGCTGATCCCACCGGAAGCGGAAGTAGATCTGCTCCGAGTCGAATGCGATCTGTGTCTCGAGGCGCTTCGACATCTGTGCCGGCCGCCAGTGGTCATCTGTGTTCATCGTCCCTCCGAATCGAACCGCCGTCGTTCGACGATCGCTTCCATCCTGTTGAGGGCTGCTTTGGCTTCCTGTCGATTCGCCGCCAGTTCCGCGGCGGTCTCCTCGGGCAGATCCAGTTCCCCCGTCAAAACCAACAGACGATCGAGAACCGTGATCTCGAAGCGTTCGTTCATCATGCCCGTGGTCAGCACGTCGAGATCACGGAGGCCGGCCGGAGCGTCAGTCGAGACGATCTCGTCCTTTTCGGCGAGAATCCCTTCCATGACCGGACTGCCTTCCGCGTGCGGTTCCTGATCGAGTTCCTCGAAGATGCGCTCGATCCGGTGGATCTGTTCGACGGTGTCCGCTTCGTGGTCGGCGAACAGCGATTCGACCGCCTCACTCGCCGCGGCTTCTGCGAGATCGGCGTGCAGATCGAGAATCTCCAGTTCGGCGTGGTACAGCTTCTGTAGCTCCCGTTCGAACGTCTCGGTCGGTGTCGTGTTCGTCATCTGTCGTGTGTCCTCCGTGGATGGTTTTGGACGGTCCCGCAGACGGCGAGTCGTGGGATCCGAAGGCGACCGGACGGAGCCGTCATTCCTCTATGAGTTGATCACGAATGTGGTCCTGAATCGCTCTGGTGTCGACGGCATCGCTCTCCAGCAGGAGCCGCAACTCCCGCGGTGAGAGCTCTTTTCCCGCCTCGAGGTCGCCGAGGAGCGCCGCCTGTGGCAGCTCTGCCGTCTCGACGTCGACGTCCACGCTTTCGACGACGAGTCCGTCCTTCCGGCCGGCCCGATGGAACGCCTCTGTGAGCAACCACCGGGCAACTGGATCCGGATCGTCGTCGGCCGCACCCATCATCGAGGTCACCCCGGTGTTGTACAGCAGGAAGGCGAGGGCGTCGCGGATCCCGTCGGCGAGTTCGCGGTCCTCGGTGAGGGCGGTCTGTCCCGTCCCGGGGGTTCCAAACAGCTTCTCCCGTTCGGCACCTTCGAGGTGCTCGAAGAGGATCGAGAAATCGAGCAGGGAGTTGTAAACCCGCTTTCGGATGTCTCGGCGGCGCTGATACCGCTGCTGTTTCGCGTGTTCTCCCTCGTAGCGCTTCTCGCCGCGCAACCACCGCCGGTCCTCTGTCGTGAGCATCGCATTCTTCCGGCCGGTCATAGATAGCGTCCCTCGATACCAAACTGGGTCCCGAGTGGTAAATCGATACTGGTTGACCGTATGGGACAATCTATTTATCCCCGACTCGTGATGTGGTTCTATGATCGGGATGGACTGGATCGACGAGCGGACGCCGGTCGGTCCGACCGACCTCGAAGTGGGGCAGTCGGGTCGTCGGAGTGCGGACGAGGAAATGAGACCGACAAGAGGCGTCGATACACGGCGTCGCGTCGGTGTCAGCTACGATCGGAGCAGAGCAGCCGACACACGGCGGTGATCGAAGACGATGTCTAAGGAGCGAGTCACGGTCGAGACGGAGGAGACGGGTCCCCTGGACACGTTCCGGCAGTTTTTCGCCCTCGAACGGGACGTGCTCGTCCTTTCGCTTGCGATGTTTGCGTTCAGCCTCGGCTTCCAGATGACGAACCGCTTCCTGCCGGAGTACATGGTGGCACTGGGTGCGACGGGGTTCGTCGTCGGCCTCTTCGGAACGTTCGGCAACATCATCTCGGCGATCTACCCCTATCCGGGCGGTGCGATCTCCGACCGAATCGGGTCGCGGTACTCCCTGACCGTCTTCGGACTCGTCTCGACGCTCGGGTTCGTGATCTGGCTTTTCGCGCCGAACGTCGGCGTGATCACGGTCGCCGGCCTGAGGATCGAGCCGTGGGTCTGGATCTTCGTCGGCTTGATCCTCGCACAGGCGTGGAAGTCCTTCGGCCTCGGTGCCTCCTTCGCCGTCGTCAAGCAGGCGACTGATCCCTCGCGGCTGGCAGCCGGCTTTGCGAGCACCGAAACGTTCCGACGGACCGCCTTCCTCGTCGGCCCGGTTCTCGCGGCGATCCTCATCGACCTTCACCCCGATTTCACGGTGAGCTTCCGGTTCGTCCTCGCCGTGGCGGTCGTCTTCGGCATCGTCGGAACCGTCGTCCAGCACGTTCTCTATGAGGCGGATGCGGACTCGATCGGCGGCTCCTTCGAAGGGATCGCACAGATCCGACAGGATCTCAAGGAGATGCCGGCGGAGCTTCGACCGCTCCTCGTCGGCGACACCCTCGTCCGATTCGCCAACGGGATGGTGTACGTCTTTTTCGTCCTCGTCGTCACCCAGATCTATCAGGTCGGCTTCGACACCAGTTTCGCCGTGTTCGGCTCGACGTACGACATCAGTCTCTCGCCGGCCGCCTTCTTCGGCTACCTGCTCGGCGTGGAGATGCTCGTCGCACTGCTCGTGATGGCACCTGCCGCAAAGGTAGCCGAACGGGTCGGGCTGAAACCCGTCGTTGCCCTCGGGTTTGCCGTCTATGCGATCTTTCCGGTCGTGTTGATCTTCGGCCCCGAGCTGACGACGAATCTCCAACTCGCCTTGATCGCCATCTTCGCGTTCTCCGGGCTCCGGTTTGCCGGACTTCCCTCACATAAGGCGCTGATCGTCGGCCCTGCGGAGGCGGGTGCCGGTGGACGCGTCACCGGAACCTACTATCTCCTCCGGAACACAATCGTCATCCCGAGTGCGGCCATCGGCGGTGCCCTGTGGGACTTCGTGAGCCCCGAGGTGGCGTTCACCATCGCGGCCGTCATCGGCGTCGTCGGCACGGCATACTTCCTCGTCTTCGGCAAGGAGTTCGAGGCCTACGCCTGACACCGATTGCTGCGACCGGAGGCCGGTTTCTCCGTAGGCTCGGGCGGTCGATGCAGAGGAGATTGCTGGAAACGATTGGGAGCCACTATTTCCGATCCGACCATTTATAAATGAATCCGCGACGAGGCCGCTCGGAGACATCCGACTGAGCGGAGACCCTCTCCGCCCTTTTTTATTAAAATTTGTACTTTAAATAATAAGTTTGATTAGCTTTGAGCGTGTAATTGCTACCGGATGGAAGACGAGACAGTACCTGTGACCGTCCTCTCGGGGACGCTCGGTGCGGGAAAGACGACGACGCTCAACCACCTGCTGTCGGAGAGTGGCGACCGCGACCTCGCGGTGTTGGTGAACGACATGGATCACGGCGCCGTCCGTCGCCGGCTGGCCGACTGTCTGCTCACCGACGCGGAGATGGACGCCGACTGGACGCTGTTCGGGGATTCGGAGGAAGCCAGCACAGAGAACAAAGAGGAGGTTGGGATTGCCGACTGACAGCCCCCGGACCGCACCCGACCGAACCGATCGCCGGTGTCAGGCAGTCGTCGAGCAGCCGGACGACGGCCCACCGATCTGCACCATCTACTCGATCGCACGCGAGGACTCGCTTGTGACGGCCTGGCTATCGGCCAGAGCCGACGCCTTCTGTGACCTCGAAGGAAACCGATAACCCCCAGACCACGACGATGACAACAAGCTTTCAGCGCGCAGTCAACAAGAGCGTTCCACGAACAGCCCGCAAAGACGCCATAGACACCCTCGTACGGGACGACCAGCGCCGGAATCTCGCGGTGCTCGTCCGCACCGGCGGCCTCAGCGGCGAGTTCCGCAGACAGGCGATCGACGGCCTCGGAGAGTGTGCCGCAACCGACACCCTGAGCGAACTGGCAGCCGATCGGTCGCTCGAACCGTCGTTGCGTGAACGAGCAACGGAGTTGGCATGACGGCCGGGAATTCCACGTCCGACGGCGGGGACGGGCGACACGTCTGTCGGATGACCGGCCGGGAGGACGGCCTCGTCGGCAAGTACGACATCTGGCTGTGTCGACAGGCGTTTCGTGAGGTCGCTCGGGATATCGGCTTCCGAAAGTACGACTGACCCCGCCACACCGACAGCCGGTCAGACCGCCTTCTTGCCGCTTTCCTTGATCACTTCGACCGCTTCGGCATCGATGTCGTCGACCTCGAGGTGCATCGGGATGAAGTTCCGTCGGTTGAAATCCTCGCGTTCCTCCTCTTTGCCGATGGTACACCACAGCTGGATGCGGTCGGGGCCGTGCCACTCGCCCTGACGAGCGACGGAGAAACAGACGTACTCCTCGCCGTCGTATTTGATGATCCCGTTTTTCCGGATCCCCGGGTTTCCGCGGATGATGAGCCGCTTCATGCCCGCGGCTTCGGGAGATGTTGGCAAAAACGCTTCGGAGCGATCGGCCGGGGCACAGTCGAGCCGAAAACCAAACCCGTTTTACCGTACGGGCTGCTACCGGACGATACTATGGAGATGCCACGCCGGTTCAACACGTACTGTCCGCACTGCGACGCCCACCACGAACACGAGGTGGAGAAGGTTCGAACGGGTCGGTCCTCGGGGACGAAGTGGGACGCCCGACGAACGCGTCGCGGCAAGAGCGTCATCGGTAACGCCGGTCGGTTCTCGAAGGTGCCGGGCGGAGACAAGCCGACGAAGAAGACCGATCTGAAGTACCGCTGCAGCGACTGTGGAAAGGCACACCTGCGCGAGGGATGGCGTGCCGGACGACTCACCTTCCAGGAGTAACGATGGCGGGTAACTTCTTCCGCGTTCGGTGTTCGGACTGTGAAAACGAACAGGTGATCTTCGGAAAGGCATCGAGCGAGGTTGCGTGTGCGGTCTGTGGCTCGACGCTTGCGACCTCGACCGGCGGCGAGGCGACGTTCCACGGCGACGTCGTCGAGACGGTCGAGGCTCGGTAAGCGGCGCGATTCGGTCGTCGGGTTGCCGACGAACGGCAGGTTTATTCGATTCAGAGAAGTAGCCGAAGGTATGCAATACACCGGCTGGCCGACCCCCGGCGAACTCGTCGTCGGGCGCGTCGACGAAATCGAGGATTTCGGCGTGTTCGTCGATCTGGCGGAGTACGAGGACAAACGCGGATTGGTACACGTCAGTGAGGTCGCCTCCGGATGGATCAAGAACATCCGCGATCACGTCAACAGCGACCAGACGGTCGTCTGTAAGGTGCTGGACGTCGACGAGGGCGCACAGCAGATCGACCTCTCGATCAAGGACGTAAACGACCACCAGCGCTCCGATAAGATTCAGGAGTGGAAAAACGAACAGAAGGCCGACAAGTGGATGGAACTCGCCTTCGGGGAAGACGTCGCGGACGCGACGTTCCGCCGGGTCGCAAACGAGTTGATCGACGCCCACGGCTCGCTGTACGACGGGTTCGAACAGGCGGCGATCCACGGTGCGGAGGCTCTCTCCGGGACTGATCTCGACGACGACGAGTTGGACGCGATCGTCGACACCGCACGGGAGAACGTCTCGGTTCCGTACGTGACGGTGACCGGATACGTCGATCTGGAGGCACCGGGAGGAGACGGCGTCGAGGACGTCCGTGAGGCGCTGTCGGCAGCGGAGGGCAACGGCGAGGTGCCGGAGGAGGTCGAACTGGAGGTCACCTACGTCGGCGCACCGGAGTATCGGATCAAGGTGCGGGCACCGAACTACAAGACGGCCGAGGATCAACTCGAGGCGAGTGCCTCCCGGGCGCGCCAGCAGATCGAAGCCGTCGGTGGCGTCGGGGAGTTCCACCGCGAACGACGGACCGACGACGAGTAGCGCCGTGAAATCGGATATCCGCGTCTGCTCGGTCTGGGAGTCCGAACACGAACGCCCGGTGTACAGCCTCGGAGACATCTGTCCGAGGTGTGGAAACCCGACGGAAAACAGCGCGCCAGCACCGTTCAATCCGGAGGATCCCTACGGCGAGTATCGCCGGCGTGTGCGTCGGTGACACCTGCTCTGCATCGCCGCGTTCTTGTAGGTCGGCGGCACCCATAGTGTATGAACGAGTTCGATGTCGAACGACTCGCGGACCCGGAACTCGACGATCCGGTGTTGATCGAGGGGCTGCCGGGAGTCGGCCACGTCGGAAAGCTGGCTGCAGAGCACTTACTCGAGGAACTGGAGAGTGAACTCGTCAGACGGGTGTACTCCGAGCATTTCCCACCACAGGTGACGGTCGAGGACGGACAGACGACGCTCGCGTGTGCGGAGTTTCACGCAATCGAGGGGACGACGGGTCCGGATCTGCTCGTGTTGACCGGCGACCATCAGGCCGGCGATGGGCCGGGACACTACCGGCTGGCCGATCGGTTTCTCGACGTCGCGGCGGCGTTCGACGTCGGGATGGTGTACGCACTGGGCGGCGTTCCGACCGGTGAGTTGATCGAGGAACCGGCGGTCCTCGGCGCGGCGACGACCGAGGATCGGGTCGAGACGCTCCAGGAATCCGGCGTCGAGTTCCGCGAGGACGAGCCGGCCGGCGGAATCGTCGGCATCAGTGGACTGTTGCTCGGAATCGGGGAGCGACGCGGGTACGATGCCGCCTGTCTGATGGGTGAGACGAGCGGCTATCTCGTCGATCCACGCAGTGCTCGGGCGGTCCTCGACGTCCTCGAGACGGTCGTCGGCTTCGAGGTCGGATACGACTCCCTAGAAGAGCGTGCAGCAGAGATGGAGGAGGTCATGAAGGAGATTCAGGAGATGGAACAGGGGCCGGCGCCGAGTGACGACGACCTGCGGTACATCGGCTAGGACCGATCGGCGATGACCGTACTATTGCGTGATATTGATATTCGACAGTCACGTATGGGTGGTGTGGTCGTCGAATCACTGCTATCGCTGCCCCGGTGGGTGTACGTCGGCGTGTTTCTCGGAAGTCTCCTGAGCGTCGGCGTCACCGCAGCGTTTCTCGTCGGTTCCCGGCTGTTTCCCGAGGAAAACGGTCGATCGGACGGCAACGCAAGCAGCGATGGCTGGAACGGGACGAAACGGCGACGAAGCGAGATCCGGGAGTATCTCGACGAAATCGACGAGCCGTACAGCGAGAACACGACGATCGACGGACAGACGGTTGCCTTCTATCTGCCGGACAACGACGTTGCGATCACGTTCCAGCCGGCGACGTTCTACGGTCTCGAACGGTCGAACACGCATCCGGTGTTGGTCGAACACGAGATGCCCGGAATCAACCTCGGACACCGTCTCCCCTTCGAAACGCCCGAGATCGACTTCGGGACGGAGTCGGACGCCGACACACCCAGTCACGACCTCGACGGCCAGCAGACGGCCTTCGATGTGCTGGAGTTGCCGACGACTGCTGGCGATCGGGAAGTGCGGCAAGCCTACCGAAACAAGATGAAACAGGTACACCCGGACCACGGCGGCAGCGAAGAGGAGTTCCGACGAGTGCGCGACGCCTACGACACGATCAGAGGTGACTCGTGAGCAGCAATCGCGTTCCCATCACCGAGGAGATCGTCGCGCAGCTCCGTGACGTGCTCCGATCCGAGGAACTGGACGACGAACACAACTGGGCCGGGGCCGGGTTCGTCGCCCAGGACCTCGGCCACGAGGAGCTTGCGGTGTTCGTCCACAAGGCCGATGCGGTGCGGTACTACGAGGCGCTCCAGCGGGCGAAAGACGGGCTAGAGGACGCAAGCGGCGACGGGACATAGTCTTCGTTTCAGAGGTCGGCGACCTCATACGAGAGGCCGGCGTCCCGCAGTTCGTCCGTGACACGGCCGGCGAGATCGGTCGTGACGACGACGACGACGTCCAGCCCCCGGCCGGCGGCGTCTGCGGCGACGGCACCGGCGGCGAAGGTGACGTTTGGCTCCCGATCGGATTCACGGAGCGTCGCGACGGCCTCGACGCCGGCGGCGGCGACGAGATCCGCGTCGGCGGTTGCCTCCTGTAACCGGGCGGAGGCGGTCGGCGGATCGGATCGAATGGGCGGAACCTGAAACACCGTCACGGAGCCGGGGTCGAGGTCGATGATCCCCGCGAATCCGGTGACGCCGACGACCGCTCCGGCCTCGGCGTCGGTCGTCGCAACGCCGGTTGCGGGACCTTCCTCACCCGGCGTCGCGTGCAACAGCCCATCGCGGATCGAAAGCGTCACCGCGTCTCCGGATTCGACCGGAGCGGTCGCAAAGGCCGCATCCTCCTGCATGCTCCCGAGGACGTCCTCGGTGACGTGTTCGGCGAATCGACGAACGTCGTCGGCCTGCTGGAACAGCCAGTCGACGCCTCGTTTCGTCACCCGATAGCGCGAGCGGGCCTCCTTTTCGACGAACCCTTCGTCGACCAGTTCACGGATGTACTCCGAGACAGCCTGACTCGTCACGCCGACGGCCTCTGCGATCTCGCCCTGATTGACCGCCGGTTGCCGGTCGGCGATCTCGACGAGTACCCGGAACTTCGTCGCCGACCGTTTGTTGTCGAGGACGTCGACCATACTGTTGGATCGGCGGCGGTCTGCTTAAAACCCCGGCGACTCCGCGGCAGTCTCTCGAGGGCGACGAGTTCGTCAGCGCTTTGATCGCTCGGACCCGTGTATCGATATGGAGTTTCTGCCGCGGGATCGGGCGGTGTATCTTCCGGCAGTCGACACGCTCGTCTGTTCGGATCTCCACATCGGCAGAGATGCGACCTCGAACGTCGAACTCCGCGTCGGGGAACACGAGGACATCACGGCGCGGTTCGAGGAACTGATGGCCGAGTACGATCCGGCCGAGACGGTTCTGGCCGGCGACGTGTTGCACTCGTTTTCCGGGCTTCCGACCGGGGTGACACAGACGAT
>JARWGK010000058.1:0-42376 GCA_040409725.1 Natronomonas sp.
GGCGGTGGAATCGCCGGAGCCGCCTACGCCGGCCAGTACGCCGGTGAGAAGGCAATCGAGGCCCTCGAAGCCGAAAACGTCAGCGAATCGATGCTGTGGGAGTACAACGAGCGCGTCATGGAACACTTCGGCGGCCGGTATGCCGCCCTCGATGTCTACAACATCTTCTCGACGGCCTACGATCTGGACGAACTGCTGGCGCTGCTCGCTGCACTCCCGGCGGAGAAGCTCTCGGATGCGCTGTACTCCGGCTCTGCCGACGTTGGCCTCGGGCTGAAACTCCGGGTGCTGTACCGCACCTTCGGCCACTGGGACACGCTGCGTGATCTGTACGAGGCGAAATCCCTCGCCGACCGACTGCTTGACCACTACGAGACCTACCCCTCGACGCCTGCCGGATTCGACGAGTGGCGCGAGGAGCGTGACGCGATCATGGACGACATCTACGAGGCCACCGGTGCCGAGGCGAAGTATTAAATACCTCCGGCAGCCGCCGAACAGCGCTGTTGGGTAGCCAGGGTGTACCGTCCCGCCGTCCAGAAGATATTGTTTATATTTACTGTTCAATTAGTTAATGATAAGTTCTCTGGGAACGTCTGGAGGGTATGCCAGCGAATCAGAATCGCCTGAGCAGACTCTACGTCTCCCGAATCGATCCAAACGGAACGGAGACGGCGGCGGGTGGATACTGGCTGATTGTCTTTGCAACACTTCTCGCGCTGTCGGGTATTGCACTGTTCCTGTGGGGGTCTACGTACACCCGTGGAGAACCGCTGTACTGGGCGTTTCGGCAGGCCGGTATCGTTCTCGCCGCAGGGGGACTTCCGCTCGTGTTGCTCGGGATTACGCTTCGGCTCCCGCTGCAGCCAGCCGCGGCGGTGTTGGGCGGTGTCGGCACACTCGTCTGTTTCGCAGCCGTCGTCTGGTTCGTCGGACTGTATCCGGAAGACTGGACGTTTGCGGGTCCGCAACCGGTGATGCTCGCCTACAGTGCCGGTGTGTTGTTGCTCGCAGTAGGCCTCACAGGCGTTCCGATTGTCACGAAGCCCGGCACCTCGGATACGAACCGTCGCATCACGGAACGACCGTGGTACGAACTGCGCGAAGACGACGGTGAGTGGCGGTGGTTACTCCACAGCAACGACGGAACGGTCATCGCCGAAAGCGCGCGACGGTTTCCGACGCCTGCGGGGGCACGCGGGGCAATTATCCGGATGTCGACGGGAGCATCCGGTGCGGGAGTCGAGTTGACGACCGAGGAGGAGGCCTGAGCCGATGGTCGTGACCGTCGGGACGATTTCGGCGGTGGCGGTCGTCCTCGGGTCGATCTGGATCTACATCAACGTCTACACGTTCTCGCCGGTGTACCGGAAGGCGTTTTTCAAATTCATCGGCCGGGCGACGGACCCACGCGTGTTCGATTCGGAAACCGAGTTACCGGACTCGGAACTTCCGTCCATCGACGTCCTGCTGCCGGCGTACGACGAGGCAGAGACGGTTGGACACGCAATCGGCGCGCTTCGGGACGCCGAGTATCCGACGGAGAAACTCGGCGTACACGTCGTCGTCGAAGCCGCAGACAGGGCCACACGCGACGAACTGGCGCGACTCGGGGCGCACTACACGTTCCAGACAATCGTCGTTCCACCGTCGTACCCCGGTGACAAAAACAAACCACGGGCGTTGAACTACGGCTTCGAACACACCGATGGTGACATCGTCGGTGTCGTCGATGCCGAGGACATCGTCGATCCGAGACTGTTCCGGCAGGTGGTCAACGCGCTCGTCGACAACGACCACGACTTTGTCCAGGGACCACTTGATCTCCGAAACGAGGACGACGGACTGTTGAACGTCCTCTTCAGAGGCGAGTACGGATTCTGGTACGGCAGCATCATCCCGAGTTACTTCCGGGTACGGTACCCCGTTCCACTCGGTGGGACGACGAATTTCATCACGAGAGAGACACTCGAAACGGTCGCCGAACGTCGAATCGAGCGGTTCGGTCCCCTGTGGACGCCGGAACAGCAAGCCGAGTTGACCGACGCTGGACTGTCCGGAACGACCCCGTGGGACCCACGAAACGTCACCGAGGATTTTGAACTCGGATTGTTCCTCTGGGAACTCGGCCGATCGATGGCGATGGTCACGGCGACGACACACGGCGAGTCACCGGTCGGACTCAACGCGTGGGTTCGACAGCGCACCCGCTGGCAGCGGGGCAAGCTGTACACGCTCATTCGGCGGCTGTCGGAGCCGCCGAAGGGGCTGAAAGCGAAGGTCCACATCTACACCCAGTCTGCGGTTCCACATCTCGGGCCAATAAACATCGTCGCCTTCGCACTCGTCGCCGTCTATGCGACGCTCATCGGACTCCTCGCATCGCTCCCTGCTACAATCATTCTGTCGATCGGACTCGCACTCGCCGTCCAGATGATGGCGATACAGGCAATCGGGTACTGGAACGTGACGGACAAACGCGGAGTGAAACGCGTGTTTCGAACCGGAGTCAACTTCTTTGCCGTTCCGCTGTACTGGACACTCGTCTGGGGTTCGGACGTTCGGGCGTTTCTGCAGCTGTTCTTTAGCACCGTCGGGTGGGAGAAGACGACCCACGTTGGTAGACACATCGAAACGGCGGATCCGACGACGGTCGAGACGATGCTCGACGCGAGCGGGCTTCGTCTCGTCCTCACAGAGCATGTAGACGGATGGACGTGGGCGGCACGAAACGACGACGAGGAAATCGCTCGCGGTACCGAATCCTTCGCCGACGAGGATACGGCACGGAGGGCCGCAGAGCGGTTCGGTGACACGCTGGCCGTGGCCGTCGGCAGCGGGACTCGATTCGAAATAAGCGGCTCCGACGACGGATGGACGTGGGTGGCGGTCGATGGCGAGGAGACAATGGCGGTCTCACCCGATCAGTTCCGAGACGCTGCCGGAGCGATCGACCGAGTGCATCTCGTCAGAGAGCTCTCGGGGGCCGCCACCGTCGGAAAACACACGACACGATCCGACACGGTGTCCGGTGGCGACCCGCTCGATGACCCGGCACCGACAAACCGCCCGTGAGCTGTCGGCGGCAGTCTGTGGTCGACACTATCATAGTCACACACGACAGGTATCCCGAAGTCGGGTTTCGAAGCGGGCCACGGGACACACCCGAGCCACGACACCGGTCGAATCGGAGCATCAAGCCGTATCGACGGGTATTTTTTACCCGGGTGTAACCGGCCCCGTATGCAGGACAGACGGATCCTCGTCACCGGCGGGGCGGGGTTCATCGGTTCGAATCTGGCAAACACGCTGGCCGAAAAAAACGATGTCGTCGCCGTCGACAACGAATATCTGGGCACCGCAGGGAATCTCGATTCATCAGTCCGTTTTAAAAATCAGAGCGTCACCGACACGGAGCTCCCGACCGACGTGGACATTGTCTTCCACCTCGCGGCACTGTCGTCCTACCGGATGCAGGAGTCCACCCCGGCGCGTGGCGCACGGACCAGCGCCGAAGGGTTCACAAACGTCGTCGAACAGGCTCGAACGGACGGCTGTGAGACGGTCGTCTACGCGTCCTCGTCGTCTGTGTATCAGGACCAAGCATCAACACAAACGAGCGAGGACGCACCCGTGGCGGCGGACACTGCCTATGAGGCCTCGAAGCTCTCCCAAGAACGGTACGCCGAGTACTTCAGCACCCACTACGGGATGTCTCTCGCCGGAATGCGCTGCTTTTCTGTGTATCAGGGCTACGGTGGCAATGAAAAACACAAAGACGAGTACGCAAACGTCGTCGCTCAGTTCGCAGACGACATCGCACACGGCCGACAGCCGACGGTGTACGGTGACGGCACTCAGACGCGGGATTTCACCCACGTCGAGGACATCGTCCGGGGGATGATCCTCGCCGCCGAACACGGACTCGACGGAATCTACAACCTCGGGACCGGCGAGGCCTACGCATTCAACACTATCGTCGAACTGCTCAACGAGACACTCGAAAGGAGCGTCGAACCACAGTACGTCGAGAATCCGATTCCCGAGAGCGTGTACGTCACAGACACGTGTGCCGATCCCTCGAAGATGCACGAGGCGACCGGCTGGGACGCACAGATTTCCTTCGAGGAGGGCCTCCGTCGGGTCTGTGATCCGTATCTAGACTGAGATCTCCGGCTGAACGTCACCGAAGTCGGTACTTCCACCGACAGAATACCCTCGAACGATCGCAGCCGGCGTTTCAGACAGTTACAGTTACAGTTTGCCGGCCTTCTGTAGCTTCATCAGATCCTCGGTGTCGAGGGTTTCGCCTTCCTTGAATCGCTCGTAGATTTCCTCCGCTTCCTGCTTTGCGGCTTCTCGCTCCTCTGCGCGTTCGTCCTCGCGTTCCTCTTCTTCCTCCTTGTCGAGTTCCCGCAGCCGCTTTTGGACACGAACGAAATCCTCGTGGTGTTGGTCTGCGGCTTCCTGGGCCTCGACGAACTTGTCGTGCCACTCGTCGGCCTCGTCACGGATCTCGTCGGCCTCTCGGTAGGCCTCGATCATCTGGTTGTGGTGTTCCTGGGCGTCGTCGGCCAGTTCCGTGACCTTCTGGTGGTGTTTCGAGGCCTCGGCGCGGATCTCCTGGGCTTCTTCCTTGAGTTCCTCGAGGTCGCCGCCCTGATTGAGCTTCTCCTTTCGGTCTGCGAGTTGCTCTCGCTTGTCTTCGATCTTCTCGATCAACTCGCGTTCGTCCTCCGCCGAGAGAACCTCCGTCTGCTGTTTGAACTCGAGATCCTCGATTTCCTCCTTGAGCTGATCGATGCTCTCGTCGTCGTCGAGTTCGAGGTCGTCCTTCATCTCGTCGACCTCGTTGAACAGCTCGTTTGCCTCCGCGTTGAGCTCGTTTCGCTTCTCTTTGTGTTCCTGGACCTTGTCGTTGAGCTCGTCGCGTTTCTCGCGGTGTTTTTGAGCCTCGTCGACCTTCTCTCGGGTCTTTGCGTTGAGTTCGTCTCGCTTCGAGGCTCGCTCGGAGGCCATCTGGTTCAGCTCGTTTCGTCGGTCACGGAGCTGCCCAGCAACCTTGATGAGCTGTCCCTTCGATTTGTTCTCGAGGTCGTCTTCTGTCAGTTCTACGTTGTCGGATTCGTCGATTGACTCTGCCATGGTTACAGTTCTGTCCCATTACCGCTCCGGCTGCAGACAGCAACCGCTCGTCGTCGAGCAGTCGCCGTACAAGCAGTGTTTCCTGTCATTCGGTCGGCTGGCGGTTCTGTCGAACGCCGGAGGCGTTCTGGTATCGTATCCTATCACGCAAGTGTATTTATTTGTTGTGGTGATTCCGGTGGGTGTGAAAACCGCTACCAAACGCCGTAAGGCGGGCTAACGCACCGCTGTCCGACAGCACGCCGACCGAAACGATATATAAACGCGGCGCTCGTGTCCTCCGGGATCCGACGGAAGACCAGCAGGTGTACAAACGCCCATTCGCTACGTCACGCGTATGGACACGACGACGCTGCGTGCCCGTGGACACGAAAACGTCACCGCCACCCACGAAACCACCTTCGAGATCACGAGTGACGACTGGCTCACGCCGGCCGGTGACTGCATCGTCGGCGTCGATGCGGACCTCGTTCCGGCCTCCTTCGACGACGAATTCGTTCGAGCCTGTCAGGACACGGCGGCGAGGATCGTCGCGACGCTCCGCGTCGCAGATCACGAAACCGAGATTCGGGGGCGTGGCGATCCACGACTCACCTTCGAGAACGATCGCAGCGCCGTGTTTCGGACGAGTGAGTACGTCGACGACCGAACGGTGATGGTTGAGGCGTCCGCCGCTGCTGCGGATCTCGATCGATCGATCGTCGAGGCGCTTTCCCAGGGGGCCGACCTCGAGTGTACGCTCCGCGTCGAACGGTAGCACCTTTTGAACCCCGCTCCCGTGTAGCCACACGAACATGACATCGGAGGCACCCTCCGCGGAATCCGAATCGACAGTCTCGTCGCGAATCCTTCGTATCAGCGTCGTCGTTCTGTTCGTCCTCGGCCTCCTCAGCGCGTTCGGGGCTGCCCTCGACGGAACGAGGGGCATGCTGCTCGAGGCACTCCTGTTCGTCTACATGGGCGCGGTGCTGGTTTACGGGGTGTTCCGGACCTCACTCGAACATCCACGCGTCCAACTCGGACTCGGCGTCGGCGTCGCCGCCTACGGGCTGGTCGTCTACCTCGGCGGTGGATCGATCCTGTGGTTGATCGTCGGAATCGGCGCCGCGCTGTTGCTCCTTCGAAACGGACTGTTCCTCGGAGAGTAGGTTCCGACGACTCGCAGTGTCCCTGTCAATCACACGTCGAACAGTGGCAGTACCGCCGACAGACCGCGTTGTCACAGTCCGGCGTCTGTGCGGTGCAGTACTCGCGGCCGTGCGTGATCAACAGCACGTGTAGCTCGTATTTGATGTCGTCCGGAACGAGGTCGTTCAGTTCACGATGGGCTCGCTCGTTCGTCGCCGACTCCTCGATGAGACCGAATCGCTTGCTGAGACGCTCGACGTGTGTGTCGACGGCAAACGTCGGTTCCGCAAAGTGGAAGTTCAACACGACACTCGCAGTCTTCGGGCCGATTCCTTTGATCTCCTCCAGCCACGCCTGTGCCTCTGCCGTGCTCATCGATTCGAGAAACGCGAGACTATACTCCCCGCCAGTTTCCTCCCGGATCGCCGCAAGCGCACGCTGAATCCGGGCCGCCTTCTGGTTTTTCAGCCCGACCGTTTCGATGACGTCCGCCAGTTCGTCGTGGTCTGCCTGCTCCATTTCGGCATAATCGCGGTAGGCGGCGAAGAGATCCTTCGTCGCCCGTGCGGTCTGTACGTCGGCCACGTTCTGTGAGAGAATCGTCGTGAGCAGTTGTCTGACGCCGTCTTCGCTGTGTGTCCGATCTGGCTGCCCGTGTAACTCCACGAGATCACGGTACAGCTCTCGAATCTCCATGTCGTTTCACCGGTGTGCGGGGAAAATAAGCCCCCTGTCACCGGAAGCATCCGCTGTCTTCTGGACGCTGCTATTCGACCAGCGAATCGAGGCGCTGCCGGGTTTCTTCGGCCTCGTCGAGTGGTGTGAAGATCTCCCCGTCGATGACGAGACTCGGGGTGGCCGAAATGCCGATGTCGAAGGCGTCTTCGGTCGTCGAGCGCACCGCGTCGTCGTACGCCTCGTCTTCGATCGCCGCCTCGAAGGCATCGATTTCTTCGATCCCTGCGGCTGCTGCGAGATTCAGGAGCGTCTCCATAGTCCCCCATTCGGTACTCGGCGATGGCTGTTCCAGCATGGCGAGTTTGTAGTACGGCCAGAAGGATTCCGGCTCGATGTCCCAAAGCGCCAACCCGGCACGGGCGATGCGGGGATTGTCGGCACCCATCAGTGGGTCACCGTCGGCGTATGCGAGCGCTCGATGCTCGACGAGTACGTCGCCCGTCGCGACGTACTCCGCAGCGATCTCTTCGAAGAGCCCATCGCTGAACGACGCACAGCCCGGACACTTCCAGTTGGCGTAGTACGTGACCACCGGCGTGTCGTCGTCGCCCATCGCCTCGTAGGTGAACGGCGAATCCGGAATCGAGGCGGTCGTGATTGCCGTCTCCGGTGGGCCACCGTCCGGTTCGACGACTGTGCCCTCGGGGTCGGATCCGTCGCCTCCCAGACAGCCTGCGGTGCCAAGGGCTCCCACAGCGGCCGTCGCCGTGAGAAACGTCCGTCGGGTCAGGTTCATGCCGGCCGATAGGCGACGTTTCCGAATGAGGGTTCCGGTACGGCGTCTCCGCGCAGCACTTTTATTCCTCAGCGTCGAACTGAGCGTGGTGTTGCGGAAAGACCTTCTCCGAGTGTCACGTGGTGGCGGTGGCTACCAGCCACAGTTCACCACGTCGGCGGACGAACCGCTCGCAGCCCGCGTCATCGGCGTGTACCAAGGTCACGTCGGTGAGACTCGTGGCGCACTCGAAGAGGCTCTCTCCGAACTGGAGCGAGAGGCCGACGATTTCAAGCTCGTCCGTGGCTTCGCGGCGCTGCTCGAACGCGAGTCGACCTTCGAGACGCGGGCTTCGATCGAGCCACGGCGGGCACGGACGGCGACATTCGAGGCCGCCGAATCACTCGACGCCGGCCCGGCCGTTTCCGAGTCGGAGCGCCGCGCCGCGCTCGAATCGGCCGCCGCCCGTCTTGATGCCACCGTCGCCGACATCGAGGCGTCGCTGTTTGCCGACCGGGAGCCGAGAGAGATTCTGACGGCCTTCGAGACGGACTACGACCCGGCGGCGCTCTGCGAACAATACGATCTGTCGCTGGCCCAGACGGCGCTTTTCGACGCGACCGAGATTCGAATCCGGTCTTCGGATCCGAAGACGCTCGTCTCTGCGATCAAGCGACTGCGTCTGATGTACGAGATTCGACAGACACGAGCCGGTCGTGAGGTGGTCGTTACCGGTCCCGACGGGCTCTTCCGGAACGCCCGCCGCTATGGGACCCGATTTGCACGCCTCCTTCGAACGCTCGGAACCGCACCGGAGTGGTCACTTGAGGCGACGATCGACGACCGGGGGACGGAACGAACGCTTCGGCTCGATGCCGACGACGTGTCGGTGCCGGGAACCGACCCGGTCACGGAGGTGACCTTCGACAGCGGCGTCGAGTCGGATTTCTACGGCCGGATGTCCGCACTCGATCTCGACTGGACGCTTCTTCGAGAGCCGGAACCACTCGCCGCTGGCGAGTACGCCGTCATCCCCGACTTTGCCTTCGAGTGGCGGTATCCGACGACCCCCGGTGGCGGTACGGACGGTGCCTCGACCGTCGCTGAAGCCGACGACGGATCGAACGCCGATCCCACCGGATTCCGGGTCTTCTTCGAAATCATGGGCTTTTGGACGCCGGAGTACGTCGAGACAAAGCTCTCGCGGTTCGAAGATCTCGAAGACGTTGCCTTCGTTGTCGCCTACGACGAGAGCCTCGGCGTCGGTGAGGAGATCGAAGCCAGGGGCCATCGCGCGATCCCGTACTCCGGTACGGTTCGGCCCAAGGACGTCAGAAACGCACTTCGCCCCTACGAGAAGCGGCTTCGAGCACGGAGTGCCGACGCCCTGTCCGCCGAACTCCATCCGCCAGACGACGCCGTTGCGCTCTCGGAGATAGCCACGCGCCACGGCGTTCCGGAGGCCGTCCTTGACGACGTCGAATTCCCCGACCACGAACTGGTCGGACGGACGCTGATCCGCCCGGCGGTGCTCGAGGAACTCTCCGGCCGGATCGAGAGCGGACTGTCGCTGGAAGACGCCGAGGAGATATTCGAGGAGTGGGGGATCACCGAGTCGAGTGCGGTGCTTTCACGACTGGGATATCGGGTCGAGTGGCAAGGGCTCGACGGTGGCATCCTTCGCACGTAGCGAGCAGCCAGCGCTTCTCCTTCGGCGGCCCTCGCGCTGGGCACCCGCCTCGGCGGGCCGCCGTCGGTACGTCAGGTCACGGCGGGTCTGGTCCCGTTTCCGTATATAAATCACAGCTCTCGCCGTCGCCCTTTCGGCATCTGTGAGCGGAGTTCGTCGTAGACGTACAGTCCGACGCCGATCGGCTCGATCGCGCCGGCAATCTCGTGGGCTGCGATCAGATACCCCCAGTCGCCGTCCCACTCAGGGTCGGTGTCCTCGCCCCGAAGGAAGGCTGCTGCATCCGTCTCCCCGAGGACGACGACGTTCTTCGTTGCGTCGGCCCCGAACCGCTGTACCGCGTCGGTTGTCGGCTTCCAGTGCTCCTGTCGTGTCCGGAGAAACGTCATTCCGAGCCCTTCGACGGGCGTCGGAGAGTCGATCTCACCGGCGAAGGCCCACACCTTCCCCGCGCCTTTTTCCCAGAACGTGTAGTGATCGAACGTCCCGGCGTCGATTCCGAAGCGATCGACCCACCACTCGATCACCTCCGCTCTCGTGGCTCGCTTTGGCTCGTCCCGTTCGCTATCGGTCGCCGGCAGGCGATCGAACTGCCGTCCGTCGTTCGTCACGCTTCGGTCACCTCCAGTTTCGCACAAAAGAAGCCGCCGGTGTCGTTCAGGTGAGGATACACCCGGTGGGCGCGGGACAACCGATCGTCGAAGCGCTCGCCGTTCCACGCCGTCACCCCAGGGTTCGTCGAGAGCGGCAACTCGAATTCGACGGGTCGGCAGCCGTGACGGTCCAGAACGTGATCGAGAACGGCCTCGTTTTCCTCGGGGGCGAAGGTACACGTCGAGTACACGACCGTCCCGCCGGGACGGGTGACCTCGATCGCCCGCCCGAGGATGCCCTTCTGGACGCCGGCGATCCCCTCGACGTGATCCATCGACCACTCCTCGATCACGTCGGGGTTCTTTCGAACCGTTCCCTCACACGAACAGGGGGCATCGACGAGGGTTCGATCGAACAGCCGGTCTCCGAGGGGGCCGAGCGGGTAGTTGCGGGCGTCCTTGCAGGTGACGACGAGATTCGAGACCCCGCAGCGTTCGGCGTTCGATCGAAGCGCGGACAGTCGCCCGAGATTGTCGTCGTTCCCGACGAGCGTGCCGCGGTCGTCCATCAGCGCGGCGAGTTGTGTCGTCTTGCTTCCCGGAGCCGCACACGTATCGAACACTCGCTCCCCTGGTTCGGGATCGAGCGTGATCGCAGGCAGCGCCGAGACCTCCTCTTGGCCGTACACCCACCCGTGGACGTACGGCCAGGTGTTGCCCGGCGAGACGTCCGCCGACAGTCTGAACAGGCCGTCGTGCCACTCGATCGGATCGTAGCCGATGTCGTGTTCCTCGAAGGCTGCTTCGACCCGCGCCGGCGTGGCCTTGATTTCGTTCACCCGAACGACGGACGGCAGGGGCTGTCGGCAGGCCTCACGAAACGCCGCCGGATCGTCCACGAGCGACTCGTATCGCTCAAGCGGGGACTCCATAGCCCGACGACGGTAGCCGTCGATTTGTCCGTGTCGATTCTCCGCCATCGACCGCCGTTTCGACCCGCTGAACTAAAACGTGGGACGGCATAGACAGCGTATGGCGCGCATACAGGTCCACGGAGACGCCACGCTCTCCGAACCGACACTGATCGAAGGCCTGCCGGGAGCCGGCCTTGTCGGAAAAATCGCGGCCGATCACCTCGTTCGAGCGTTCGACATGGAGTATTACGCGGCCGTTCACTGCGACGGTCTCCCACGCGTGGCGGTGTACGGCGGCAACTCCTCGGACGTCCGGCCACCCGTTCGGCTGTACGCCGATGCATCCAGCGACCTGCTCGTGTTGCAGAGCGACGTTCCCGTCTCTCCGTCGCAGGCGGCGGGGTTTGCCGGCTGCATCACCGGCTGGATCGACGAGATGGATGCTCTGCCGCTGTATCTCAGCGGACTCCCGGAGGAGAAAGGCGACACCCCCGAGATGTACGGGATCGCGACCGGCGGTGCCGACCGCCTGCTCGAGGAGGCTGGGATCGTCCAGCCGCGACAGGATGGAATGATCTCCGGTCCGACGGGTGCCCTGCTGTATCGGGCCGCCGAGACGAATCTCGACGCCGTCGGGTTGATCGTCCAGACCGATCCGCAGTTCCCAGACCCCGAGGGTGCACGAGCCCTCCTGAAACACGGGATCGAACCGATCGCGGGTGTCGAAATCGACACGAAGGAACTAATCGAGAAGGCCGGCGAAATACAGGCGGCCCGCGAACAGCTCGCAGAACAGCTACAGGGAGCAGGCGACGAGCGAAGTGAGGCCCAGCCGATCCGCGGCTTCCAGTAGCCTCACCCTGCCGCCGTTTCTGAGTCGTCCTCGGATTTCGATCCCTGTGGTCGGACCAGATCCGCGAGGGTGACCGTACAGCCGAGGATCCACCCGAGTGGGACCGCGATACTGACCCACATGAGCACGTATCCGATCCCGGCGAGTTCGAAGCGGGCGCTGATGAGGTCCCAAACCGGGCTCAGCGGTCCGACGAACACCGAATCACGCATGAACAGTGCGAAGTTCCGGCTCGAATCGAGGATGAATGAAAGCGACGGCTCGAACAGCGCTGCCACGACCGGCGGCAAAAACAGCGCGTTCATCGCCATCGGATAGGCGAACACGACGGTCGTAACGCGGCCGCCAAGTCGCCTGAACCCGACCGCGAGACCGGCCGAGACGACGGCGACGACGCTTGCGGCTCCGACCGCGAGAAAGCCGGTGAGATCGAATCGAAGGCGGGCGAGTGCGGTCAAAAGACCCCACACGACGGCTGTGGCAAGCAGGACGCCCAACAGACCGAGTCGGGTCGTGGCGCTGTCGAGCCGTCGGGCGTTGAACCGAGCGAAGAAGCCGACGAGCAAAAACGGATACAGGACGGCGACGATCGGCACACCGATCACACCCCAGATGCGGTATTTGATCCGATCGCCTCTCGTCCGTGGCTTCCACTTCCCGAGGACGGCGTGGACGGCGGTCCGCTGGCGGGGAAAGAGCAGTTCCATCCACGTCTCATGGAGGCGAACGACATCGATTTTGACCCCGGTGAGGAGACCGCCGGAACCCATACTGGAGGTCCGTCCGGGGGTTAAAAATACGTTCCGGCCCGCGGCCGCTGCCGCTTCACCACTCCGAGGGCCCGAAATCCGGATCGACCTGCCTTGTCGTCCGATCCAGCGCGTCGATGGCTTCGATATCCTCCGTTCGCAGTTCGACGTCGAGTGAGGCCCAGTTCTCCTCGATGTGATCGACGCCCGTCGCCTTCGGAATCGCCGTAATTCCCTTCTCCCGGAGCCACGCGAGGCTCACGCTCGCTGCCGTGGTTCCGTGGGCGTCGGCGATCTCCTCGAGTACGTCGACACCGAAGACGTCGCCGCGTGCAAGCGGCGAGTACGCGACGAGTTCGATTCCGGCATCGGCGCAGTACTCCCGCAGTTCGGCCTGTTGCAACAGCGGGTGTATCTCGACTTGATTCGCGAAGATCGGTGTGTCGATCGCCGACCCTGCCGCCTCGAGGTGACGCGGCTCGAAGTTCGACACGCCGATCCGATCGATCCACCCGCGGTCGTACAGTTCCTCGAAGGCCCCGAGCGTGTCCCGTGGCTCGTACTCCCCCGCCGGCCAGTGGACGTACAGCAGATCGAGTCGGTCGACGCCGAGTCGATCCATGCTCTGTGCCGTCGAGTGGATCACGTCCTCGTGGCCGAGTTTGTCGATCCACACCTTCGTGGCGAGGAAGATCTCCTCCCGATCGACGTTCGCCCGTTCGATCCCGTCTCCGACCGCCGATTCGTTGCCGTAAATCTGTGCGGTGTCGATGTGCCGATAGCCGACCTCCAGTGCCGTTTCGACCGACTCCGCACACTGGCCCGGATCGTCGTTTTCCCACGTTCCGAGACCGAGCCCAGGCATTCCGCCGTGATCCGGTGCCGACAGGTCGTGTCGTGACGTCATGGGTGTACCAACTTCCGGACTGTTGAAACACCTGTCGACGCCGGGAGCTACTCGACGATTCCTTGGCGTCGACCGCACGACCTCAGCGGCGACATCGCAAGGATGTTTTGTACTCTGCTCGCAGTCCCGTCGTGAACTGGGGGTACCGCCACACGGTACTGACGCTCTGTACGCTCGCCTTCGCCGCGACGATGACCGCTCGACTCGTCATCAGTCCTGTCGTTCCGGATATCTCGGAGACGTTCTCGGTGTCGACGGGGGCGATCGGACTCGCGCTGTCCGGCATGTGGGGAGCCTACGCACTGTCACAGTTTCCGAGCGGCGTCCTCGCCGACCGCTACGGCGAACGGGCCATCATCGCCACGGCCGTCGGGACCACCGCGGTTGCGAGTCTCGCCCTCGCCGCTGCCCCGACGTACGCCGTCTTTGCGCTGATGGCTGTCGTGTTGGGTGCCGGTGCCGGGCTCCACTACAGCGTCGCGACGACGCTGCTTTCGAAGCAGTTCGACGACCTCGGGCGGGCCATCGGGGTCCACGTCGCCGGTGGTCCGGCCGCCGGACTCGTCGCACCGGTCGCTGCGGCCGCGGTCGGTTCCCGATACGGCTTCCGGGTGGCGCTCGCTATCGGTGCCGTCGTCGCCGTTCCGACGCTGTTTCTCTTCCGGTGGCGGATCGCTGCCACGCCGCCTGCCCGTCCCGATATGACGATCCGATCGCGCTTCGAAATCGGCCCACTGATCGAACTGCTCGCCCGTCCGGAGATCCGGTATACGACTGCGCTTGCGGTGATCGGCGCCTTCTGTTGGCAGGCGACGGCGTCGTTTCTCCCCGCCCTGTTCATCGGCCACCACGGAACGTCCGCGGCGACCGCCGGAATCGTCTTTTCCGTGTACTTCGTCGTCCACGGGCTGACACAGCCGGTGATGGGGGGACTGTCGGACCGCATCGGCCGTGAATCGGCCGCAGCGATCGCCTTCGGGTCCGGCGTCGTCGGATACGCCGCCCTCGCGGTCGGCACGACGGCGGTGGCGATGGCCGCCGTTCCCCTCGTCGGCGTCGCGATGTCGTGGGGGGCGCCGATTCAATCGCGGTTCATCGACGACCTCGGTGACGCCGAACGGGCCGCCGGATTCGGTCTCATTCGAACCGTCTACATGATTCTCGGCGCCTTCGGGAGTGTGGTCGTCGGGACGACCGCCGACGTTGTCGGCTGGGGGGCCGGATTCGGCTTTCTGTCGTTGCTACTGTTCGTCGGATTCGTCGGATTGCTCCGGCGGTGAGGTCGTCGTCCGACCCGAACTGACAGGATATTTATAACCGAGACTGCAACGACTGTGTATGGCCACCCGATCGCACGATATCGTCGTCGTTGGTGGCGGCACAGCCGGCGCTTTCGCCGCGGCGAGAGCCGCCGACGAGGGCCTCGACGTTGCACTTCTGGAACGCAAAAGCGAGGACGATGCCGGCCACATCGCCTGCGGAGACGCAATCAAAGGAACGAGCACGTTCCCCGACGTAATCGACTTGGAGTATCTCAAAGAGGAATCCTTCACGAACGAAAACATCGACACCGCACGCTTCGAGAACCCGAAAACGGGAAGCAACCTCGACATTCCCTTCCGGGGTGGAAACGGCGCCATCGTCGACAGAAAGCGCTACGGCGAGGTGTTACTCGAGGAGGCCGAACGGGCTGGAGCTGAAATCCAGTACGACACCGTCGTTCAGGACGTCGTCCAGAACGGGTCCGTCAATGGCGTCACGGCGACCGAACGCGGTTCGGTCCGAGAGTACGAGGCCGATATCGTCGTGGATGCTGCGGGTGCGCTGTCGATCCTGCAGGACAGAGCCGACTTCGGAGATGCGACCTTCGATACGAACGTCCAGTACTCCCAGTTCTGTTCGGCCTACCGGGAGGTGATCGAAATCGACGACCCGGTCGAGTGGGACAACGCCATCGTGTTCAAACCGACGGCCGAACTCGGGTATCTCTGGTATTTCCCACGCACCTCGACGGAGATCAACGTCGGATTGGGCTTCCAGATGAACAAGGAACCGATGCAGCTGGTCGACACACTCAAACGCGACGTCGCAAGCAGACCCGAGTTCTCCGGTGCGACGGTGAAGGACAAACTCGGTGCCGCACTCCCGACCCGGCGACCGTACGATTCCGCGACGGCACCGGGATACGTTGCGGTCGGGGATGCTGCCGCACACGTAAACCCCTGTACCGGCGGCGGGATCCCCGGCGCGGCGAAGGCCGGCACCTGGGCCGCCGAGGCTGCGATCGATGCCGTCACCGAGGAACACACGGCCGAGGAGATGCTCTGGGAGTACAACCGCCGCGTTCAGATGGACTTCGGCAAGCGGTTTGCGGCGATGGATCTGTACAACATCTGGGGTGGCACCTACGACGTCGATTCTCTCGTCGACATCGTCAGTTCGATGCCGGGACAGCAACTCGCCGACGCCCTCGTCCTGGAGGGCACCGCCTCGATGAGCTGGGGTCTCAAGCTCAAGACGGCCATCGAAACATTCGGCCACTGGCGGACGCTCTTGGAACTCAAACGGCTCAACGAACTCGCCGCCGACCTCAAGGACGTCTACGACGACTACCCGGCGACGCCCGATGGCTTCGAGGACTGGCGGGCGAAGCGAGACGGCGTGATGGACGACGTGTACGAACTGACCGGCGCCGATCCAAAGTACTGACCGCCTGTACGTTTATCAACGTTCGTTGCGTACCATAGATCGTGTCATTCCGTCGGTTTCTGCGTGGGGACCTCCCTGACGCGGTGCTCGAAGCCGTCGCACGCGACGTCGTAGAGCGGTACGAAGGGCCAGAGGCCGTGGTGAACGTCGAATCACTCGACGCCAACAACTGGCTTTCCGTCCCGGTCGTCGTCAACGATCGGTGGTTCCTGAAGGTGATCACCGGACAGCACACGCTCGTCCACACGCTCCTCACCACCGGCCGCAACATCGGAGCCTTCACCTCGGGCACCGAGGGGTTCTTCGAGCGATTCTCGACGCCCATCGAGATGGCCGAACACGAACTCGAGGCGACCCGTCGGATGCGACGGCTGGGCGTCAACGCCCCCGAACCGCTCGAAGCCTTCGAACACGACGGCGTCGGCGTGTTGGTTCTCGAATACCTCCCCTCGTTCCGGACGCTCGATGAACTTCCTCCGGAGGAGGCACAAAAACACGCCCCTGCGCTGTTTGCGGCCCTCTGTACGATGCACGACGACGGCCTCGCACACGGCGATCTCCGCGAAGAGAACGTCCTCGTCGCCCCCGGCGACGATGGAACAGATCGGCTGTACTTCATCGACGCAACCCGGGTCGACGAGGCGGCGATCGACGACGCACGGGCCTACGATCTGGCGTGTGCACTGGCGTCGCTGTCCCCACACATCGGCGTCGAGGCCGCCGTCATCGCCGCACAACAGGAGTACTCCACGGACGATCTGCTCTCGGCCCGGGAGTTCATCAACTTCGTCAACATGCGTCCCGACCACGACTTCGACATGGCGACGCTGAAAGGCGAGATCGAAAAGCGCGCGAGTTGATCGAGACGGGGGGCAACTCAGGCCAGCGCCGATCCGGCCCGGATCAACCGTTCCTCGCCGAAGGCCGGCCCGATCAACTGCAGGCCGACCGGTCCCTCCGGCGTCTCGCCTGCCGGCACCGAAATCGCCGGCAGATCGGCGAGGTTGACCGGAATCGTATTCGCGTCTGCGAGGTACATCGTGAGTGGGTCTTCGAGTCCCTCGCCCTGTTTGAACGGCGGAATCGGCATCGTCGGTGAGGCGATGAGGTCGACCGACTCGAAGGCCGAGTCGAAATCCTGCTTGACCCACGCCCGTGCGTCCTGTGCCTGCTTGTAGTACTTGTCGTGGTAGCCGGCCGAAAGCGCGTAGGTTCCGAGCAGGATTCGGCGTTTGACCTCCTCACCGAAGCCAGCCTCCCGGACGGCAGCGAAGGATTCGTTCCAGCCGCCGTCCGTGTCGGCCGCGTCGGCCGCAGCAGCACCGTAACGGACGCCGTCGAATCGGGCGAGATTCGAGGAGGCCTCCGACATCGCGATGACGTAGTACGCCTGTACGGCGGTTTCGACGGACGGCAGCGACACCTCCGTCGTCTCTGCGCCCCGCTCTCGAAGCGTCTCGAGTGCGGATTCAAACGCCGATCGGACGCCGTCGTCGGCTCCGTCGAGCAACTCCGTCACGACGCCGATGGTCAGTCCTGCGACGTCACCGTCGGCGGCGTCGGCGTAGCTCACGCCGGCGGCCGGATGACCCGTCGGTCGCTCGTCGAACCGGGTCGTCGCGTCGCGGTCGTCCGGCCCGGCGATGACGTCGAGGACCTCGGCTGCCTCCTCGACGGTCGGAGCCAGCGGCCCGATCTGTTCGAGTGAGTTCGCGTAGGCGACGAGGCCGTACCGGGAGACGAGTCCGTATGTCGGCTTGATCCCGACGACGCCACAGAACGCCGCCGGACAGCGAACGGAGCCGCCGGTGTCCGAACCGAGGGCGACGTCGGCTTCGCCGGCGGCGACCGCTGCCGCCGATCCACCGGAGGAGCCACCCGGCACCCGTCCCGGCGCTGCCGGGTTCTCCGTCGGCCCGAAGGCACTCGTCTCCGTCGTCGTTCCCATCCCGAATTCGTCCATGTTGGTCTTTCCGACGATGGTCGCCCCGGCGGCCGAGAGCCGTTCCACGACCGTCGCGTCGTACGGCGGGACGTACTCCTCGAGCATCGCCGACCCGCAGGTCGTCCGGACCCCCTCCGTCGAGATGTTGTCCTTGACGGCGACCGTGACGCCGTCCAGCGGTCCCGACCCCGTCGGCTCGATGTCGGTTTCGGTGAGGAAGGCGTTGTGTTCTCCCATTCAGGACACCCGTGGTCCTTTGAAGTATCCAGCTTCGCGCTCCGGTGCGTTCTGTAAGGCCTCTTCCTGTGTGAGACTCTCCCGAACCTCGTCGGTTCGCATCACGTTCGATAGTTCCCGATCCGTCTCGACCTCGGGAACGTCCTCGAGTGCCTCGAAGTATTCGAGGATGTCCCCGAACTGCTCCGCGAAGGCCGTGGCCTCCGCTTCGTCGACATCGACACGGGCGAGTTCGGCGACGTGATAGACATCCTCCTCGTCGACGGTCATACCCAGCCGTCGGGTTGGACACCCACTAAGGGTTTCGACCGGCGTCGAGCCACCGGAGTTCAGGCCAACGGGAAGTCGGCGCTTCTCGAAACGCCCTGCGAATCTCCACCGAGGGCGAAACGCCCTGCGAATCTCCACCGAGGGCGAAACGCCCTGCGGTTACTCGCGCGCCTACGCGTACCCGGAAACATTGATACCATACCGGGAATTTAAGTTGGAGAAAGACCAACACAATGTACGGTAACAGATTTTTCAGCTTACCTAGGCTGAAGTAACAAAATGAGTGATTCCACCGTCAGACGATTCCAGCGCGACGAAGAAAGCACCGAAGCCGAGGAGTCCCAGCGCCGTCGCTCCGAGGATGGGTCCGAGGCTCTGAACTGTCCGGAGTGCGGCGGATCTCTGGAGGCAGACACCGAACACGGAGAGACGGTGTGTGGCGACTGTGGACTGGTCGTCGAAGAGGACGAAATCGACCGCGGCCCCGAGTGGCGCGCCTTCGACTCCGCCGAGAAAGACAGCAAGTCCCGCGTCGGTGCGCCGACGACGAAGATGATGCACGACGAGGGACTGTCCACCAACATCGGCTGGCAGGACAAAGACGCCTACGGCAAGCAACTCTCGAACCGCCAGCGCCAGAAGATGCAGCGGCTGCGGACCTGGAACGAGCGGTTCCGCACCCGCGACTCGAAGGAACGCAATCTCAAACAGGCGCTGGGCGAAATCGATCGCATGGCCTCGGCACTCGGCCTTCCGGAGAACATCCGGGAAACCGCCTCGGTCATCTATCGCCGGGCATTGAGCGAGGACCTGCTGCCCGGCCGATCGATCGAGGGCGTCTCGACGGCGTCGCTGTACGCCGCCGCCAGACAGGCCGGGACACCCCGTAGCCTCGACGAAGTCACGGCCGTTTCGCGGGTCGAGAAGAGCGAAATCGCCCGGACGTACCGATACGTGGTCCGGGAGTTGAATCTGGAGATCGAACCCGCCGATCCGGAGAGCTACGTACCACGGTTCGTCTCGGATCTCGACCTTCCCGACGAGGTCGAACGCCGGGCGCGAGAACTGCTTCAGAACGCCAAACAGCAGGGCATCCACTCCGGGAAGTCGCCGGTCGGACTGGCCGCCGCGTCCGTCTACGCCGCCTCGCTTCTCACAAACGAGAAGGTCACCCAAAGCGAGGTGAGTGAGGTCGCAAGCATCTCCGAGGTCACGATCCGCAACCGGTACCACGAACTGCTGGAAGCCGAGGACGGAATCGGAGCCTGAGTCCGCGGCTGTCGACCTCTCGCGCTTTTTGTATGGAAACGACACGACACTTCGTTGCGACCTGCTACGTCGTCTGTGACGGCGCAACCCTGCTGCACGAACACGAGCGTCTCGGGATGTGGCTGCCGCCCGGCGGCCACGTCGACCGAGACGAACTCCCCCACGAAACTGCCGTCCGAGAAACCGACGAGGAAACCGGCCTCGACGTCGAGTTGTACACCGACCGCGGGCCGTACGACACCGCCGAGGTCGAGTCACTTCCGCAGCCGTTTGCCTTCCTGCTCGAAGACATCGACCACGCCGGTGACCGGGTCGTCCACCAACACGTCGATTTCGTCTACGTCGGGCGAGCGGAGAGCCGGGAGGTCGATCCGGTCGGTCGCGGGGAGGCGCCGAAATCGGCGTGGCGGTGGTTCACCCCGGCCGACATCGAGGCCAAACGCGGCGACCTCGCCGACGACGTCGCCGACCTCGCACTCCGGGCGATCGATCTGGTTCAGTCCACGAGCGACTCGATGTAACGGCCGACGTGGTCGTCCATCCGGCGTTTGAACCCGGCCTGTCTTGCGAGTCGATCCAGTTCACGACTCAGGAGACTGCCGTACTGCACCGCCTTCTTGTCGCGGGTTCTGATCGAATCGGGAAGATCCGTCGCCACCCGTCGGAGTGCGACCTTCCGCGTCGGGGTCTCACCGTCTTCGACGAGCAGTTCGTCGGGCAGCCGCAGCGCAACCCGAATCACCTCGTCTCTGAGCATCGGTGCGACCGGTTCGACGCCCGCCGCACGGAGGGTCAACACGTCCCGTTCGAGCTGTGCCGGGAGCGTTTCGATCACCTCTCTCGTGGCCCCACGGACGGTTTCTGCCTCGAGTCGGTCGTCCTCCGGTGCACGTGCGACCTTGCTGTAGCCGCCGAACAGTTCGTCTGCGCCCTGACCGACGACGAGTCGGTCGACGCCGTCGGCTGCCGCCGCCTCGGCGACGAGAAACAGTGCCGAGGCGATCCCGACGTCCATCGGATTCCGCCGTCCGGTGGCGGAGACGACCCGCCGCACCGCCCGCCTCAGGTCGTCGTGGGTGAACGTGACGACGCGAAGGTCGTCGCTTCGGTCGAGGGCTGTGGCGGCGTCTCTGGCCGCCTCGACGTCGTGTGATCCCTCGAATCCACCGACGTACAGCGGCGTCCCGGTCTCGGCGAGCAGCGAGGAGTCGATCCCGCCGGAGAAGGCGACGGCCGGCCGGGCGCCCTCGTCGACCGAACTGCGGGCAGACTCGATCGCATCCCGCAGGTCTTCGATCGCCCGCTCGTGGTCTGCGTACGGATCGGGGTTCGGGAGCGTCCAGACCTTCGTATCGCCCGTCTCGTCTCGACGGCTGCCGGCGGGCACCGGCTTCGGGTCGTCGAGATCGGTCGGATCGAAGCTCCACGTCGTCGGATCGTCACCGTCGGAAAACAGCGGATATCGGCCGAGAACGTCCCGGAGGAGCACCCCGTCGAGACTGCCGGCGAAGCCCCCGCCGCCGGGCAGTGCGTCGCCACTTTCGATCGCCCGACGGACGCTGTCGGGACCGGCGCCGTCGATCGTGGCTCGCTCCGTCATCGTGACAGCGCCGATCTGACCCGTCGTTTCACGCCGCCGCCGAACTGTCTGACGCTGATTCGCCACGGCGTGCGCTTCCCGACGACGCTCGTCTTTCCGGCGGCGATGGCGTCGAGAATCGCCTCGGCGCTGTGTTCCTCGGCCCCGATTTCGGTGACGGCCTGTCCGACCATCTCGGCGATGTGTGCGTCGCTGCCGGCCGTCATCGGGAGGTTTCGATTTCGGGCGAAGGTCTCGGCCTGCCGGTTGGATCGGCCGGTGAACAGCCGGGAGTTGTACACCTCGATCGCGTCGGCGGTCGCAAGCGTGTCGGCGCTTATGTGTGGTGCGACGCCGTGGCGAGACTTCTGGAACGGGTGAGGAACGACGGCGAGGCCGCCCTGTTCGTGGATTCGTTCGAGCGTCTCCTCGAAGGACAGTCCGGCCGGAACGAGTTCCTCGACGCCCAACGCGAGGACGTGTCCGGCGGCACTGGAAACCTCCATCCCCGGGATTCCGACGAGGCCGTACTCCGGTGCGATTTCGGCGGCCTCGAGGGAGGCGTCGATCTCGTCGTGGTCGGTGATCGCTATCGCGTCGAGATCGACGGCCTCGGCCTGTTCGAGCAGCAACTCGACGGGATCCCGACCGTCGTACGACAGCGCGGAGTGGGCGTGGAGTTCGACCGATAGCACAGCCGTACTTCGGGTCTCGACTGAAAAAGCATCTCGGTTGCGTCTCCGGTCGGTTATGAAAAGCGATTTAGCGACAGACCGGCAGTCTTCCTACAATGGCCCTTTCGCCGTCGGACCACGACCTCGTCGTCGAGGAACTCGGTCGGGAACCCACCCCGGCCGAGGAAGCGCTCTTCGAGAACCTCTGGAGTGAACACTGCGCCTACCGCTCCTCGCGACCGCTGCTTTCGGCCTTCGAGAGCGAATCCGACGCCGTCGTCGTCGGTCCCGGCGACGACGCCGCCGTCGTTGCGCTTCCGGACCCCGAGACCGGTACGAACAGTGAGACGTACATCACAATGGGGATCGAGAGCCACAACCACCCTTCCTACGTCGATCCGTTCGACGGCGCCGCCACCGGCGTCGGCGGGATCGTCCGCGACACGATGTCGATGGGTGCGTACCCGATCGCACTCGGCGACTCACTGTACTTCGGCGACTTCGAGCGGGAACACTCCCGATATCTCTTCGAGGGCGTCGTCGAGGGGATCTCACACTACGGCAACTGTATCGGCGTCCCGACGGTTACCGGAAGCGTCGCCTTCCACCCCGACTACGAGGGCAATCCACTCGTCAACGTCGCCTGTATCGGCCTGACCGACGAGGAGCGACTCGTCACCGCCGTCGCAAAACGACCGGGGAATCGGCTCCTGCTCGTCGGAAATGCGACCGGCCGGGACGGCCTCGGCGGGGCCTCCTTCGCCAGCGAGGACCTCGACGAGGATGCCGAAACCGAGGATCGACCGGCGGTGCAGGTCGGCGATCCGTACGCCGAAAAGCGGCTGATCGAGGCCAACGAGGAGTTGATCGAGAGCGATTTGATACAGGCCGCACGCGATCTCGGGGCCGCCGGCCTCGGCGGCGCCTCCTCGGAACTCGTCGCAAAGGGTGGCCTCGGTGCCGACATCGACCTCGAATCCGTCCACCAGCGGGAGCCGAATATGAACGCCTTGGAGATCCTGCTCGCGGAATCCCAAGAACGGATGTGCTACGAGGTTCGCCCCGAGGACGTCGGTTCGGTCCGGCAGATCGCAGAGAAGTACGATCTCGGCTGTTCGGACATCGGTGCGGTCACCGAGGGCAACTACGTCTGTCGGTTCGACGGCGAGACAGTCGTCGACGTCGAGGCCGAATTTCTGGCCGACGGCGCGCCGATGAACGATCTCGAAGCCGAACCACCGGCCCAGCCGCCACGAGACCGTCCCGATGTCGACCCGGCGACGGGGTTCGAAGCCGTCGTGTCGGCGCCATCGACCGCCTCCAAGCGGTGGGTCTACCGACAGTACGACCACGAGGTCGGCACCCGGACGGCGATGAAACCGGGCGACGACGCGGCGATCCTCGCGATCCGCGAGGTCGGAACCGGCCTCGCGTTCAGCGCCGGAGCGGAGCCAAACTGGACGGAGACCGCCCCGTACGAGGGCGCCCGTGCCGTGGCGCTCGAAAACGCGACGAATCTCGCGGCGAAGGGGGCAACGCCGCTTGCGGCCGTCGACTGTCTCAACGGCGGTAACCCGGAGAAACCCGCGGTGTACGGTGGCTTCGAGGCTGTCGTCGACGGTCTCGCCGAGATGTGCAGCACACTCGACATCCCCGTCGTCGGCGGCAACGTCTCGCTGTACAACGACTCGCCGTCGGGGCCGATTCCGCCGACGCCGACGCTCGCCGTCGCCGGAACGAAACCGGGGTACGACGCGCCGTCGGCTGCCTTCGAGGGTTCGGGTGAACTCCTCCTCGTCGGCGGAACCGACACCGACGACGCACTCGGCGGCTCACAGCTGCTCGCCGCCGTCGGCGGGACCGACCGCTTCCCGGCGCTGCCCGCGGATCCGGCGGCGGTGCTTTCGGCGATCACGGACGTTGCGTCACTCGAATCGACGACGGCGACACACGACGTGAGCCACGGCGGTCTCGCGGTGGCACTCGCAGAGATGATCGGACCGGGAGGTGCGGACGTGTCCATCGACGACGCCGACGCCCTGTTCTCGGAAGCTCCCGGCCGAGTCGTCGTCGAGACGACCGACCCGGACGCGGTTCGGGAGCGATTCGAGGGCGTCGCCCCGGTCGAACGACTGGGTGAGACGAACGAGACGGGCCGACTCTCGCTTACGGTCGAGACAACGACGCTCGAATACACCGCGGCCGACATCCGCGAACTCCGGAGTACGATCACGAACCAACTCGGGTGACCGCCCGTCGGCACGCCGGCCGGCTCACCCCCGTAATCGGTCACGGCCGACCGTAACCGCCGTCAAAAGCCGGTGTCGAAGCAGCTCCATCGCCTTCGGTTCCGTATCGAACCGACGGGCGACCCCGACGCTGATCCCCGCGAGTACGATTCCGGCGATGACATCTGCACTCCAGTGGATGCCGAGGTACATCGTCGAGACGACGACACTTCCGGCGAGGAGACACGCAACCGGTGTCCAAAGCGGGTATTCGTCGCGCGTCGTCACTGCGAGCAACGCGGCCGTGACCGCCAGTGAGGTGTGTAGCGAGGGAAACACGTTCGTCGGGCTGTTGATCGCGGTCGTGAGGAACTGATACTGTGGGTAGACCTCGTACAGCAGCCCCTGTCCGATCTCGAGGTTGCGTGGACCGAGGGCGACGAAGATTCCGTAGCAGACGACGCCGATGCAATAGTTCGCTCCGTAGGCCACGATCGTTCGTCGCAGTGGCCGTCGCTCCTCGAGAGCGAAGTACGCGACGAGCGGAAACACGAGCAGGAAGACGTAGCCGTAGACGTACACGAACGAAAAGTAGGCGGTCAACTCCGGCGTGGCGTAGGACTGCAGGACCACGATGAGCTGTTCCTCGTGGCCGAACAGCCCCGGCAGCCAGCCATCGAACTGCTGCAACCGACCGGTGATGCGGAAGCCGAACAACCAGGAAACCTCGGGGACGACGTCGCGTGCGATCCGATTCGCAAACAGGACGAGGACGAACACACCGAGATACGGTGCAGTGTCGATGAAACGCTCGTCGAACGACCGTCGCGTCTCGAAGAGTCGCCGTCGACCGACGATGACGACGATTCCGACGAGTAGCATGACCCCGACGAATGCAAACAGTCGTCCGGCGACCGAAGCGAGCGTCACGTCGAACTCTCCTCCCGCGTTCGCCGCTTATTTCGGACGATCGGCCCGATCATCTCGACTCACTTCGAACGACGAGTTCACCATCGTCGTACTGGTATCCTGCCTCCCGGAACAGGTCACGGGCTCTCTCGGTCGTGAGGTCGCCGTCGATTCCGGCGAACGGGAGCGATCCCATTCCGTCCCAGCCGTTTTCGGACCACGGCTCCGGGATCGGACGCTCCGCCGGCCGGGCGTAGCCGCCGAAGGCAGTCTCGACGAGATGTTCCCTGTCGATCAGGCGGGCGACGGCCCGGCGAAACCGCGCATCCGAAAGCGGCTGTCGCCGACAGTTGTATCCGAGGTGATAGAAGACGGACTGCTCGCCGATTCGTCGGTCGAGTTCCCGCGTCCCTCCCGTCTGCTGGATGACATCGGCGTGTAATCCGTTTCCATCCGCGGCCGCCTCACCGTCCGTGATCGTCTGAACGACCGCCTCCGACGACGGAACAGCCAGAAATTCGATCGCTTCGACCGAGGGGCCACCGGCGTACTGCGGCGGAATCCCGGTCGCATCCTCCCGGAGGAAGTGTTCATCGAAGCGTTCGAGTCGCAGATGACTCCGCGGCTCGGATTCGACGAAGCGAAACGGGCCGCTTCCGATCGGGTCGTCGTTCGGCTGAATCAACGCTTCGGTCGTCCTGCCGGCGAGATCGATTCCGGCCACGTCGGCTCCGTAGGTCCGATCGATCCACTCCGATTCCGGCAGTATCGGCGTCGTGAACGCCCGACGGGCGACCGATGGATTGTCCGTCCCGAAGGAAAACTCGACGCCGGACGTTCCGAACGCTTCGACGTCCTCGACGAGCGACACCCGCCCCCGACGCCACGACGTCGGGACCGGCGTCTCCATCCGCCCGAGCGACGTATCTCGGAGGAATCGGTAGCTGAATGTGACGTCCTCGGCGGTGACCGGCCGTCCGTCGTGAAACGACGCGTCCCGCAACAGGACGGTCGCTGTCAGACCGTCCTCGTGGTCCCAGGTCACCTCCCGAGCGAGCCACGGCACCAACTCGTCGTCGAGGATCCGACACAGTGGCTCGTACAGCAGTCCGATCACGACCCCCTCGTTGCGGTGTTCGGCGGCGATCGGATTCCAGTTTTGCGTGATTCGGTGGTCCTGTGTGGCGACGCGCAGTTCCGTCGCCGAGTCTGACTCGAGGGTTAGATACGAAAGCGGGTCGGACAGTCCCTTCCGATCCCACCCCTGAAACTGGTCGGTTCGAACGATCGAAATGCGATCGGCAAAACAGACGGTGGTAAACGGCTGTTCGCGGACGACGACGTCCTGGATCTCCTCGACCGCCGTCTGTCGATCCGTGCCATCGCTTCGACGCTGTGTTTCGAGGAGGTCGTCCAAGGCGAGGTCACTGAAGCCGAACGGATTCTGCCAGCCGGACTCCTCGCCGTAACTCGACCGCAGAAGCGACCAGAGCGTTTCCGGGTCGCCGTCACCCGGATATCGCCCGACGTAGATGTCGAAGTCGTGGTTTATGAGCACGCGTCTGAGAAGTTCCTCCGGTTCGAGTGGATCGGGCTGGGCATCGATGCCGACCTCGGTGAGGTTCTCGACGAGTGCCGTGGTGATTCGGGCGGAGTACGGGTCGACGTCGGCCGGCAGCGTTGCCACCCGTAATTCGAGTTGTTCCGTTGATTCCCGTCCGGCGATCGTTCGTACCTCACCGAAACAGCCGGCAATCGGGATCGTCGCCGCCGCTGACACCCCCCCAAGCACAGAACGGCGAGAAACCGCATCGGACGACCCCATGACTACCCTCTGTTCGATGCCGAAGTTAATAAGTTCCGTCCTCGGAGGGCTCCCGAATCTTTCAGTCCCGGACAAATGTCTACAGATAGCCGAAAAGCGGCAAAAAGAGGACGGCGATCCAGCCGACGAGACCGACCGCAAGTGGCAGTGACCGTCGATCACGGTCGGACAGCGTTCCACCGCCTGCCGCTCCGAGGGCGATCAACCCAACCGAGAGACACACCGCAATCCGGTGTAGACCGACCCGAAGCGGGACGAGCGACACGTCGACGACCAGAAAGTCGACTCCGAAGGCAGCCCCGAGTCCGATGCCGACGGCGGCGAAGGCGTACCATCGATCCGACGCACCGACACGACGACCCACGAGATACGCGATCGCCGGCATACCGACGACCAGCGCGACGTACAGCGGCGCGGCAACCACCTTCGGCCGAAGGCCGGTCGTCACCTCTCCGGCGATGCCGAGCAGCCGGACGCCGAGATACAGCGAGAACACCCCCAGTCCGCCGACGATTTCGGACCGCCGATTACGAACCGTTGCTCCGGCCGTCCGTCCGATCCGGCGTGTCCGAACCGGTAGCCCGACGGCGACGACCCCGAGTGCGCCCGCGGTCGAGAGGGTCACGATCGTTGCCCACCCGTCTCCGTCCGCGGTGTCGTTGCCGAACGGCTCCCGGACGACCGAATCGACGAACGGAGAGTCGAGGAACGCTCGTTCCAACGCTCGTTGTGATTCGCTCACTCCCGTCACGGTGTGTCGCAGTCTGAACCAGTCCCAGTGTTCCTCGTGAATCTGGATCGCCGTCCACTCCCCTGCCGGATCGTCGTACGCCCGGATATGCTCGCGGTCACCGAGGTACGTTCCAGCGTGGAACTGGTAGGACTCATCCAGCCACTGCCGTTCGCCGTCGACGATCACCATCGTATATCGGGTCGAACCCTCTGCGTCGTCCCACTCGATCGCCTCGGAGAGAGACTCCGCGTCGGGATCGACTTCGATCAACTCGTCGACGGCGTGGGTGTCAGCCGTCGCGTCTCCCTCCTCGTGTTCTCCCTCGTGCCACTCCCTCGGCGTCTGCTCCCGGAGGATCGTCTCCACCGTCGCTGGATCACCACGGATGACGACGTTGATTCCAAGCGTCCGGGTCTCCGGGGCCTGTGCAGTCGCGGTGTAGGGCCACAGACCCGTCCCGTCTGCCGTCGGTTCGACGATCGTCGGATCGGTCGCCTCGGGATCGTCGGGCCCGAGTCCGACGACGGGCCACGCCGGAAGTGCGACCGCGGCCCCCAGACAGCCAACGATGACCACCCCGACGATGATCCAGGCTGTCCCTTCGATCGAATCGACATCGGACGACATCGGTCGATCGTTCGGCACTTCGGCAGATATCACTTTGGGCGGAGCCGAACGGCCGGAGCTAAGTCACCTCGGTTCGATCGGCTCGTATGGCCTTCGAGCTTCGCCGCAGGCTCGTTCACGCATCGGGTGCCGTCGTTCCCCTTGCGTACCTCCTCGATGCCCGCTTCGGCGTCGGCGTGGTGAGCTGGCGTGTCGTACAGCTTATTGCGATCCTCGGCGTCGTGGCGGTGATCGTCCTTGAGGCTGCCCGGCTCTACGGCGGCCTCGAACACGCGATCTACGATCAGCTCACGAGAGCGTACGAACAGGACAGCGTCGCGGGCTACGCGCTGTACGTCTTCGGTGGTGCCACCGTGGTCTGGCTGTTCGAACCACAGATCGCCGTTCCGGCGCTTTTCATGCTCACGATCGGTGATCCGGTCAGCGGACTGCTGTCGAACACCGGCGTCGAATCGGTGAAGCGCCCCCGGGTACTCGCCGGCATGTTCGTCACCTGCTTTCTGCTCGCCGTGTCCTTCGTCGGTCCGGTTGCGGCGGCGGCGGGCGCACTCGCGGCGACGGTCGGAGACGGCGTCAAACCGACGATCGGTGACTTTGTCGTCGACGACAACCTCTCGATTCCGATCCTCGGCGCCGTCGCGATGTGGGTCGTCCTCCTGATCGCCTGATACGGACGAACGCTACAGCGTCAACGCGATCGGAACGCCGAAGCTTACGACGAGGCCGACGCCCGCGACGACGGCCCCGATGCCGACCTCACGCGCCCCGTAGGAACTCTGTGGGGCTGTCGTTCGTCCCTCCGGCTCCTCGGTTTCGTGTGGGTGGTGTTCGTGGTCGGCGTGGCCGTGTTCCTCGTCGTCGTGATCGGCCTCGTCGTGGCCCGCGTGGTCGTCGGTCATGTCTCCCCGTGTGTGACAGGGGCACTTTGGTGTTGTCGTTCGTGGTAGCCCGGGCCGTGGGCGCTGACGAAGATCACACGTGTGGTTTCGGCATCAGATCCTCGAACGGCTGTGCATCGAGCCACTCACAGAGGGCGACCAGCTGCGCCGATGCGGCCTCGAACATCTCTTCGCCCTTTTCGGCCGTGGCGTCGGTCTGGTCGCCGAGCACGCCGTTTTCGGTGTTGTCGATCGCGTCGTAGAACGTCCTCGCACCGTGTTTCTGCTCCGCAGCGTAGTCGAAGTCGGTGTAGCCGCCGTCTCTGGCGGCTTCGAGGTTCTCCTCACGAACCAGTTCACCGGCGAGATACTGGATCATGGCCGTCTCCTTCGGCCCGCCGTGGGGGCCGTTCCGTTCGAAGAGTCGATCGACGAGTTCGGGGATCGACTCGTTCCACATCCACTCGATCGCGTACAGCACCTCGTCGTCTCTGAGCCGCCGTCCGACCTCCCGGAGATGCTGGACGTTGCCGCCGTGGGCGTTGACGAAGATCACCCGATTGATGCCGTGGTAGGCGAGATTCCGGGTGAAAGACTCCACGTAGTCCCGGAAGACGGGCGGTTCGACCCACATCGTCCCGTGGAACTGTCGGTGGTGTGGGCTGACGCCGACGTTGATCGTCGGCGTGCAGATGTGGCCGGTTCGGGCGGCCACCTCTCTGGCGTAGGCCGCTGCGATCAGGTGATCGGTCGCAAGCGGGAGATGCGGGCCGTGTTGTTCGGTCGATCCGAGCGGCACCAAGGCGAGTGACGTCTCGTCGAATCCACCACCGGCCTCGGGCCACGTCACGTCTCCGAGATACATGCCCCAACAGTCTCCGGGCAGAAACTTAGCTGTTTATAAGTGATAACGGAGAGTGCCACGGAGTCGTCCGGAAATCAGAGATTTCCGTGATCACGAGAAATGAAGATTCTCGAACGAGTGACCCTGAGGTGGCTCACAGGTGGCCACAAGCCGTCGAGAGCAACCGGAGATGTGGTCGATAGACGCCGTCCCGAGCGTTGTATCCTCCCTTGCCCGGGACTCCGGGGCCGGTGTCGCGGTCGATCGAGTTCGAGGTTGTATAAAACTCCGCAATATCGCGGCGCGTGTCTGAGGCGACCGGCGGGCGTGTGTTTAAATACAATAGTGATCCCTGCCGCGGTCGGAGGCGTCTATTGAACACCACGCAACGATGTCAACACAATCTCACACGACGACACGGTCGTCTCGGGGTGGCCCGGATTTCCTGCAACTCGTCGACCAGCAGGAACCGGGCACCGTCGTTTCGGAGTATCGCTCGGAGTTGATTGCGGCGCTTCGTCGAGGAATCGACGGATCGGTGAAGGTCGCCTGGATTCAGGGACAGAGCTGTTCCGGGTGTACGGTCTCGTTTCTTCAGTCCGATGCTCCCGAAATCGAGGAGACACTCAGTGCACTGCGGGAGCGGGTGAGCTTTCACTCGACGCTCATGGGGCCGTCCGGCGACACCGCGCTGGCGGGGCTCGACGAGGGTCCCGACGTCCTCGTCGTCGAGGGATCGATACCGACGAAAATCCCCCGCGCGGCAACGCTCGGTGTGGACGAACACGGCAACGAGAAGCCGGTGCTGGACTGGGTGATCGAACTCGGCGAACAGGCCGACGTGATCATCGCGGCGGGGAGTTGTGCGGCATTCGGTGGTCTTCCGGCCGCGGGCCGGTACGACAGCGGTGACGTCGGCGAGAGTCCGACGGGCGCCCGGGGTGTGCAGTTCGATGGCACGGATCCTGGCGGGATCTTCGGGCCCGATTTCTCGACGGACGCACAGCTTCCGGTCATCAACATCGCCGGCTGTCCGCTGTACGCCGAACACCTACTCTTGACCCTCGGAACCGTCCTCAACGGCCACGACGTCGCTCTCGACGAGTACAATCGGCCGCTGCCGCTTTTCGGACCGCTCGTTCACGACGACTGTGAACTCAGAGACGACTACGAGTGCTTCGAATTCGCCGCCGAACCGGGTGAGGATGGCTGTCTGTACGACGTCGGCTGTGCAGGCGTCTACGCCCACTGCGATGGATCGATGCGACTTCGCAACGGCGGAACGACCGTCTGTCGGAACGTCGGCGCCCCGTGTATCGGGTGTGTCGAACCCGCCTTCTGGGATCGCTTCACCCCGTTTTACGAGAACACCCGTGACGACGACGGGTCGTCGGCCGACGGGCAACCGGACGACGGCGATTCCGTCTCCGATCGCCCGAACGACGAGGACGCGCCCTCGTCGGATCCGTCGACGAACGAGGCGAACACCCGTCAGTCCCCTCCGTCGACGGAGGAGGATCCCGACCCGTCCGACCGATCGATCGACGAGACGGTTCGTTCTCCGGCCGCATCGACGGACACGAACGCGGCGCTTCCCGCCGACGTTCCACGGGATCCGGTCGGGATCGCGATCGGCTGTCTCCTCCTCGTGGTCGTCCTTCCGCTTGCACCGCTCGTCGCCGTCGTCTGGCTGTACGACAGATACGCCGACGACGAGCCGATCAGCTTCAACGCACATCACAACTGAAGACATGCCAGAGATAGCAATCGACCCGACGACGCGAATCGAAGGCCACCACAGCACGACACTCACCGTCGAAGACGGACGTGTCGTTCGGGCCGAAAGCGAGATGAACATGTTTCGCGGGATCGAGAACATCGTCCTCGACCGGCGCCCGTCGGACGTTCCACAGGTGACACAGATGGTCTGTGGCGTCTGTTTCACCTGCCACAGACAGGCCTCGATTCTCGCGATCGAGGACGCCGCCAGACGCGCCGGCGTCTTCGATTCGGTGCCGGAAAACGGCCGCCTCCTGCGAGATATCATGGAAGGGATGTTTCTTCTGTGGAACCACACCATCCATCTCTTCACACTTGCCGGTCCGGATTACAGCGACGCGGTCGCCGACACCGGTTTCGACCGACTCGATCCGGTCGAAGGAGACGGGTACCAGACGGCACTGGAGAAACAGCGCCGCCTCCTGCAGGCGTTTTCGGAGTTTGGCGGACGAGCCCCGCATCCGCTCACCTATGCACCCGGTGGTGTCGTCTCCGATCCCGACCGGGAGACGGTGCAAGAGGTCCGGGAGACGATCGAGGCGATCGATTCGTGGCTCGGACCGACCGAGGCGATCGAAGCGACGATGGAGCGTGCCCGAAACCGCCGCGGGCCGACCGAGACGGCACCCGGGTTGTACGACATCTGTTCGATCCTCGTCGCAGCAGCCGAATGTGGTGCGACGGATTTCGGCATCGGTCCGGGGCGGTTTTACGCAAACGGGATGTTCTACGGAACCGGCGACGACGACCTCGTGTTGCCGCCCGGCATCTATCGCGACGGCAGCCTCGCTCAACCGACACGCGAGGAACTCGCCGCCGGAATCACCGAGGACGTCTCTCACTCCTGGTATACGGATGCCTCCGGTGGCTCCCCGGCCGACGCTCCGGCGCCAGACCCCGACCCCGAGAAGCCGGGAGCCTACTCCTGGGGGAAAGCCCCGCGGTTCGAGGGTGACTCGATGGAAACCGGGCCGCTTGCACGGCTGATCGCCGCCGAACGCGATCCCGGAGCGATTCGGCGCACCGTCGGCGGTGGCTCCCGGGAATCGAGCACGTTCAACCGACTCGCCGCACGCGTTCAGGAACTGCTGCTCGTTCGAAGCTACCTGCTCGAGTGGCTCGATGCACTCGATATCGACGCCGAGATGACCGCAAGTTGGAGTGACGACTTCTCGGGTCGCGGAATCGGCTTCTGGGGTGCATCCCGCGGAGCCCTCTCACACTGGGTCGAAATCGAAGACGGCGCAGTCACGGGGTATCAACTCATCACGCCGACGACGTGGAACCTCGGACCGCGCGACGCCGATGGCGAACCGAGCATCTTCGAGGCGGCCGCGGAGGGCATCGAGGTGCCGGACGTGACCGATCCGACCGACGTGATGCGAACGATCCGATCGTTCGACCCCTGTCTCGGCTGTGGCGTCCACGTCCACGACGGAGCGGAATCCTTCGAGACGACGATCGAACCACACGCTCCGGGAGGGGGCGAATGACCGTCGTGGTCGGCGTCGGCAACCCCACGATGGGAGACGACGGTGTGGCTCGGGCCGTCGTCCGTGAGCTAACGGAGAGGGGAATAGCTACCGAGGCGACGTTCGTCGGAACGACGGCACTCCTCGCCCTGGAGGCGATGGACGGCAGCCGGAAGGCCATCGTCGTCGACGCGATCGACGGCGACGATCCACCCGGGACGATCCACCGTGTTCGACTCGACGACGCCGACGCGCCCACGGAGGTATTGATGCACGATTTCACGTTTGCAGCGGCGACCAGACGGTGTGAGAGTGTCTACGACCTCCCCGATCGAATTGTCGTTGTCGGCGTCGTTCCGGCTCGGATCGAGGCGAATCTGGCGTTGACGCCGACGGTCGAGGCGGTCGTTCCGGACTGTGTCGCCGTCGTCGAAGGCGAATACACCGGCGATAGAACAACTGGTGATCGATTCATGAACTCGAAGTGGTACTGTGTCGACTGCGAAACCGAAATCTCGGCCGAAGCGGTCGACGAACACGAACGGAACGGACACAAGGTACGGGGTCGACTCAGGCCGGAGCGACTGCTCTCACAGGACCCCTGGCAAACCGGCGAGGAGACGAACGGAGGTGAGACGTAGTGTGTCTCGGCGTTCCCGGCGAGGTTCGTTCGATCGACGGCCCAGAGGCCACGGTCGACTTCGGCGGGGCAAAAAAGACGGTCCGGATCGACATCGTCGGGGCCGACGTCGACCCCGGAGATTACGTCCTCACCCACGCCGGATTCGCCATCCGGAAGATTCCCGAGAGACAGGTCGAACGAACGATCGACCTGTACGAGTCTGCGATCGACGACCCCGATGGAGCCAACCGATCGCAGACGGCAGCCGAGGGTCGTCGCCCGGCGAGTACAGACGGAGGGACCGGTCGATGACCGCATCACGACCGGAGGCTGGTCTCGAGAGCCTCGAATTCCGCGATCCGGATCGGGCCGCGGCACTCACCGATCGACTCGAGGAACTGGTGTCGGAGTTCGACGAACCGATCCGGATCGTCCACGTCTGTGGCACCCACGAGGAGACCATCGCAGAGTTCGGCATCCGGAGTGTTCTCCCCGATGGCCTCACCGTCGCCATGGGGCCCGGCTGTCCGGTGTGTGTCACCGACAGCGCAGAAGTCGACGAGGCAGTCGCCCTCGCCGAGGCCGGCCACACCGCCGTGACGTACGGCGATATGCTCGAAGTTCCCGGGAGCGATCGAAGTCTCGCGGACGCCCGGGCGAACGGAGCCGACGTTCGAATCGTCTACAGTGCTGACGAGGCCGCCGACATCGCCGCCGGCAGTGACGACGAGGTGGTGTTTTTTGGCGTCGGATTCGAGACCACGGCTGCTCCGACCGCGAGCGTTCTGCGGGATGAGCCGCCGTCGAACTTCTCGTTGCTCTCAGCACACAAGTACATCCCGCCGGCGATGGACGTCGTCGCCGCACACCCGGACACGCGGGTCGATGGATTCCTCGCGGCTGGTCACGCCGCGACGATCACCGGAACGGCCGTCTACGAACCGATCGCGGCTGATCACGGTCGCCCGGTCGTCGTCGGTGGCTTCGAACCGATCGACGTCCTGTACGGGCTGATCGAATTGGTCGAACTGATCGCCACAGACGAGGCCACCGTCGAAAACGCCTATCCACGATGTGTGAGCGCGGACGGCAATCCGGCGGCACAGACGGCGCTTTGGGACGTCTTCGAGCGCGTCCCGGGACAGTGGCGGGGCATCGCCGAGGTCCCCGGAGCAACGCTGTCGATCCGTCCGGAGTACGCCGAATACGACGCGAGACGACGATTCGACATCGACGTTCCGGACGGCGGCGATCGACAAAGCGCGTGCCGCTGTGGCGAAATCATGGCCGGACGTGCGACGCCGTCGGACTGTCCACTGTTCGGTTCGGAGTGCACCCCGCGAAATCCCGTCGGGGCGTGTATGGTCAGCGACGAAGGGCCGTGTCGGATCAACCACGAGTTCGGGGAGGCCTCACACCGATGAGCTACCAAAACCAGTCGACTGCGGCGGACGAGGCGACGATCACCGCCGCACACGGTGCCGGAACAGGCGAGATGCGTGAGTTGCTGTCGGAGGCGGTCGTCCCACGTTTCGAGGCGGATCTTCCCGACGATGCAGTCGGGATCGAGGCACTCGACGATGGGGCCGTCCTCCCGACCGGCGACGGATCACTCGTCGTGACGACCGACAGCCACGTCGTCGATCCGCCCGTCTTCCCCGGCGGCGACATCGGGGCCTTGGCCGTTGCCGGAACGGTCAACGACCTGGCTGCGATGGGTGCGACGGATCCGGTGACGCTCACCTGCGGACTCGTCGTCGCGGCCGGAACGCCGAGAGCGACCGTCGAGTCCGTCCTCGATTCGATGACCGAAGCGGCCGAACGGGCAGGCACCGTCGTTACGACCGGCGACACGAAGGTTCTCCCCGACGACGACCTGGACGGAATCGTGATCAACACGACCGGCGTCGGACGGATTCCACGCGGCACACAGCTTACCACGAATGGTCTCAGTGCCGGCGATCGACTCATCGTCACCGGTCCGGTCGGAGATCACGGGATCGCGCTGCTCGCCGAACGGGAATCCTTCGGCTTCGAGGCGGCACTCGAAAGCGACGTGGCTCCGATCAACGATCAGGTCGCTGCCGCGAGGGGGGCCGGAACGGTGACAGCGGCGACAGATCCGACCCGTGGCGGGCTGGCGACGGCACTCACCGAACTGGCGACGGCCGGTGACGTCGGAATTCGTCTCGACGATCGGGCGGTTCCGGTCGACGACGCGACGGAAACGGTCGCCGACGTTCTCGGACTCGATCCGATGACGGTTGCCTGTGAAGGCCGGATGGTTCTGGGTGTCGAACGCGAGGACGCGTCGGCAGTCCTCGATGCACTTCACGAGCGTGGGGCGCCCGAGGCGGCGGTGATCGGCCGGGCCGTCCCCGACGGCGAGGGGCGGGTCGTCGTCGACACCGGGATCGGTGAACGGTATCTCACCGAGGCAAGCGGCGAACGACTGCCCCGGATCTGTTAGGATGCACGAACTCAGCGTTGCACAACGGCTCGTAGACGCGGCACTCGACGCAGCAGCAGATCACGGCGCCGACAGGATCGACACGATAACCGTCGAACTCGGGACAGCGACACACGTCGCCGCCGATCAACTCGAGTTCTGTCTCGACGCACTCACAGACGGAACCCCAGCGGCGACGGCGACGATCGAGTTCGATCGAATCGATCCCCGCGGACGCTGTTCCTGTGGCTGGTCCGGTTCGCCGTCGTCCATCGACGGTGTCACGCCGGAGACGCCGTCGCTTCGGTGCCCCGACTGCGGGAGTCGGCTGTCGCTGACCGCCGGCCGCGAGTGCCGCGTCGCGCGAATCGAAGTTCCCGACCGACCCGACGTATCAGATCGAGCGGACACCGTCGGTACCCCGAAACGATCGTAATGACAGACCCCCACCAGACGTTCAACAGGCGGCTCGATGCACTGCTCGAATCGCTCCGGCCGACGGAGCTACTCGAACCACTCCGGACCCACCGATTCACCCGGCAGACCGACGAGGAAACGGAGGAGTCCAATCCACACGGTGACGTTCTTGCAGCGATCGAGCGCGAGGCAGCAGCAGTCCACGAGCGGGTCGCTCACGACCACGGCGTTTTCGCCGTCGAATTCCTCGGGGCGACGGGAAGCGGGAAAACGGCACTCGTCGAGCGGTTGCTCGAACGCCGACCGGACGACGAGACGGTCGCCGTCGTCGTCGGTGATGTCGCCGGCGACGACGACGCCAGACGGTATCGAAACCACGGCGTCCGGGCCGTCGATGTCACGACGGGCAAGGACTGTCATCTCGATCCAACGCGAGTCGGTGACGCGGTCGATCGGCTCGACCTCGAATCACTCGACACGCTGATCGTCGAAAACGTCGGGAACATGGTCTGTCCGGCCGACTTTCCGATCGGTGCGACGATTCGTGTCGTCGTCGTCAGCGTCACGGAGGGAGACGACGTGGTCAGAAAACACCCGTTGCTGTTTCAGGCCTCTGACCTCGCTGTAATCAACAAGACGGACATCGCCGATGCGGTCGGTGCCGATGTCGAACGGATGTGTGCAGACATCCGGAGGATCGATCCGGAACTGCCGGTTTTGACGACGAGCGCAGAGACCGAAGCCGGGATCGGCGCCTTGGAAACACACCTCTGGGAGACCAAGCGGGACCAGCACCCATCGACCAATGCCGGGAAACATCGAGGGTAGTTCGATCGCCGACCCTGCCGACGCCGTTTCCCTCACGGTCACCGGAACCGTCCAGGGCGTCGGATTTCGACCGTTCGTCGCCCGGACTGCGGTCGCAAACGGGCTGTCCGGGTCGGTTCGAAACACCGACAATGGTGTCGTCGTCCATCTCGAAGGGCCACAGTCGGCGGTCGATACCGCAATCGAGACGATCAGGACCGACCCGCCGCGGTTGGCCCGGATCGAATCGACGTCGATCGAGGCGACGCGGCCACGTGGCCGATCCGGGTTTCGAATCGACGATTCGACGGATACCGGTGATCGGACGGCCCTAGTTCCACCCGACACCGCGGTCTGTTCGGACTGTCTCGCCGATATACGGAACGACGATTCGCGGTTTTCCGAGTACTGGGCAACGGCGTGTGTCGACTGTGGCCCACGATTTTCGATCAGTTCGGGCCTCCCGTACGACCGGGATCGAACTGCACTCGAGGCGTTTTCGCTCTGTGCTGACTGTGAGGCGGACTACGAGGATCGAACGGACCGACGGTTTCACGCACAGACGATCGCCTGTCCATCCTGTGGCCCGTCGGTTTCTGCTGTTTCCCCGGACGACGATCAGGTGGCAACCGGCCCGGCAGCCATCGACACGGCGGCCGAACGCCTTCGAAACGGCGCACTCGTCGGTATCATGGGTGCCGGTGGCTGTCACATCGCCTGCCGTGGCACCGATGCTTCGGCCGTCGAACGCCTTCGGGAACGTCTCGGTCGCCCAACGAAGCCGTTTGCGACGATGGCACCGTCGGTTTCGGCGGTTCGTGAGTTCGTCGCCGACTGTGAACCGAGGCTCCTGACGAGCAAACGGCGACCGATCGTGCTGCTTCCGAAGGGGGAGGCGGAGTGGCTCGATGTCGTCGCGCCGGGCGTCGGAACGGTCGGTGTCATGCTACCGTACAGCGGTCTCCACCACCTTCTGTTCGATCGACTCGGTTCCGAACCGATCGTCCTGACGAGTGCGAACCGACCGGGGGTGCCGATGGCGACAACCGAATCCGAACTGCTCGATCTCGACGCCCTCGATCTCGCGGTGGTGCACGATCGTCCGATCGAGAATCGGTGTGACGACAGCGTCGTTCGACCGCTCGAGGATGGCAAACGAATCCTCCGTCGGTCCCGTGGGTACGTTCCGCGTCCGCTACCGCTGCCGGTTTCCTCTGACGAGGCGGTTCTCGCCGTAGGGGGACACTCCGACGTCACCATCGGAGCCACGCGCGACGACTCGGTCGTGCTCTCACAGCATATCGGCGACGTATCCGACCCGGAGACAGTTGGGTTTCACCGCGAAACGACGAGGAAGCTGCTCGATCTGCTCGATGTCACGCCGGCCGTCGTGGTACACGACGAACATCCGGACATCGAGACGACGAGGATTGCCGAACGGCGGGACGAACCGACCGTTGCGGTGCAACATCACCACGCGCATGCGGCATCGCTGTTGGCGGAACACGAGCGAAATCGGGCCATCGTCGTGGCGGCCGACGGGACCGGATACGGGGCCGGTGGAATCGTCCGTGGCGGTGAGGTGCTGGACGCCCGACTCGATGCTGCCGAACGGGTCGGTGGGCTCTCGCGATTCCGGCTGCCGGGCGGTGAGACGGCGGTCAGAAATCCGGCACGGATCACGGCTGCGCTTTTGTCCGAGGTGGCTCCGGAGCGGGCGCAATCGGTGCTTCTCGAAACGGACACCGTTTCGACGGACGGTGAGGCAGAGACGGTGCTGAAGCAAGCAGCGCGCGGACTCAACAGTCCGCTGTCGACGAGCGCCGGGCGGTTCCTTGATTCGGCTGCAGCACTGTGTGGAGTCTGTACGGAGCGGCGGTATCAGGGTGAACCGGCCCTTCGGCTGGAGGCCACGGCAGAAGACGGCACGCCGGTCGACATCGACCCACCGATCGAGACACGACGAGGGGTGAAAACGCTCGACGTGCAGGCGGCGATGGGGATGCTCGCCGAACGTCTCGAGGAACGCGGTCCAGCCGACACAGCGGCGACGGCACAGCAGTTACTCGCCGCCGGCCTCGCGGAAATCGCACTGTCGGCGGCAGCAACCCGCTCCGTCGATGCGATCGGATTCACCGGTGGCGTTGCGTACAACGCGTTCATCGATCGAGAACTGCGGAGGCGAATCACCGACGCGGGATACACGTATCTCTCACACGAGCAGGTTCCGCCGGGTGATGGCGGACTCTCGTACGGACAGGCGGTCGTGGCGAGTGCACGACTCGCCGGACGCCGCTGATGGATCTCGGTTCAGTGGTTACAGCGGCGGCACGTGCTCCGGATGGCTGTACGGAGAGCGAATAATTTTAACCGAGCCATCCTTCGATACCATCGAATGCGTCAGTATCACGACCTCGTCGCATCCGTCCTCGAAAACGGGACCCACAAACCCAATCGGACGGGTGTCGACACCGTTTCGGATTTCAGCCACCACTACGAGGTGGACCTGCGAGAGGGCTTTCCACTGTTGACGACGAAGCGGATGGACGGCTACCGGTGGAACTCGCTGATCCACGAGTTGCTCTGGTATCTCTCCGGGGAGGAACACGTCAGAAACCTCCGGGAGGAGACGGCGATCTGGGACGCTTGGGCCGACGACGATGGCCGTCTCGACACGGCGTACGGGCGCTTCTGGCGTCGGTTTCCGGTCCCGGAGGGCTCCGGACGGCTCTCCGGGGAATCGTGGCCCGAGGAGACGGACCGCTGGGTGCGGACCGAGGAGGCGCCGGACGGATCGAAGCGACGGGTGTTCGATCAGATTGCCTACGTTCTCGACACGCTGCAGGAAGCACCCAACTCCCGGCGAATGGTCGTCTCGGCGTGGCATCCCGCGAATGCCGCGGATTCGACGCTGCCACCGTGTCACTACACGTTCGTCTTCAACGTTCAGGGCGGTCGACTCAACACGCATCTCACCCAGCGGTCGGGCGACATCGCCCTCGGCGTGCCGTTCAACCTCGCGGCGTATTCGATCCTGACTCACGCCGTGGCGAATCAGACCGATCTCACCGTCGGTTCCTTCGGCCACACCATCGTCGACGCCCACATCTACTGTGGCGAGGGAAAACGGGCGGCGTGGTACGCCGAAAACCTCCCACAGCTACGGGAGCGGGTCGCTGCCGTCGACGACCGGGCGGAGTACGCCTCCGTCAGACGGTGGCTCGAGGATACGGCTCCGCCGGAACCGAACGAACCGGGATACGACCACATTCCGGGGCTTCTCACGCAGTTGTCTCGTGAGCCACGCTCCCGTCCACGGATCTCGGTGGCCCAAAAGCCACTCGACGCACTGGAGTTCGCCGACGTCGAACTGCAGGAGTACGACCCGGCCCCGGGGATCGATTTCGCCGTCGCAGAATGATGCGTGTCTCACTCATCGCCGCCGTGGCAGAAAACGGCGTCATCGGTGCCGACGGCGAGATGCCGTGGTCGTATCCGGCGGATCTGGCACATTTCAAGGAGACGACGATGGGACATCCCGTCGTCCTCGGCCGACGGACCTACGAGACGATCGCCGCACAGATCGGCGGGCCGCTTCCCGGCCGACTGAACATCGTCCTCTCACGTCGGGAGACCGTCGAGCTACCCGACGGGGCAGTCCACGCGACCGGTGTCGAGGATGCACTCCGGATCGCAAACGAGGAAACGGCGGTCGATACCGTCTACGTCGCCGGTGGTGGAACCGTCTACGAGGCGTTTCTCGACCGTGCCGACGAGTTGGTGATCACGGAGGTGCCGGAATCGCCGGACGGAGATACCCGCTTTCCGGAAATCGACGACGAGACATGGATCGTCGCCGACCGGGAGCAGACCGACCGGCTGACGTTCCTGACGTACCGCAGACGGGACGATTGAGCTGACACAGCCGTTTCACGACCCGACAGCCGAGTTCAGGATTTTTATACGGACCCCGGTCACATATCCGGTACTGATGCCACGGCACCGCCGGGCCATCGTCGCCCTCTGTGTGGGTCTTTTGATCTGTGCCCCGTTGGCGCCAGCGGTTGCGGTTGCCGACGACGCGACGTCGGAGCCCCTTGCCGACGACGCGTCCCCACCCGTCGAATCGGCCGCAGCGTCGGCCGGCGGATTCTCACTACAGGAAACCGACCAGGAGTTCGATCGGACCGAGTTCCGCATCACCGTCCACGACGACGGCTCCGCGACGTGGCAGTTCCGGTACGAACGGACGCTCGAAACCGACGAGGACGTCGAGGACTTCGAAGCCTTCGCCGAGGAGTTCAACACCGAAGAGACGGAACTGTTCGTCAACTTCCGTGATCGTGCGGCGACGCTGGCCGACGACGGATCCGCGGCCACCGACCGTGAGATGGCCGCGACCGAATTCCAACGGGAGGCAACCGTCGCCGGCCTCGACGACAACCTCGGGGTCGTTCGCCTCTCCTTCCGCTGGGACGGCTTTACCGCCGTCGACGGCGACAGAATCGTCGTCGGCGACGTCTTCGCCGGCGGGCTGTACATCTCCCCGGATCAACGGCTCGTCGTCGAACGCGGCGACGGAATCGTGTTCGACGAGGTCCAACCCGACCCCGACGAACGCGCCGACGAGGCGCTCACCGACAGCCAGAGCGTGACCTGGTTCGGCGAACG